>CBDVCK010000320.1:0-4061 GCA_965372465.1 uncultured Thermoplasmata archaeon | reverse complement strand
AAGAATTCCTTCGTTACGGAATGGAGCCGTCATAACGTGACAACGAATTCCTTTCCAATTTATAATTTGGTTTTTATTAGGTTTATTCCTTCGTTCAGTTACCCATATGATTTCATGCCCCATCTTTGGAAAATGCTCCGCAATCATATCTTTGAACATAGAATGGTAAACAGGGTGCATGAATGGATCTGACAAAGTGGGTAACACCATCAATATCTTCATTTTTCTTTTGGTTTTGCTCATTTGATTCCTCACAATCGGCACGTTCACCTCAATTCTAACTTTATTCACCAGTCAAGTAAATTGTGAATTTATTGTTATCGTTTATACGACGATTGTTTTCAGGCTCATACTTTTTTTATTGGAATCATAGATATATTATCCATTAGTCATTGGTAGACTCATAGTATATTTGTCAAAAACAACTATGGAATTTGCCCTTATATAACCGCCTGATGTTGTATAGCCAGAAGTAACTATATGTTTAGCCTCCGGATCATGAGCATAGATTGTTGCTAACTTCGAAGAAAATATTTTTGTGATAGCATAGTGATTATGTCCATTCTTCTTCCAGGGTCCCATTGATATTGCACCTTTTCCTTATTCTCGAATAGGGGTATTCCATATAAATATTATGATTCTGTGTCTTTGGGGGATTAGAAGACCGAAGAGTTATATTAATACTTAGATTTAGTCGGATATTTTGAGTACGAGGTAAAAGTCATAATAGACCAATGAGCACTTACCCAACGGCGCTTCAATACATTATTTAAAGGCTGCTATGGTTATATCTGGAAGAAGATATCTGGATGCACTATACCGAATATGTTTTGGAAGGGGATTAAGAACATCCTCAATTATAATGAAATATGAAAATAGCATTTTTTTAAGAATGTTTTTTGCATACCAATACCCTTCCCATGATGAATATCTGCATTTACTAAGAATACCTGCAATCTCGCTGTAAGTCCATTCCTTAATGTGAAAACCCTCTGCCACATTTGAAAAATAACGGGAAATATCGTGGGGGCCTGAGTAACTATGTGGTGTTCTAAATACATATACCCCTCCTGATTTCAAGATATTTTCTACCAACTGAAAATGAAACTCGGTATCTTCAGGATGTAAATGTTCTATCAATTGGTCACTAAATATGACATCGACGGAATTCTCTTGCATTTCAAGATTATAACCATCGTAAATAATCAATTCAAAATTATTTGGTGCAACATTCAATTGTTCCCTCTGATCCGAAATATCTATGCCATAAACTGATCTTACTCTTTTGCATATATCCATAGCAAATCTACAATCACCTGCCCCAAATTCTACAAAGACAGAGTGTTTATCGATAAAATTTTCAACTAATTTCAATTTATTCTGATTTTTTAGTGTACCAATATCTTTACTATCCCGAATTTTAAGTCTTGGGTGGTCGGGGACGCATTCAAACAGCTCATCATACATTGTTTTATAGATTATTTTCCTTTCTTCCTTAGTAGATTTTTTTAATCGCTTGGCAATAGTTTTTTCGACCTCGTAATGGTTCTTTATCTGTTCATAAGTCCTATCATTGACATTGGATTTGTTACGAGAACTCAATTGTTTACCCCCAACCCATAATTTCTTTCTACATTTTTACCCATTAAAGTTATGATTTGGGACATAATAATTTATTAAGGCAAAAGATAATATACTCTTTGCTTATAAGTTTTCACTATGATATTTAGAGAGGTCTTCAATTTCTGTAAAACAATGTGAATGGCAACTCTCACTATGGTAGAGCTATGGTCAATATGTGCTTTAACTGGCACTATATCAATTATAGCCTCTGATACTCTAACGAGCAGAATATGCCATCCTCAGACAGAGAACCGGAAGGATATAAAACTAATTTAATCCTTTAAAATTAATGCTCTGCGTTTAGATGATACAAATCGTTTATAAATGCTCATAATATCCAGTTCGGCTCAAGTTGACAATCACCTGTCACATAATAAAAAAAATTATATAGTCTATCACTAACCTATTTAAATTAAGAGTTATATGTCGAACAAATAGTATAAGTTAATGTTGGTAAAGTAATCGGGAGCTACAGTATGAACATGAAACAAAAAAGAATTTGCTTTTTAATGTACTCACATCCAGATTATAAAATTGGGGGTAGCGAACTTCAAAGTCACAATATTGCCAAGGAATTATCGAAAATGGCATGGGATGTCCATTACATAACAAGGGATTATGGGCAGCCAAAAACCATAAGAAAAGATGCTCACGAAGTATTTATTCATACCATCCCAAAAACAGGGTACAGCCTGTTCGATAGAATATTTGAGAATTTTTATGCGTTTATTCTATGTATCCGCCTCAAAGCTGATATCTATTACCGTAGGGGTGATGGTGTCTTTAACTTAGTGGCCTTTATAGCAAAACAAATTCTTGGCGAGAAGATGGTTTGGCACTACGCTCACGACACCACACTTTATCCTCAACATAAAAAGTTGTCATCTGCGATTCACACAAAATCTGATAAACTAAGAAATATCTTTTCACGTGTTGACAGGAATGTAATTCTCAGATCCAATTTAATCGTCTGCCAAAAAAATGAACAGCTTGATCGGTTACCAAAGGAATTTAGAGGACAAAGTGTTGTAATCCCAAACATGATGTTTAGAGTTGAAGCTGAGACTGCACCCTTAAAAAAATACGAAAGACCCACTGTCTGCTGGATTTCGAACATCAAGGAAGTCAAACAACCTGAGGTATTTATTTGGGTCGCAGAACACCTCCCAAAATACGATTTTATTATGATTGGGGGTATGGATGAATATAAGGACAAAAAGGGACTTATGGCATCGATAGCGAGGGTCAAAAACCTAAAATATCTCGGCAAGCTTCCCTTCGACGAAGTGAAACGTATCATAGGAAAATCTTATATCTTAACAAACACAAGCAAGGCAGAGGGTTTTCCGAATACATTTCTTCAGGCATGGGTAAACAAGGTGCCGGTCATCTCGCTTTATGCTGACATAGATGGGATATTAAAGAACGGGGAATGTGGTCTATTGTCTGGCTCAAAAGAGCAGATGGTTGAGGATATAAAACATCTCGTTGAAAACGGCGGCATTGCCAAAAAAATTGGGGAGAACGGACATAATTATACCTTGGGTCATTTCACTGTAAGGAGCAATATTAAAAGATACGAACAGGTTCTTTCGAGGTTAGTAAAGGGTAACTTTTAAAATATAGCAGGGCTATGGCTATTAAGAGCTGAGCTAATTATGATTGAGATCAATAAAAAATCCATGAAAATATTACTTCAGCCCATAATTCCTATTGTCACAGTGTTTTTAAGCCTTTTTTTATTTAAGACCGATTCCAGGGGACCGATTCTTGACCCGCCTCATTATCTAATGGTGCCATTATTATTTCTCATAGTGGTATCAATCGTGTTTTTTATGCTTTTCCACTTTAAGATTTTGCGATACAGTTTCATACTTTTTACGGTTTTATTCCTCATTTTCGTATCATATAATTCTGCACAATATCCAGATATTTATGGGAAGGACCAAGTTACCAGAAACACACAGAGCGCCTTGATTCTGCAAAATAATCATATACCCGAGGGTGATAACTATTTAAGTGTTTATCCTTCGATGCCGCTTTTAAATGGCATCATTGCCGAGGTCCTTGGTGTATCACCGCTTAATCAAAGCCACGTATTAGGCCTTATAGCAATCCAGATTACGATTTTCCTTTTTCTCTACCTAATTGGTCGTAGAATTTCGAAAGACCTAGCTTTCATCGTTCCGACGGTATACATTCTCGTTAGCTTCTATAATGATCTTCTCTTTACCCCTAGAACACTGGGTTTTCTCTTCATTGTTATGTTTTTTTACTTAAATTTGAGGCATCATCTTAGCGGAGAGAAACCTACATTCTCATTTAAGCTGATACTTCTTTTAATATTGGCTATTGCCGCCTTTACGCACCTTTTTTCAGTTATTATTATAGGAATTGTTATAATTTGAGGAATATCCCTTATTAAACTTATCGTGTAT
>CBDVCK010000319.1:0-4121 GCA_965372465.1 uncultured Thermoplasmata archaeon | reverse complement strand
AATAGTGGTATCTCTATTTTCTCCAGTCAAATTGATGGTCTTATCCACAATCACAGTCTCATTATACGTTCCATTGTAAACAAACACCGTATCCCCATCATTAGCTGCATTTATCGCGTTCTGTATACTAGTATACGCCCCTCCACTACCTGTCGTATTGACGTAAAGTGTGGTCCCTCCCACTTCAAGTGTAAAATCCATAGTGACATCTACAATCACAATAAAGCCCAACACCATCGATAGAATAAGCCAGAATGCAATTACCTTCCTGCCCATGAGTGAAAGTTATTGTGATTACTAGATAAATACCTTCCGCTTTATGCTCCCTTTTGAGATTCAACATTCCCCTCCCTCTCCAACCTCCAATACTGTGGCCTCGATTTTTTGGTTCAGAAAAAGGGTCGACCACCATCCACACCCCCTCTGGGTGACAGGCCCACCTCACATTCGCCCTCTTGGCTTTTCGTGGGATGGATGCGATAGGGATGGGGGATATAGACAAGAGGGTTGGGGAGGTTAGGCGACCCTTTACAACGGGACCACCCATGTGCACTCTTCTTTTGCATGGATGTAGTATCCTTTCCCTATCTCAAAAAAATCTGATGCGGTGAGTTCTTTGTAATTTTGCGTTGCGGCATTGTAGGTCCAGATAGAATCGACGTGTGTGTTGAATGTGAGGTTGTTCAGTCCCTCTGTTCTGTTGTAAGGTATGAGGGAGGGATAGCCCACCATGTTCCAGCCTCCGTGAAGTTGGATTGTTTGGTTGGCTGATGGTTGGGTGCCATTGTAAAGGAAAATCGTATCTCCTGGATTGGTGATGTGAATCCAAAATCCCATTGATTCGTTTAACTCGAATAGGTCGTTTCCGTAGGGCTTGCTTACCTTGTTGTGTTTCCAGATGTCGTTTGGACTATACCACTGGACTGCATCATACAAACCATCAATCGATTCAAGCACCCAAATCAAATTCTGTTCCTGCTGAATAAATGGAATGGAAACAAAGTTCCATCCCTGCTTTAAAATCATATAGTTTTGATATGGCCATATAAGGGGGTAGTTATCATGAGAGTCATCATCGATCTCATAAGGATTCTTACCCCCTCCCGCACCTGTTCCATTGTCAACAATTCCGTCCCATCCTATTATATCTTGATTTACTCCTTTATAATCGTCATAAGCCCCTTCGCTTGTTTCATCAAAATCGGACCAGTAATTTCCACCCGAAGGATACCCATTATCCCATTGATTTCCATTGTATGTATCATCGTATGATTGGTTATAATTATTTATTAAGTTGTTATGATGAATCTTGTTGTTGTTCGATAAATAAAGATATATTCCATCTTCGAAATTAGAATAAAAATCGTTGCCAATGACTATATTATCTTTGGATTGTGAGAAGTATATTCCTTTTGAATTATTAGTAACATTGTTTCCTGAGATTGTATTATTATGGGAACCCTGAAAGTTTATACCATGGTGTTCATTGTATGAGATTTTATTTCCAGTTACGTAGCTGTAGTCCATTAGAATGAACTGCAGGCCGATATAATTGTACGACACAATATTACTAGAAATTTTGGTATGATTACCCATAACACAAAGTAGACTTTCAACGCTGTTTTGTGAGAAGTTATTGAAAGAGATGATATTATGTGTCCCTCCATGCACATATAAGGCATCGCGATTATTCAAGAAAATGTTGCCAATTATATTACTCTTGCTGCATTGATAATGATAAATACCATCATTATTATTTGAAATCCAGTTTTCTCTAATTTCACTTCCATTCGATTTTCTTATCGTAATACCACCAATAATATTGTGGATGATATTGCATTTGATTATGGATATAAATTGGCAATTATAAATATAAAATCCATAACTTTGGTTCGAAACATTATTATTGGAAATAAATATATTTGATGAAAAGCCAATGATCACACCAACTGATCCATTAACCAGCTTTTGATTTTCAACAGTAACTTCTGAGCAATTAGCCAGAATTACCTGCCCAGCTCCCTGAGGAATAATGCCTCCCGACTTGTTTCTCCAATAATATACAGGTTTATGGTTTACAGAATTAAGAGAATCGATAGTGTGAGAGTTCCATTCGTTGATGAAATCTCCCCTAATAAAGATACCATTGCTTATCATGGAATTTCCATAAATCTCATTTTGCTTAGAAGATTGTATATATATTGCATATTCATTATCAACAAGGGTATTTTGGGCAATGCTTGTGTAATCGGAAAAATAATTTAGAATGCCTCTCGTATTATTCGAAATGATGTTTTCGGAGACAATATTATTATTGGAGTACCATAGATAAACACCCTTATCGTTGTTAGATATATTATTGTTCATAATACTACAATTCTCAGTAATGTGAAGTATTACACCCGTTCTGATCGTAGTTGTGTTAAAGGATTTTATCGTGACACCTGTAATATTCACCCAATCAGCTGTGATATATATTGCAGTATCCAAACCTTGCCCATCTATTATAGTGGTATTCATATTCTCTCCAGTCAGATTTATCGTTTTATTTACCACAACATTCTCATAATATGTCCCATTAAATACGAAAATGGTATTTCCGATAGTTGCATTATCAATGGCATTCTGGATCACTTTGAATTTTGTGATGCCAAAATCAGGTTCAAAACCCGTGTAACTATCATCAACATATAACGTTGACGTTGACCTATAGTAATCGGCTATTTCCTCAGCAGTTCTTCCCACATTTGAGAGGCGGACCTCATCAATGATACCATCAAAATTATCACCTGACCCCGGACTTCCTATTCTTAACGGATGGGTGCTTGTAGGTGCAATATGAGAGTATGTTTCGTTGTTATTTTCCACTCCATTAATATATATCCGTTTAACAGATCCGTTAAAAGTAGCTGCGAGATAAGTCCATTCGTCTAGAGGGATTGGATCCCATGCAGTTATGTGATTAGGGGTGTCAAAAAACGCCTTTGCCTTTCCTTCATCCGTTATTATCAGGGCATAAAGACCAGCAGTATCCGTTTTCTTTTTGCTAATGATGTACGGGATTGTTGAGAAACTATAGGGTTTCACCCAGGCCTCCATAGTAATCTCATCTGTGATATCCAAACTATTGGAATCGGGAATTTCCACAAAATCATTTACACCGTCAAACTCCAGTGCTTTGCCGAACCTTCCATCCACCCATTGCGGTGAATCTGAAGGGTAACTCGGATATAGAGTACCGTCATTATTGTTTCCACTGGAGTCATTTGCTTGTGGTCCGGAACTTTCATTAAAATGCCACAACCCTACCGTATTTGCATCGGGGTTATGTTCCCCGGGAATATCTGCTACGACATTACCGTCTTCATAGTTCGTGAATATCCCGTATAAATTACCTATTGCTATCGCAAAACTTAGCACAAATGCAACTATTTTCCTCTTCATTACTGAAAGTTATTGTGATAGCCAGATAAATACCTTGCGCTTAATTGCTCTCTTTTTAGGGATTCCTGCATTCCCCTTCCCTCTTCCTCCGCCCAATACTCTGCGCGGTTTTTGGGGAGCCACCTCACGGATTCCGAAATCAAAAGTATCTTTCTATACTTAAAAAATTATATTTCTTCCAGTATTTGTAAGAATTCATCAACAGTCAAATCTGAATCCCTTATGACGGCTCGCAATGTTCCTCTGGCAATGGTTTTATGAGCCGGCACTGTCAAAGGTCTTCTTATGGGATGCCGTAAATGTATATGGCTTCCTTTTTAATCTCTAACATAATAACCTAATTTTGATAAAACTTTAATTAGCTTCTTACCAGAAATAACGGGTAATTTGGTCATACTTCCACTGAGACCAAAGTTTCTTTGACATGTTTATTTTGCTTTATGGGAAGGCCATCCTCAGCCAAAGTACTTAAATGAAGTTCGATTGCTTCTTTTATATTTTTTATTGCTTCTTTTTCTGTTTTACCTTGAGATATACATCCTGGGAGTGATGGGACTGTAGCTACAAACCAACCGTCCTCGTCTTTTTCGATTAATACTTTGAAATCCATAGTTATCCCACTTATATAAGACTATATAACATCTTGATTATAAATATTTTTATTTAAATTCTAATAA
>CBDVCK010000318.1:0-4134 GCA_965372465.1 uncultured Thermoplasmata archaeon | reverse complement strand
AAGCGAAGATGATACTGTGACGATAGCCTCAAAAGAGAAGGAAGGAGAAGAGCCTAGTATGATACCCTGGATAATCCTAATTGTCGTGATCGTTGTTTTACTTGTGCTCTTCCTCCTAACGAGGAGAAGAAAAGAAGGGGATGAAATCTCGGAAGTGGAGGAAGGTCTCGGTGAAGGAGAATTAAAAGAGGAGGCCGAGGATTTAGAAGAGATGGAAGAAATCGAGGGTGAAGAGTTGGAGAAAGAAGGCGAGATGGAATTTGAAGAGGAAGGAGAGCCTGGTGAGGAACCAGTGCTCGATGAGGAGCCAGTAGAAGAAGATGCAGGACAAGAAGATATCGAATACGAAGAGGATGAAGGGCCCATTGAAAAAGAATTCACAGAAGAGGAACCGGTTGAGAAATCGGAGGGTGAAGAAGATATCTCGGGGGAACCTCAGGAAACAGAGGTAAAAGAGGAAAATACCGAGGAGAAACAACCAGACGAAATTGATGAAATCCTAAAAGATTTGGAGCGATAATCGATAGTTTAAGACTTTCAGAACCTCAAGAAAGCAGCAACCCCGCCAAGCTCTTCCAGAAATTCATTATCCTTGATAAATTCCAGGGTTGTCCCCATGTTATTTGCCTCTTCCACAAGCTCCTCAATCACATCCACGCTAAATACCTCTTCTCCACAGGATTCACAGGCCTTTGAGGTGCCTGATCTGAAAATATTGCATCTTTCGCATTTCCAGCCCACAGCCTTCTTGCCTGTGTTGATAAGGAGAAGCTCGGCCCTGCCTTCGGTTACAGCGCTAAGGGTGTCATCCACGCCATAAGCCACAAGACCATCTTTCAGGATTTCTGCCCTGAGATTTGCAACCATCTCGTTCTCTTCCTGACTCTCCTTTGCAAAGAAGCTTTCAAGAGAATCGGAGATCAACTTGCCTTCCGGAACGTCGAAATCCAGATCAATTAGGCCAATAACTTTACTTTTAATGTTTTCGGGAAGATAGTCCTCAAATTCCTTTTTGGCACCCCCGGGTCCGGCTATCACAATCCTTCTTACATTTTCCTTTTCCAAAAAGCCTAAAAGATAATCCACAACCTCCTTGAAAAAATGATCAATTGCCCCCTTTCTCAACCTCTGAAAGCGCATCTGGGAAAAGCCGCCTTTCTTGTGCTTGTTCATGATGTCCTTGTGCATGTTCTTGGTGTCCGAAATCTCGGCAGAGGACATAAGATACATCCTTGCATTGCTGTGATCAAGAAGAACAATTGCCAAGGATTCCCACTCCTCTTTTAGCATGGCAAGAGGCCTGATATAGGGTGAAGTATCCACGATCAACTGGTTCGCAATTTCCATGGGAAGCTCGTAACTTTCAAAAAAATCGGTAGATGAAGAGGAAAAGATGGCAAAGGACTTGGTATTATGATTTCTTTTCCCGGTGCCCAGAAATTCCTTGATCTTCTCCATATTATCCGAAAAGATCTGTTTTAGTTCCTTTTCGTTCTTGAGGGCTCCGAGACATTCGCTTTCCCTTTTTTTGAGGAATCTTTCGTAATCTTCGGACTTGGCACTCAAGTAAATACTGATAAAAGATGGTTTTGCATCTGCAATCTCAGATAGCTTTCGCAAATCGATTTCTTCTAGCATGTCTCTCCCCCCAAATTTATTTTTTACAAAGTTTCAGGAAATTCTTGAATATGTCGTAGCCGTGCTCTGTATGCTCCACCTCGGGGTGAAACTGAACCCCGTAAAATGGTTTCTTGAGGAACTTTATGGCCTCAATATTGCAGTTTGCGGAATGGGCTAGAACCACAAAATCGTCTCCAACCTCCTTGATCTCGTCATTGTGGGATTCCCAGGCATTGAATGTCCTTGGCAGATCAGAGAACAGCTCGTCTTCCTCATCAACCACGATCTCCATCTTCCCGAATTCGGGTTTTTCTGCAAGGCCGGTCTTTCCCCCGAAATGCAGAGAAAGGTAGTGATGACCGAAACATATTCCGAGAATGGGAAAATCTGCATTTTCCAGGTAATCATCGATCTTCCCGGGGACCGAATCCCCTGCTGTGCTTCCTGCACCACCTGATAGCACAAGGCCGTCAACATCAAGCTCCTCAAAAGGTGTGGTATTAGGTATTATCTTTGTATCTACCTCGAGATCCCTAAGAACACGCCACTCCCTGTGGGTCCACTGGCCGCCGTTGTCCACGACATAGACTTTCATGAGCATCCCAATGGTTTGGCTGTGATTTATAGTTTGTTGGGTTTTTTTACCTGGTAAAAAACCTTTTATTTAACCAAGTGTTTCCCAGTGGCACATGGCCAATTTGAATCAGATAGAAATCGAAAAAAAATGGCAGGATTTCTGGGACGAGAACGAGATTTACAGGTTCGATCCCAAATCAGATAAACCCACCTACAGCATCGACAACCCCCCGAGATATGCCTCAGGGGGACTGCATGTAGGCCATGCCGTGCACTATACACATATCGATTTTGCAGCCAGGTACAAGAGGCTTCGAGGGTATAATGTGTTCTTTCCCTTATGCTTTGATACCAACGGAATACCTATTGAGGAAAGAGTGGAGAGAAAGCTGGGGATCACAAGAAAGGACATAGACAGACAAGAATTCATCAAGCTCTGCAGGGAATTTGCAAACGAAAACATTGCAGAGATGACAAAGCAGTTCAAGATTCTCGGGGAGAGCATGGACCCCAGCATTTACTATCAAACAGATGCCGAGTACTATCGCCGGCTTACCCAGATATCCTTTATCGAACTTTACAAAAAAGGCCTGATTTACAAAGGCGAGCACCCTGTAAACTGGTGCCCGAGATGCATGACCGCTCTGGCAGATGCAGAGGTGGAATACCAGGACAGGAAGACAAAATTGAACTACATCAAGTTCAAGATAAGCGACAGGGATGAGGATGTAATAATTGCCACAACCCGCCCCGAGCTGCTTTGTACCTGTCAGTTGGTAGCAATAAATCCCAGGGATGAGAGGGCGGGAGAGCTTGGAGGTAAATTACTTATTACACCTGTTTACAACAGGCAAGTTGAGATTGTGGAGGATGACAATGTTCTTTCTGACTTCGGAACTGGCATTGTAATGATATGCTCAATTGGTGACAAGGATGATTTGGAATGGATCTTCCGCTATGGACTCAAAATCGAAAAGGGCATAGACGAGTACGGCCAGATGACAGAAATTGCCGGAAAATACAAGGGTATGACGATATCCGAAGCAAAAGAAGCAATAATTTCTGATATGAAGGAGCAGGGTCTTCTGATAAAGCAGGAGGATTTGGACCAGAGTGTTGGCTCCTGCTGGAGATGCAAAACCCCAATCGAGTTTCTTCAGGTCCCCCAATGGTTTTTAAAACTCCTTGACTTCAAATCCGATGTGCTGAAAAGATCAGATGAAATCAACTGGTTCCCTAAATTCATGGAAATACGTTTAAAGGACTGGGTTAACTCCCTTAAATGGGATTGGGTGATTTCAAGACAGAGATACTTTGGCACTCCTATTCCTATTTGGGAATGCGAAAAATGCGATGAGGTTGTTTTGGCCTCCGAAGAGCAGTGTTATATCGATCCCACCATTGAACCGCCTCCAGTGGAATCCTGCCCCAAGTGCGGAGGCGAGCTCAAGGGGTGCGAGGATGTGTTCGACACCTGGATGGATTCCAGTATTTCCCCATTGTTCAATAGCTTTTGGAAGAGGGATGACGATTTGTTTAAAAAAATCTTCCCCATGTCCCTTAGACCCCAGGCCCAGGACATCATAAGAACATGGGCGTTTTACTCAATCATCAGGGAGCATCTGCTTGTCAATCAAAAACCATGGAACGATATAATGATAGGCGAGTACATATTGGCCGAGGATGGAACCCCAATGCACGCCTCCAAGGGTAATGCCGTTGACCCCATGGAAATTCTCAATGAGTACGGCTCTGATGCCATGCGTTACTATGCTGCAACCTGCGCTCTTGGTATGGACAATCCATTCAGGATGAGGGACATAAAACGCGGTGTTCGGCTCATAACAAAACTTTGGAATGTGGAGACTTTCATCAGCAAGGCAATAGAGGGTATAAAGGATTTCGATTCCTCAAAGACCAGTACCATTGACAAATGGA
>CBDVCK010000317.1:0-4150 GCA_965372465.1 uncultured Thermoplasmata archaeon | reverse complement strand
TTGTAAACCCCTGAGATATAACCTTGATAAGTAGTGATATCCTCTTTATGGGATTCAAGGTAGTCAATTAATTTGTTGTATTGTGCAGAGGCCTTGGTGTTGTTGTTCTTGGCAAGTAATTCATTACCCTTGTCAAGTAGCTTTCTTGACTTCTCGTGGATGTATTTCTCTTTTTTTGCACCGGATAGGAGTTTCTCCATGATTTTCATGCTCTCGCCCCGTTATATTAATAGGTTAAACAAATCTTAAAGTATAAAGCCTTCGGTAGTGAAATGACCTCCAAAATGAAGATTTGACTTGCAGAATCGACTTGTACCTCATGTGATAAATTATATACTTTATGATTATATTCTCTTATTATATGTCCCGTAGAAAACCACAGCTGTTCCTCAGCGGTGTTTACTTTGGGATAGTGTTGGTTTGTATAGGTGCTATAATGATTTTGTTGTACTTTTTCTTAGTGGAAGGAAGCGGTGAATTTTCATTTTTCAGCTCAGGGTTGCTCTTTATCTTCTTCATATTCTCAGGTGTGCTTATCATGATAGGTGTGGCGCTTGTCTTAAACAACCTGTCCAAACTCACAAGACCTGAGAGGCACATAATCTGCCCCATGTGCGCACGGCCATTGGCATGGAATGCCATTCAAAGTCGATGGATATGTCATCATTGCAGGCTTTACTTTTGAGTAAAGAGATATAGGTGCGGAATGATCCATTTTACATGGCAGGGATTTGAGGAAAAAAACCTCAAGATGATCAAATCCTCAGGTCTTCGCTAAGTTTGTCAGACAAAATATGAAATTTTGTCATATACTTTACCTATTTTGGCATATGAAATTGATTTTTACCAAAAATTATATATATAATAACTTACATATAGGTGATTAGCAGACAATATGTCTGACAAATGATGTAGAGATACATGCATTGCAAACAGAAATAAACCTTTCAGGATGGGATGCACATGAATGTAGTGAAAAAGAGAAAAGTAAGACGTGCAAAGGATTCAATGAACCCGTATCTCCGCAATGCTACTCCAGAACAGCGAAGGTGGCTTAAAACCCATACTATCTCTGATCTGGAAGAAATTGCAGAAACGCTGGAGTACCAAGGAGAAGAAGTTGAAGGGATCAGACGAGTCATCGACGATCTGGCCAGTATCGCCCAGAACTTGGGGATACCTGTCAAGAGACGTGCTGATTTCGATCTTTTGGAATTCGTCAGACCCGAGGAAGCGAAAGCCGAAGCATGATACTTTATGCGGTTTAGGGCCCAAAAGGGCCCCTAACCTTGTTGTTTCTAGAGGTGTTCAGCTTGACTGAGGACGGCAGACGGGAATATTTAATCCTACAGGATGTTTACAAGAAATATGTAATGCCTTATTATCAATGGAGGCGAAGTAATCCATTTTAAGGCAAGCCAGCTTGTCAATAATATGGTTTTATCCACCCTTCATTTTTACCTTTTATTAATGGGCATTCACGGATATTTCGGGCATTTTTTATTAATTTAAAGTATGGCTTTTTTAAGAACAAATTATAAATCAAAAAAAACGTATAGGTGGGCTCGAGGGGAAGCTTTTGACAAAAGAAGGCCAAATAAAAGACAAAGAGCAAGAAAAGGACCATGAGGAGGACCAGGAGGAAGACCAAGGAGGAGACCAAAGAGGGGATCAAGAAGGGGACAAAGAGGAACAAACCCAAGAAGCAGCAAAGGAGACTGAACCTTCCCGCGGAAAGTATGTTTTCGAGTGCCAAAGATGCGGCCAGTGCTGCGAAAAGAAGGAACTTATCGTGGTAAGCATGGAGGATTTAAGAAGGTGGAACGAGGATGTCACACTGCCATCATTGTATCAATTTCTTTCAATCGAAATCAAGGATAACGATTATGTCCAGATTTCCTTGAAAAAACCTGAAATCAAAGAAGGGAACCCCAATCTCGGATGCCCGATGTACGATTCCGAAAATAAAATATGTAATATCTATTTTTCAATGCCCTATTATTGCAAGTCATTTCCCCTTGGTTATGATGGTGACAAATATTTTCTCAAAGATTCGAGCTGCCTGGGAATAGGGAAGGGTAATATGAACGAAAAAACCCTCAAAGAGGCAAGAAAGGCCGCAAAATCTGATTTCGAGGAAAGGGTGACAACAGCTCTTCTTCTCCCTGTGATAAATGGTCTTGCCCTCAAATTTCTCATGGATGAATCCAGAAAACAAATGGAGAATCTAACAAAGGAGCAAAAAGATAAGTTAAATGATATATTAGGTAAAGATATCAAAGGGGATTAACCAACCTTTGCTCTTTATGTGACTTTCCCGGAATCACTCGTTAATCGAGATCCTTGCCTGGGGTGCGGAAATCCGTACGCTATCCAAGATGTTTTCCGGTTCATCCGAATACCTGATATACTTCTTTTTATAGGTTCTTCCCTGCTTGTTTGTGGCAATGAGAATATCTTTTTGATCCGGTTTTCGAGCCCGAACCAGTACTACACTCTCCAAATCATTGTCAGGGATGAACGGCTGTTTTCTAAAGAGGATCCTGTCAAAGTTCGTAATTGGCATCAATACTCCCTTATCATACACCTTAATCGGCATATACTGTGTGAATTCCTCTCTTCCGAATATCCCGATTACGTAAAGAAGAATACCGGTTAGAATCAGGGATGTAATAAATCCTAATATCACCCAAAATAAACTTATACTTTCCAAAACCGAAGCACCAAAAGCAGTCCAGGTCACTAACAAGAGGAGCAGACATATGAACATTCCTATGTGATTGGTATTAAGCTCTGCCTGGACCCTTTTTTGTCTAATCTCTTCCTCGTAAAGGAGCTGTCCCTTCTCTTCCATTGTTTCGCCATTCCGAATATCATGTTACTTATACATAAAGATATCGCGCAAAACCCATGGGAGCCCTATACCAAAAGGGGTAACAATTAATACCTCAAAAATAATATATCTTATTTAGTATGTCCAAAAAAATCAAATTATCGGTATTACTTCTTATACTCATTATCATTATTGCCGCAGTTGGTGTTTATGGACTGAGTCAGAGTCAGGATAATGGTAACTATACAATCATTGGTTTTGATTCGGATAGGGCCTATAATGATTGCGAGTTTTTGACTTCTCTTGGACCGAGATTGGCAGGCACCAACGAGGAGTACCAAGGGGCTCAGTATATTAAGGAGCAGTTTGAGGATGCGGGATTACAGAATGTGCATATTGAAGATTACGAGGAGTTAATGTACGAGGTCAATGATGCCAGCATTTCTTTGATACCCTACGGTCCATTAGGAACCATGCCAAGTCTCTTTGAAGAGCCCATTGATTATGTGCATACTGTGGATTTCGTGGTTCAGGGATATTCTGGTTCGAACTTCTGGAGTGGTTACGGTGACGACCTTGATATCGTGGATATAGAGGACGGGAACAACGAAGGCCTATGGGAGGAAGCCCAGGGTTGCGCAGCCCTAATCTCCCAGGATATTGGTGTTGCATCCAATACTGCCTTATTTTTCAAGGCTTCCGATTATGATGTTTCAGCTCTTGTTCTTCACAATACACGCTTTGGAGAAGAGATGGGTTATCTTCCCATATCCAAATCCACTGGTCTTCCCGCAGATAGATCAGGTTATCCTGAGATACCTTTTTTTATGGTATCAATGGATATGGGGGATGATATAAGGCAGGGTATTGACTCGGGCATGAAATTGAGAGTGGATTTTGATGTGACTGTAGAGGAAAGGGATCTACGGGTGGTAATTGGCGACATCAAGGGGACTGATAAACCTGAAGAATATATCATGCTCGGTGCGCATCATGATACGGTTTACAACGGTCCGGGTGCTGTGGACAATACCGTCGGTACCATCACCATAATAGAGCTTGCAAGGCAACTTTCAAAGTACGAACCCAAAAGGACCATTCGCCTTGCAACCTGGGGGGGTGAGGAAGAGGGTTTATTTGGCTCCATCAGGTATTTTGAAGCACACGAGGATGATATTCTTAAGAACTGCTTGATGTATCTGAACTTCGATATGGACAATGTGGATTTGTAGCGGGGAAACGCATTTCCCATGACGGATGCCGATAACAATTCAATTAAACACATGAACCGCATTACAAAACAACTTCTGAAAAAAT
>CBDVCK010000316.1:0-4171 GCA_965372465.1 uncultured Thermoplasmata archaeon | reverse complement strand
ATCCGAAAAAGGTAAAATCTAGAGAGGAAAATTGAGTTAATTTGTGCCCTTGGGATTGCAATAACTCAAATATTGTCGAAAGATATTTAAACCCCTATTTGCTTCTATCTCCCCCCATTGAACAGAGAGGTGAGAGAGAATATGGCAGATGACAACACAGTATTCATAGGAAAGAAAGCAACCATGAACTATGTATTGGCTGTAGTGACACAATTCAACGCCGGTAACAACGAGGTTATCATCAAAGCCCGAGGAAGAGCTATCAGCAAGGCAGTGGATGTGGCAGAGATCGTTAGGCACAGGTTCGTGATGGACGCTGTTATAAAGGATATAAAAATAGACACTGAAGTATTGGAGAGAAAGGAGGAAGGAACAACTGCAAATGTATCTTCCATAGAAATCTTTCTTGAAAAACAGTGAAATCTTTAAAAATTAACCCCCCACTTTTTTAGGGTATCCTTTACGGCCCAGTGCAGGTCATTTTGGATTATTTACCTCCTCGTCATTCTTATAAACCATTAAGGCTTTCCCAGGAGCCGAGTGGATATGAATTACGTAGAAGCAATAGAATATCTTTACAACCTCAAAATATACGGAATGAGCCTGGGACTCGAAAGAATTGAGCACCTTTTATCTGAATTGGGTTCATCACATAAGGATCTGAATGCAATACATGTCACAGGAACAAACGGTAAAGGCTCTGTATGTGCCATGCTGCATTCGATTCTGCATTCCGCAGGTTATAAGGTGGGTTTGTTCACATCCCCGCATCTGGTTTCGTTCGAAGAGCGAATAGTGGTGGGGAGAGAGCGGATTCCCAAGAATGAGATATGCGGGTTTGTGGAAGAAATCAAACCCATTGCAGAATCCATGGTCGAAAGTAAAAAATTCGACCATCCAACGTTTTTTGAGATTGTCACTGCCATGGCATTTGAGCATTTTCGAAAGGAAAATGTGGATTTCGCGGTTCTGGAGGTGGGTTTGGGAGGCAGGCTGGATGCCACCAACGTTGTTACCCCGCTGGTTTCTGTAATAACAACTGTTGCACTGGATCATACCCATGTTCTTGGCAAGAGCCTGGAAGAGGTGGCAAGGGAAAAAGCAGGTATAATAAAACCCAAAGTACCAGTTGTTACTGGAATTGATGATGAGACTATCCTTTCGTTAATAAAAAATGTGGGTAAAGAGAGAAAATGCCAGGTTCATGCAACAAAAGAACGGGGGAAGTACATATTAAAGAATGCAAATCTTGAGGGTCAGATATTCGATCTGGAGGATAAAGGGGAAAGATACAAAGATTTGAAGATACGGCTTGTGGGCGAACACCAGCTGAAAAATGCGCAAATCGCTCTTATAACCCTCAAAGTTCTGGAGGAAAGGGGGATTGCAATCTCAGAGGAAAGCATAAGAGAGGGTTTTGAAAGAACAACATGGCCGGGTAGACTTGAGATAATTTCGCATAATCCAACAATAGTTCTTGACGGCGCCCACAATCCCGCAGGAATGAATGCTTTAAATTCAACATTACAAGAACTTTTTGAGGGAAAGAAGCTAACATTGGTAATCGGTATGATGAGGGACAAGGACATCCCTGGTATCGTTAGGGAGATAGCCTATTTGGCTGATAACATCATAATTACAAGACCGGATATGGATAGGGCAGCTGATCCAAAAATCATCGCAACCGAGGTGAGAAAGTACAGTGACAAAGTGATGATAATTGAAAAGGTAGCCAATGCCACAGAATATGCAATAAACAATACGGCATATGATGATGTAATCTGCATTTCGGGGTCCATATACAATGTGGGAGAGGCAATGGTGAAATTGGATAAAATGAACATTAGACCCTTGGTTTAATGCCCTTTCTTTGTTTTACTGGTTCATAAAAATATAAAATTATATTTATAGATAATAATCTTGATAAAAATGTCGATAGATTTAATAACATATATTTAATTAAGTATTACCACTAATAGATACCGGTTTGAATAACTGGGGAGGATCCTTAGTGGAAGATGAAGAGACAGACCGCACAGCTTCAATCAATGCTAAAGAGATGGAAGATGCAGAAGTTTTAATGAAGAGCGCGGAAATCGATATCAACGAGGCGGAAAAGACAGGTGCGGATATATCCCAGGCAAAAGCCTTTTTGGAAGAGGCAAAGGCACATTTTAAAGATCTGAACATTACACAGGTGAGAATCGCAGTCAAAAAGGCAAGAACCGCTGCTGCTGATGCAAAGCGTTTTCATCGCGCAGAGCTCCTGATAAAGCATGCCCTTCCTGCTATTGAGGATACGAGAAAGGCCGGTGCAAATGCAATGGCAGCCCAGGACTTCATTATAAAAGCACGTGAATCCCTGGGAAACAAGATGTATGGAGAAGTTAGCGAACACATTCGGGCTGCGAAACGTGAGGCCAAGGAGGCAAAGCGCTACCACAGGGCCTCGCTTCTTATTGAAAACTGCAAAAGTGTAATAGCCAATGCAAAAATGGCTGGTGCAAACGTTACGGAGGCAGAAGGATTTCTTGAGGAAGCCAAACAAGCTTTGGAACGCAAGGATTACGGTGTCGTAAGCCAGCTTGTAAAAAATGCAAAAAATGCAGCCACAACACTTCAAAAACACAAGATGGTGGAGGAACTCATTGCCGGTGTAAAACCTGAGGTAGAGGAGCTAAAACGGCTCGGGCTGAACACCGAGGAGATCGAGGGATTTTTACTGGAAGCCGAAACCGCTTTGAATCGTAGAGATTATGCCGAGGTCAGAAGCCTGGTAAGAAAGATAAAAAGAAGGATCAAAAAAGCCATAGAACGCAAGGCTGCAAATGTTTTAATCGCCAATATCGACCATGTGATACAAAAAGCCATGGCAAGCGGTCAAGATGTCACTCAGCTTAAAACATTCCTTGAAAGGGCCAAGGGTGCAATGGAGAAGATGAACCATGCCGAGATAGAAAGCATAATTTCAGAGGTTAACAAAGTGGCAGAGTCCATGGGAATCTCAATCGGCAACCTGGCAAGTGATCTTTTCTCGAAGGCAAAACTGGTGGACCTTGAGAAGATCGATCAGGTGTTCAGCGAGGCTGAAAGAAAGATATCTGTAGAGATGGCAAAGGCAAGAATCACTGCAATGAGAGACCTTCTGACATCAGCAAAGCACCTGGGAATAGAGGGAACACAATTTTTGGAAATATTGAAAAAAGCAGAAGAGGCCTTCGAGGCCAGGGACTACGATGTGATCGAGGAGTATAAGGAAACATTCGAGGATAAACTTGAGGAGGCGAAATTACAGCAAAAAACCCAGATTGTAGGATCAAAGATTATGGATGTCAGGGGATTGATAATCACAATCAAGGAGCAGGGTATCGATGTAGAGGAATCGGAAAACCATCTTGCCATGGCGGAACAGGAATTGGATATGCATAATTTCGAATCCGCAGAGGAGCATGTAAAGCAGGCAGAAAAAACCGCCAAGGAAACCCATGGAAAACGAGATATGGAGCAAAAACTCGAATCTGTTAAGAAATTACTCTCCGAGGCAATTGAATCCGGTGTGAACGTCCAGGAAGCCGATGAACTGATAAATCAGGCTCAAAACGAGCTGCTCTCCCAGAATTTCGAGAGAGCCCAGGAATTGATCGATCAGGCGAAAAACACAACTTCGAGCATCGTGAACAACTTTATATCAGGCAAGGCCCCTAAATTCTCGGTAAAGCTTCCGGAAAGGGGAATGGAGGCCGACACCTGGAACAAATGTACCGTGGAAATCTCAAATATAGGGGATATCACGGCAAAAAATGTCAATATGAGATTCAAGGGCAATGTGGAGACCAAGGGACTAGAGAAGATAGATAAGCTGGAGGCGGGAGAAAAGAAGAGATTCGAAATAGGCTTGATGCCCAAGGATGCAGGCGATATGGATATGGATGTTCTTCTAACATATCAAAGGGTTTTTGATGATACATTCTACCAGTTGAATTTGGCAAAGAAGATTATTGCAGATGTCACTGGAACCTACCTGATAGATGAGGTGCTCCTGATACACAACAGCGGGATAATGATTTCAAGGGCCAGCAGGAAGCTGGAAGCAGAGGTGGACAGGGACATATTCAGCGGTATGTTCACCGCGGTCCAGAGCTTCATCAATGATGTCTTCTCAGATCAATCC
>CBDVCK010000315.1:0-4175 GCA_965372465.1 uncultured Thermoplasmata archaeon | reverse complement strand
GCCTGTTAGCCTGAGTGGATACCCCAATGCTTTAGCTTTGGGGAGCACTCATTTTTCGTAAAACATGCGATTGAATATTTTGCGAAGCTATACGTCCCAACAATAACAGAATGGGGCAGGCTAAATGCGAAAAATGTTTAATTGTAAATGGAGAAGGGGTCCATGTCCTTTAGATGGTTCAATGAAGGATCCATTCTAGCATCTTCTTCAATCTCCCCTTCTATCACCACATTCAGCAGGATATCCACAACTTCCCGTATCCGTTGAATCTCCACTTTTAGCTCGTTTACAGCCTTGATAAGCTCCTCTGTACTTTCAGTCATCGTATCTTTCACCCTGCAGATTATCTGTAATATAAAAAGAGGTTATTATGCTTTTCCCAAACTTAAAATGGAGGTACCAGAAGTTTTCTAATAGCCGTATTTACCGTAATCCGAAGCTGTTTTTCTGAGCTCCGTGCGCTGGCAACTTTGGCAGAATAAATTCTTGTCCTTTTCAACCAAAGGCTTTCTGCATTTTGTGCACAAAGCAAGCAGCACACCCAGATTGGATTTGTCTGTTGAAAGCTGAAGTGACGGTTTGACCTGGACAACCCTTGCCCTGACAATGTCGCTTATACGAAACTCCTTCCAGACATCCGAGGTATATCCCTGGGAAATCTTGGACACATGAATAGAGCCAATGGAGCCACCGCTTACACCTCTGGGGTTGCCTTCCACACCAACGACATTGGCTATCGCCATGCTGCTTTTTACATCCTCCACCCTGGCCAAAACCGTTTCTCCCACCTTTAATTTCACCAAAGGATTTAACGGCTCCACTTTAGCCACCATTTCCTCGGAATCTAGGTTCAATCTTCCCAGATAGGAAGAAAAAATGCTCCCCTCCAACTCAAAAGTTCCGTCTCCTGCCAGAAATTCCTCTGCTTTGGCTATCTCTTCCCCTGGAATTACGATCTTCTTTTCTTTATTCATCTCATCCCCTCATTGCTTTCAATTCTGAACATCATCACATCAAAGTATTTTTTTTCCTTAGTGTGGAAATCGAAGGTATGCCTGATCTCGAACTCATAATTTTTTTCGTGTGTAATCGATGCTTTATGTATTTTTGCCTCTTTCTCTATATATTCCCTGGTCTTGGCGAGATGCAGCGAATATACGACCTTTGAGATGGTCAATGCCTTTAGTAAAAAGGGCCTGTCCGCATGCTTTTTCTGGGCCCCGAAAGGAGGATTTTGTAGCACAGTATCGCAATCACCATTAAAATCTTTTATCTCTAATGCGTAAAAATCCACCTCCACCCCTATTTTTTCGGCTATTTTGCGGGCAATTTCAAGGGATTTTTCATCGATGTCCATTCCAATTACCTCTCCTGCCCCGAGCAGCTTGGCACCTATTGCAAATATCCCAGTTCCGCATCCGAGGTCAACCACCTTTTTTTGTTCTATATCCCCAAGGGAATGGGCAAAGTAAAGCACATCAGAGGCGATATCTGCAGGTGTTTTATATTGCTCGAGTCGTGCTTTTGGCTCCGGATGATATGGTATTTGTTGTAGAGTCATTTCCAAGGTCTTTTTTTTCATTTAGCGTTCTCTCCTTTCCTGAATTATACTGCTCCAAATGGAATTTGTATTTATGCAGTGACACCAAAACGTATATATCAACTCTCCCTTTTATCCATTCTCATGGAGGGCCGAGTATCATGACGAAAATTGTTGAGTGCGTTCCAAATTTCAGTGAAGGACAAAAAAAAGAGGTCATAGAGGCCATTGCAAACCAGATAAAAGGAGTCGAAGGAGTCAGACTATTGGATTACGAGCATGATAAGGACCACAACAGGAGTGTCATGACCTTTGTTGGAGAGCCCAAAGCAGTAAAATTAGCCGCATTTGCCGCCTGTGCAAAGGCAGCCGAACTAATCGATTTGAACAAACATCATGGGGAGCACCCCCGAATCGGAGCCACAGATGTGATCCCGTTCATTCCGATATCTGACTGTTCAATGGAAGAGTGTGTTGATTTGGCCAGGAATTTGGGCAGTGAAATCGCAGAGAAATTGAATATCCCTGTATATCTTTATGAACACGCCGCTACAAGGCCTGAAAGACAGAATCTGGCAAATATCAGAAAAGGGGAATATGAAGGATTAAAAGAAGCAATACAAAAGGACCCAAAAAGAAAACCCGATTACGGGCCAAGCAGCCTGCACCCCACAGCGGGTGCCACTGTGGTTGGGGCAAGGATGCCTCTTATTGCTTATAATGTGAATCTCGGAACAGACGATATTGGCATTGCAAAGTCCATAGCCAAGGCAATAAGGCATTCCAGTGGCGGACTGAGATATGTCAAGGCCCTGGGCCTTGAGATCAAGGAGCAGGGTATTGTCCAGGTCTCCATGAACCTTACAAACTATCAAAAAACACCTATTTTTCGGGTGTTCGAGATGATAAGATCCGAGGCAGATAGGTACGGCGTGGAAATACTGGGCAGCGAAGTCATTGGCCTAATACCCCAAAACGCACTTGTGGATGCAGCCGATTTTTACCTGAGAATCGAGAACTTTAACAAGTTGCAGATTCTGGAAAACAGACTATGGGAGTGAATATGTGGAAGAGAATGAAAGTTGTGAGGACTTATTGAATGAAGTTGCGTCCAAATCCCCTGCCCCGGGAGGAGGGAGCGTAGCAGCACTTTCGGGAAGCTTTGGGGCGGCACTGGTTTCCATGGTCTGCAATTTAACCATCGGTAAAAAGAAGTACCGAGACGTCGAGGAAGACATGAACACCGTTTTGAGCGAGGCCGAAATATTAAAAAAGGAACTCCTAGCACTTTCAAAAGAGGATGTTGAAGCCTTTAATGAAGTTTTTAAGGCCTTTCAAATACCAGATGAGGAAGAAAAAAAGGAAAGCCTTGAAAAAGCCTATAAAAACGCGGCCAATGTGCCTTTGAAAGTAGGGAAACGATGCCAAAGAGTCATGGAATTGGCGCAAATCACCACCCGGAAGGGCAATAAGAACGCGATTACGGATTCAGGGGTCGGGGCCCTGATGGCACATTCGGGATTGAAAGGCGCGGTTTTGAATGTGAAGGTGAACTTAAAAGAGATTGAGGATAGCGCCTTCAACACGAAAATACAAGATCAGATAGAAGAAATCGAGAAGAAGGGGGAAGAGATTATTAAAAGTGTTATTACAGGAGTAGAGGATTCCCTATCATATTCCCTTTAATCGTTTAAACACAGGAGTTGGCTGATTGGAAACCATATCTCATATTCTAATCTTTTATTTAGGGGCCAGATTTGGGAAATTGAAAGTAAAATGGATTGGTATGATAACAGCAATCATCGCAGATGTTTTTCTTCTAATTGTTTGGTCTTCTGGAAGTTTATTGGGTTTATCAATACCTTCTTATATATGGGGATTTGCAAACTTACTCCATTCCGTTTTTGTCATATTGATTTTTTTACCTTTGTTATATTATGGAAAAAACTACTTTTTATCCGCGTCTTTGGGGGCATATTCCCATATTTTTCTGGATATCTTTACTCATAATGCCGAGATTCCTGTTTTTTTTCCTCTTAGTAATTATAGACCAGATTTTTTCATCATCTATACCCTAAATCCCATATTAATCGTAATTACGCACATGATTTTGTTCCCAATTGTACTTTTTTTAGAAAAATCATCATTTCTCGAATTCATAACGAATGTCCGTAAAAAGGTCAGATTTTTTGATTACTTATTCATGTTTGGCTCTTTTATGATTTTATTACTCTCAATAGTCGTCTTCTTTCGATTGATAGGTCCATCATACATGGCATTATACGTCATTTTCACAATCATATTCACAATAGATGCCATTTTTGCATTTGTGATTTTAGCAAGGGAATGCTTATCAGAACCAAGTTTGGCCAAATTAATTTTCAAAATTATGGAGAAAATGCGATTGATTGTATGAACATCATCCCTTCAATGGCCTATAACAAGACACACAGGACAGGTTCTCGCCTTTCTGAACACAGCAGATGTGATAGAATGTACCACATGTGCAAAAAGTCCTGCATGTATCAGCTGCAAGGGGTGACGGAGAGATACTGAGGTTGCAGTGTTGATTAGGACATTTGAGGTCAAAACAATAGGGGCAAACGAATTTTGTAATCCCCACCATGTCAGAAGG
>CBDVCK010000314.1:0-4186 GCA_965372465.1 uncultured Thermoplasmata archaeon | reverse complement strand
TTATAATGTACGGGTCATAATGATAGATATTGCTCCTGAAGGGCCTCAGGAAATTTATAATTCATCTATTGGCATTATATCTGGAAATAGTTCAGATGATGTTTCTGAACAAATTGTACTAACTCCCGGTGAACATTCGATTGAGGTTAATATCGATCCATATGATGAAATAACAGAGGTAAATAGCAATCCATTAATAAATGCTGAAAGTAATAATATCGCCTTTCTCAATGTATCTGTAAATGCCAGGCCCATTCTGAATATATCCGAACCTGTGAACAATGCTGAAGTAAACGACACCTTGATGATTGAAGGTACATCCTGGGATGATTTAGCAGATGATGTCACCGATTTGCCAGGAAATGATATATCTCGAATTGATATAAGATTATATGGGTACGATTGGATTGAGTTGAATCCCCCGTTTATATTCAATGCAACATCAGGTGGTTGGGACTGGGTCTATCTCTGGGACACAACCCAGTGGAACGGAACCCCTGTCTCGGATGGAAATTATACCATAGAAGCCAGGGCCTGGGACAATTATCACCATTCAGATCCATATTATATTGATATCACCATAAATAATACAGGAGCTAACACACCACCCGAAGCCAATATTAGCTCACCTTCTGATTTCAGTTTATTCAATGTGAACGAGATAATTACATTCGATGGTTCGAACTCCACTGATAACCAGACCTCACCTGAAAACCTCAATTATACCTGGGACCTCGATGACACAGTGGATTCAAATGGAGATGGGGATTTTACAAATGATGAAGATGCCTACGGAAACATAACGACATATGCTTATGATAGAAAAGGAATTTTCATTGTCACATTAAATGTAACAGATGAAGGCGGATTGTACGATACAGAGGAGGTTACAATCGATATCTGGAATTATTTACCAGTTGTTAATATCTGGACAAGTGACACAACTGTATACGAAAACGACACTATAACCTTCAATGGAACAGATTCTTACGATCCGGATGGCGTGGTCAGCACATATCTTTGGGATTTTGATGATGGCACCTTTTCCACATCCCCAATCTGGAATCATTCATTCAACGAGAGCAGGATATTCAATGTTACTCTGACTATTACAGATAATGTGGGAACAATCAACTCAACCTGGATCCTTATAGACGTCCTCGCCAATGCACAGCCAAATGCTGTTATCGATGAACCCACTGGCGCAGATGACCCCTACAGCATAAACGAGACCATCATCTTCAATGCTACAAGCTCTTCAGATCCTAATGACCAGGAGCTCGAATACTTCTGGGAATTCGGAGACGGAACAAACAGCAGTTGGATAAATCAATCAATTACAACGCATTATTATTCAGAATATGGAGTCGGGATTTACCCGCTCTTGTACTATACAATCACCCTCTTGGTAAGAGATAATGAAAACTCTGTCAGTGATCCTGAAATTGTTTCGATTATGGTAAACAACTACCCCCCAATTGCCAATGCCACAGCAAATATTACCACTGCACAGACCCATGAGGATATCACCTTCAACGGGTCAGCCTCTTCGGATGCGGAAACCGCAATTTCCTATCGATGGAATTTCGATGACGGCAACACCAGTGCCCAACAAATAGTGGAGCATCAGTTTGGCCAGGATGGAGTCTACAATGTCACTCTTACAGTAACCGATGCGTCAGGCGCCACCGATACTGACTGGGTAATTATCACAATAACGAACCAGGCTCCCACTGTGGAAAACCTGACCATAACCCCAGAATCACCCAAGGTGAATGAAGAGAGCACATTCGAAATCATTGCCTCTGATGAAGACGGCGGCATTGCGCACTTCCTCTGGGACTTTGGTGACGGAGATACCTACAATGAAACACAAAATGATGCTCAAGATGGAACCTTCGACGGTATAACAACGCATTCCTATACTGGTAAGAATACTTACACCATCACTATAACTGTATGGGACGATGATGGCGCATCCAACACCACTGAATTCGTACTTGAAATTAAAAATACACCTCCAGAAGTTGCGATAACCGCACCTCAAAATGGCTCAACAGTGGATACCATGGTCACTATCGAAGGCACAGCCTCTGACATAGACGGCACGGTTTCCAAGGTTTTTGTTAAAATAGATGACGGGGCCTGGTTAGAAGCCGATGACACCTCAGGTAATAACACATACTGGACATGGGAATATGAATGGGATACTGAAGACAATGTATTGAACGGTGACCACACCGTTTATGCAAAAGCCAATGATTCGGAAAGCGAAAACGATCCCCCTGTACAAATCAATGTGACCGTAAACAACGCTCCATCAAGTATCATAATTACCGAGACCCTAGATCCAACCACAATTGATGCAGGAGGCTCTGTACAGGTCTCCGGTCAGGTGATCTATAACACAGGTGATCCTGTTCCAGACACCGAGGTTACCATATCCATCCAAGCACCAGCCTTATATTGGAATGTGACGACTTCATCCAGTGGCCATTATACTGGGGACATAACAGCCCCTGATACAGAGGGAAATTATTATGTAAGGGTCGAGGTTGATGATGGTGATTTTTCAGCAAACAAACAGGTTCTTCTGACCGTTACGATACCACCTGAGCGACCTGACCTTTCTGTAACCACAAATGACATCAGTTTCAATCCCTCGTCCCCGAATTCCGGCGATTCTGTCGAGATCACAGCCACCGTCCGGAATAATGGAAATGCACATGCCAATAATGTGCTGGTAAATTTCTATGATGGTGACCCTGATGAGTTTGCAAAATCAATAGGTTCCAAATCTGTGAGCATCCAGGCAGGAAGTAGTGAGGATGTAACCGTTACATGGAATACTGCAGGAGAAATCGATGAGCATTATGTGTACGTGGTTGTGGATCCAAACGAAGCCATCTCGGAAAGCAATGAAAACAACAACGAGGCTTCAAGACCCATTAACATAGAGGGTCAACCTGATTTCTCAATAGGCTCAGGAGATATTACATTCTCCAAATCTGATGTGAAGGTGGGAGATACCATCACTATCCTTGTGAGAATATACAATGACGGTGATGTTGAAGAGTCTGTTTCTTACAAAGTCTATGATGGCGACCCATCGGCTGACGGCTTTGAAATCGATTCGGGAAGTATAACAATTGACGCAGATAATGATGATACCATCACCCTTGATTGGACCCCAGAGACTGGCGGAGATCATGAGATCTACGTGGTACTGGATCCCAATGACAATGTTGATGAAAGCGACGAAACCAACAACGAGGCGAGCGAATCAATAACAGTCACTGAAAAACCATCTGAGGGTGGTATCCCATCATGGCTCATACCTCTTACTGCCATAATCGTTGTTGTGGTTATCATACTCATTCTCATGCTGAATCTACGAGGGAAGGGACCCAAACCAAAAGAGGAGATAGCAGTTGCCACAGTGGTCCAGACAGAAACAAAGGTGGAACCTGCCAAAGCCGAGGAAGAAGAGGAGGAAAAAGACTCTTTAATGGAAAGCCATGGTGGAATCCGAATCGGGTAAGCTTCACATAATTTCAAGAAGAAGACTCTCTATAGTCTCCTGTAATTTTGGAACAGTATCATAATTATTAATCTCTCCTGGTAAAACCCACTTGTACTCCACGTGTTCCCAGTCGATTTTTATATCAGTCCTTTTGGTTTTAAAAAGAAATGGGTGGATGACCCACAAAAATTGGTTGTCCCGTGCATTCAACACCTCTCCCTCTTTTAA
The DNA here is from genome assembly GCA_965372465.1 of uncultured Thermoplasmata archaeon. Classification (GTDB taxonomy): domain Archaea; phylum Thermoplasmatota; class Thermoplasmata. The sequence continues at coordinate 435 of CBDVCK010000314.1, read as the reverse complement.
GAGCTCAATTTCTTCCTTTCCCAAACCAATTTCCTCCCATATCTCCTTGAATGCAGTCTCCAATGGGGCTTCTCCCGCTTCTAGGTAACCTGAGACACAGGCCCATTTGCCATGGTAAGTGCTCACTTTATTGCTGCGCCTAAGAATAAGAATTTTATCGGAGGATGTTATTACTGAGGTGGCCACATCCTTTTTAACAGCTTTTTTGTTTTGGATGTCCTCCGTCATTTACCTACTACCCCCTATTTTATATTGACATGGAAATAAGGGTTCTTCTACATCTAACCTGTATATTAGTTTTGTATTCTGGCTCAAGGGAGAGGATAAAATAACTTTCTTTACTCTTCTCTTTCAGAAGATGCCCTGTAATTTATTTCATGCTCTATTTCGATGAACTTGTCGGCAATTTGGTGCAATGTAGGGGCGTTAACCGAA
>CBDVCK010000313.1:0-4213 GCA_965372465.1 uncultured Thermoplasmata archaeon | reverse complement strand
GTCGTAACAGTCTCTGCCAGGCACCCCGTGTCTCTCCATAGCTTTTCTAATATCGTCCAAAGCAAAATCCCCCAGTTTCCCGAATGCAACCGGGGTATAATAAGATGTCGAATTGACCTTGTATTAGTATTATTCATGCATTTTTCAATGAATTTTCAGTATTTAACCCAAATTTGGCAAAAAGATATATGAACGATAAATTCATTGAAGGTCGTATCAAACATCCCAATTTTTCAGCGGGAAATATAGGAGGAAATTGGAATGGAAATAAATTGTCCTTCATGTTATACACTGATTGATGATGAAGAGAACAATTGCCCCAATTGTGGAACCACACTGAAAAAGAGTAAGCCTGGCAATTTGAAATTGATCGTTGTTCTCTCCATTATAATTATGCTCCTATTGACTTCCTACTTGATCATTATTGCTACCCAAAGAATCGATGAGGAACAACAGCCAAAGGGCATTGAGATAGACGGCAAATTCAACGATTGGAACAATGTGGCTGCAGTTGATGATGCCAACGAGGTCATGCCCTTCAATACGAATGTGGACATTTTAGAATGCAGGGTCAACAGCAGCCAATCTGAGCTGTCTTTCTATTTGCGGGTTGAAGGTGATATGTTAGCAGGTGAACCGGATGGAGAGAGGCATGTTGACACAGTTTACATTTTTATAGACACAGATCAAAGCCCTTATACAGGGTATTTCATCGAAGGCATTGGTACGGATTACATGGTTGAGGTATATGGGTGGAATGGAGCAATACTTGACGAAAGACTCTTTAGCTATACATCTGAGCAGCAGGATTGGAATCTGTGGGAGCAAGTAGGTTCCGCTTCAGCAGCGGTCAGCGGCTCTGAACTGGAAGTACAGGTGGATTATGATACAGTTGGTCTGGGTAACCATGACACCATAGATGTTATATTCTACATCCAGAGTTGGGATGGATTTGAGGATTTTTCAGATTCTGTTTTAGGCAATGAAATAGGCGTTCTGCTCGTTACACAGCAAGGTATCGGGGATGATGTGATAAGTGGTTTTGGAAACAGGCTGCTTCGACTCGAAATTGAGGCCTTGAATGCAGATATAACAATTAATGAACTAAGAGTTAATAGGATAGGTGTGGGAAGCGATGGTGACATTTCAGGTATTAGACTTGAGCAGGAGACGGGGCAATCAATTGGTACTGGAACTATAAACGACGGTTTAATAACATTTCAGCCTTCTTTTAATTTGGCTAATAGCGAATCAAGAGTTTTATTCATCGTTGTGGATATTAGCCTTATTGCAGTTGCGGAAAACAGCATCGGCTTCAGGATCATGAACAATCATGATATAGTGATAGACAGAGGCACAGTGTCTCTAACTCGGATAAAACCAAATGAAAATAGCAATGACAATAGTTATTTGTTAAGTGTACCTGAAAACATCACTATCGATGGTGCTTTTGCAGATTGGAACGATAAAACCATTCGCAATGACACAACAATGGACGTGAACCGCGAAGATTTGGATATGTTGAGATACGGTGTTTCTAGCACAGACTCAGGACCGGTCTTCTATTTAAGTGTGGATGGGGAAATCGGTAGTGGAGTAAAAGTACCTTTTTGGAACACAAGAACCGAATCCGATACTACAATGGATGACGATTCCTTCAGAACTGGAGAGGATATAATCTACATATTTATCGACACGATCAATGATACTGGCTATAATGATAACTTACCGATAGGTGCGGATTATTTGATTGAGGTAAGAGGGAGATATAACGTGATAATCAGCAGTTCATATTATGAATGGTCTGGAACCGAAGGTGCAGACTGGGATTGGTCTGAACGTGGAACTGTCGAGGTAGGGTTGGACATGGATGAGATGGAAATTGGGATTGATTGGGATGATATTGGTGTGGATCCGGTAAATGACCGCTTTTCAGTGTACTTTTTGATAACCGACTGGGAGGAGAGAGCCTCAGATTATTCCGATGGCGAAGGAACGATAGAAGGTCCCAAAAGATGAGAAAAAATTTGAGTGGACCGAACGGGATGTTCAAGCTTAAGATACAATTGATGTTCTAACATAACTTGAACATCAAGTCCGGTCCATGTATTAAATCAAAATAAATTTGAATGGACCGGACGGGATTTGAACCCGTGGCCTCAGGCTTGCAAAGCCTGCGATCTTCCAACTGATCTACCGGCCCATGAGCGAGCTTGTGAGCGAGTGGGTCGGGAGAGCCAGTGGAGGCTTGTCCTCCACGAGGATCTACCGGCCCAATTATGACCATTATACATTGTAGGGGCGGGAGATATAGTGGTAGCTTGCCTGCCACGCTTATCTACCGGCCCGTGTAAAGCTTAATGGCAATATACTTTAATAATAAATAGGTTTCTCTTAATCCAGGTCTTTGTTCATTAATGCAATTTCCACATTTAGGATACTGATTTCTCTTTCTTATCCATTCCAAGCAAAAAGCTTCCTACCACTATCACCGCTATTGCCACAACGCTCTGCCAGACACTCTTTTTTAAAACCCCCTGGACTCCACCAACGATCCCGATGGCATATAAAATATACCCTAATATTTTCATCCAGTCCATTTTCTCACCTCCATATGTTAAGTACCGCCTTGCCTTAACCCCAATATTGGCTCTATCGTTTATTGCGCTGTTTACATATATTATTATCGTAAGAAAGTTTCCGTACAAATGTCTATTTATGCCTTCTCCCAGTAAATTCAACGTTTTCGTATGAACCTTCCGGAAAGTGTAAAGTGTTTCTTGGTTTGAGGTCTCTTTAATTCGTATTTTGGTTTGACTGCAGTTATTGTGCCTATCTCTCCAATCACTTTTGAGCACAGTTTCTTACTGATCTCTAAAAAAGGTTCCTCCACGTTGATTTTATCCACACAACTTGTAAGAACTAATTCTGCATTATACTTCTTAACATACCCATTCACACTGTCTTCTATTCTATCCAGCTCTTCCCTTGAGACCATATCGATCTTGTTCAGAACCAATACGATTTCAACTTCAGGGCTGTCCTTGGCGTTAGCTATCCAGAAGTCAATATTCTTCATAGTAGACTGCCGAGAGGCATCGGTAACGACTATCAAACCTAAGGCCCCATACTCATACTTATCTCGCAATCCTCCATCGCCCAGATCGCCAGTAATATCCCAAATCGAGAAATGTGCATTGATAACATCCGTTTCACCTGAAGCACGGACATTATAATATGTTAAAACCACCCCATATTTATCCAGAACCTGATCCTCCAACACATTGATTGTACCCAACTTTGCCAGTGTACGCTTGCCCACACCGGTATCACCCACCATGGCAACCTTAAAGATATATTTTCGTTCCTTCAAAATGCAACCATCCTGAACCTTTTACACATATGCTGCGAATCACAGCTTAAGCTCAGTATTCAATCTCTATCCTCGCATAAATTATTATCGCTGAAAATATCGTGGTAAATACCCAAAAAAGCTGTCCTTCACTACAAAATGAGTTACACATCAAAAACATTGTAAATGTTCATAAATTCTAATCTTTTGTTTTTACAATTTTTTTATGTTTTCTTTTGTCAAGGTATAGATACAGAAGGGATATTAGCAACATAATATCGATTATTACAATAAGGATTGTGCAGAATGGAACCGAGAAAAAAGCTAGGAAGACAACAATGTTAAAAAACACAGCCAAAACCCCAACCGAGACTGCCAAAGGATATTCAAACTTACCAGTAAATTTAAACAGTAGATAAAGTTCAGGAGCCGCCATTTTATTCCCTCCGAGGTATTGAATATTTCTATACAATGGCCATTATGCATATTTAAACATACAGAGGGTTTTCCCTGGGTCATCCCTAAACAAAACCCTTTAAATACCATTTTTATCCTACTGGAAGTCGATGTCCTTCTATGAAGATATAATCGATTCCATTCGAAGCGGTGAAATCAAAACAAAGAACGAAATCCACGCAGTGAAAATAAAACTGTGCAAGAAATACAGCCTTGATCACCTGCCCTCTGATGTGGACATACTGGAGCATGCCTCGCCTGAAGTCTATGAGGAAATCGAGCCCTTCCTCAGGCTCAAGCCAGTGCGCACCACATCGGGTGTTGCAGTTGTGGCAGTGATGACTTCCCCAGAAGGTTGCCCACACGGAAAGTGTACATACTGTCCAGGGGGAAAGGAATCCGGAA
>CBDVCK010000312.1:0-4215 GCA_965372465.1 uncultured Thermoplasmata archaeon | reverse complement strand
TGAACAGAGGTAATCTTGTGGATATAGACAGAACCATGTGCATGCACTGCGGTGCATGTGTGGGGACCTGCCCCCTAAACGCCATGTTCCTTCATGAAACATGGCTTGAGTTTCTCGAAAACTGCAATGAATGCGGTATATGTATCCGGGCATGTCCAGTGGGCGCAATAGATAAAGTAATTTGAATTGTCAATTAAATTTAGGAGGGAAGAAATGGCCCTGAATTATGATGTTTTGGTTGTGGGTGCAGGCCCTGCAGGCACATTAACAGCAAAACATTTGGCAAATTACGGCCTTTCGGTAATGATTATCGAGAAGAGGGCCGAGGTAGGCTCCCCCATAAGATGCGGAGAGGGTCTGGATAAGAAGGGACTTGTCAAGATGGGACTTAAACCAAATTCGAAATGGATTGCAAACGAGGTCAAGGGAGCCCATGTCATCGCACCAAACGGAACCACACTGGAACTTACTGAGGCCATGGCAGGAAACGAGGTTGGTTATGTCATCAAAAGGGATGTATTTGACAAGGAACTTGCCAAGGATGCAGTTCGTGCTGGTGCGGACATCATGGTTCGAACATCGGCAATCGGTCTCATTGAAAAAGACGGCTTCGTAAAAGGTGTCAAGGCAAAACGCATGGGCGATAAATTCGAGATAAATGCAAAAATAGTTGTGGGTGCGGACGGCTTTGAATCACAGGTTGGCAGATGGGCAGGGATAAACACAGCAATCAAACCCAAGGATGTTTACACCTGTTTTCAGTATGATATGGTTGGAGTGGATGTGAACCCTGATTACAGCGCATTCTATTTAGGCAGCTGCGCACCTGGAGGATACGCTTGGGTCTTTCCCAAAAGCGCTCACCGCGCCAATGTGGGTTTGGGTATCCAGGTGGTCAAGGTCAAGGAAAAGGGAGAACCCAAAAAATACCTGGACGCCTTTGTTGCGGCCCACGAGCATCTTTCCAAAGGCATGCCAATTGCCCATATCGCAGGGGCAGTTTCTGTGTGCGCACCCATTGAAAGGACAGTGGGCAACGGCATTCTATTGGTAGGCGATGCCGCAAGGCAAATCGACCCCATAACCGGTGGAGGTATAGTGAACAGCGGGATTGCGGCTCTGATTGCGGCAAAGGTTATTTCCGAGGCGGTTTCGGCCAATGATTTTTCAGCTGATTTCCTGTCTAAGTACGAAAAAGGCTGGAGAGATCAGCTCGAAAATAAAATGTACAGGAACTGGATGGCAAAAGAAAAGCTTGCCACATTTTCGGACGATACATTTAACAAGATCATCGAAGCCATATCAGATATCGAGATGGAAAAGATCACTTCCCTTGAATTGATGAAAGCGGTAAAAGCAAAGTACCCCGAGCTTGTCAAGGAATTCGAGGATCTCATAACCTAGGGCTCGGGTGAATTCCTGTATTGTCAGATTATCATATATTGAGGGAGACAATGGCTGTTAAGATTTTGGGTGCAGGGATTGCAGGTCTTACTTGTGCAATCAACCTGGCAAAGGAAGGAAAGGAAGTCGAGATATTCGAAAGAAAAAGCGGAGTGGGACAACAGATCAGACCCAATTATCAGGGATTGTTAAAGACCAAAGGAGATCCCATGGGTTACCTTGCATCATATAATCTGAAACCGAAATTCGATCTTCTCAGGCTTGACAAGGCGCTCTTTTGCACAAGGAAAAGGGATATAGAGGTAACGCTTAAGGAACCAATAGATTTTATCCTGCGTGGAGGAAAAACAAGCCTTGAATACGGACTTTATGAACAGGCCGAATCTTTGGGTGTTGCCTTCAACTTCAATGAAAAAAGAAATGAAAAGGATGTTGATATCGTAGCAACTGGGCATTACAAATGCGATATGCTCGCCTTTGGCTGCGTATATGAGGATCTTGATTTTCCTTCGGACAAGTTCCTTTACCTGCATGATGACAGGTACTCACCAAGGGGTTGGTATCTCTACATAACACCTTTACCTGGTGGTAGATTCAAAATCGTGAACTGCACCTCTCAACCCCATGTTAAAAATACAAAGCGCCTCTATTTCAAAGCTTTAAAAGAAAGAAAAATCTTGAGGGATATTGTGGGGAATAGAAAACCTGTAGAGACCTTTGGAGGGTTCGGAGGGTGTGATTTTCCCAAAAGCGCGAAAAAGGGCAAGATATTGTATGTTGGCGAGGCAGCAGGTTTTCAGGATCCCTTTCGTGGTTTTGGTATGAACTATGCCATAGAATCCGGCTTTTTGGCTGTCCAGGCCATTCTGGAGGATAAGGATTACGACAGCCTGTGGAAGGAACAGTTCAATTACCGCATAAAAACGGATTTATTCCGCAGGTACGCCATGGTGCTCTTTGGCGATCGTGCAATTGAGCATGCTTTCAGACACCTATCCGATGGGGATGTGGTGGATTGGCACAAGGTGAACCCGAAAACTCTCACGGGTACCATTTTAAAAGAATTATTCTTTAGACTGGCGAAATTCAGGCACTGGAGGACAGGGCACTGGTAAGCATGATTTTCGATTCAAAAATGTTAATACATAGTATAACAATAACGAATTGACCGAGGGTTCCTGATGAGGAGATTAATGGGCATATTGGTTGTATTTGCGGTTTTCTTTGGGGCATTAATAATAGTGGATATTGGTTTTAATACATTTACAATGAATGTGCAGGCAACAACCTATTATGTAGGTGGTTCTGGCGGTGGGAACTACACAACAATACAGGAGGCAATAGACGCTGCAAATCCAGGTGATATGGTTTATGTATACGCTGGGACCTATGATGAAAGCCTAGTGATTGATAAGACCCTTACATTATTAGGCGAGGATAAGCAAACAACCATTGTTAATGCAACCGGCAGCACATTTGGCATCCATATCAGCAGCGCAGATTACGTGAACCTGAGCGGGTTTACAATATCAGGCGCCAACTCGTATAATCTCAAACTTTCAGAATCCAATAACACCTATATCCATGATAACATCCTCAATTCCTCCATCTTCTGCGCCATTGGAATCTCACCAGGTTCCGATAATATAATCGAGGACAACCAAATCGCAAACAACCTTAGAGGGTTTCTCATATCAGGCGACTCAAGTAGAAACAAAATTCAAAGCAACGAAATCACATCCTGTGGCGATCGTGCAGTCACTATTGAAGGCGGTGCAAATGAAAATATTGTTTCGGACAACACGATTTCAGGATATCTCACAGGGATTTACATCTACGAGTCCGAGGATAATCGTATTGAAAACAATCATATATCGGATGGCGATGAAGGGGTAAAGATATTTGATTTGGCAAGTGGTATTCTACTTAACAACATTATTGAGGACAATAATGTGGCGGTGAGGGTATACGATTCTGCCTTGGCTGACATCATAAACTGCACCCTGCTGAATTCTGATACATACGACCTTTCCATTGGGGATGTCATATGGTCAGATGGTGATGTCACTCTGATAAACACGACTTTTGATGAGGGTAAAGTGAATATTCTGGATGATGCTTCAAATCTCACAGTAAATCGGTTTCTTACCGTAAAAGTGGTTGATGATGATGATGAACCTGTTGCTGGCGTTACAATAGAAATTACTGATGGCATTCGAATTGATATAGGGTCGGGGGAAAACCACACCACAAACTCGGAAGGGTTCGTTAAATGGATTCCATTAACTAGCTATTGGCAGACATCATCAGGTAAGGTATATCATAAACCCTATTTTGTTATCGCTTACGAAACACCATCCACGGGTACCATTGTTCCCGATGTGGATATGAACTCAAGCCAGCAGGTGGCCATCACGTTTCACTCGGACACAGATGGTGACGGAGTTTATGATATTTTTGATCCCTTTCCAGATGATCCCTCACAGTGGGATGATACAGATGATGACGGTTTCGGAGACAATGCAACAGGCAGCAATCCCGATGCCTTCCCAGAAGACCCTGCGGCTTCAAAGGATACGGACGGTGACGGTTATCCCGATTCCTGGAACACAGGTATGTCCAAGGCCGATTCCACAACCGGTCTTGAAAAGGATGCCTTCCCAGATGACCCCGACGAATGGAAGGACAGTGACGGGGATGGAATAGGCGACAATTCCGATTTTTTACCCAATATAGATAACACGATATTCTTGTTAATAGTGGGACTTGTGGTGGTAGCCTTTATTATTATCATTGTCCTTGCCATCTCAA
>CBDVCK010000311.1:0-4233 GCA_965372465.1 uncultured Thermoplasmata archaeon | reverse complement strand
TCCAAAGCCAAAGTCCTTGTAAGTCCTATCCCCCCTGATTTCGAGGCAGCGTAATTGGCCTGACCCATATTTCCCAATGCACCGATTGATGATGTGTTTATAATTCTACCAGACCCCTGTTTGCCCATGGTATTAATAGCAGCTTGACAGCAAAGAAATGTTCCTTTGAGATTGATCTTGAGAACAAGGTCCCATTCATCCTCGCTCATCTTCCCTGCAAAGGCATCCCTGTTGATTCCGGCATTGTTAACCAGAATATCCAACCTACCGAAATGCTCGATAACATCCTTCATCATCCCCTCAACTTCATCCTTTTTAGAGATGTCTGCCTTAAGAACCAGTGCCTCTCCTCCCATTCCTTTGATCTTTTCCAGAACAGAATTCGCACTTTCCAGGTTAACATCATTAATGACCACCTTGGCGCCCTCCTGGGCAAATCTCATGGCAGTTGCCTCGCCAATTCCAGAACCCGCTCCCGTGATTACCGCCACTTTATCCTTTAACCTCATATTATAACCTCCTCATTTCTTTCTTGTCATCATCACGACCCATTGCCCGTCGATTACAATCTCATCTTTCTGGTTCAACACATTTGTCTGGAAAGTAACGATTCCTCTTTCGGGCTTGCTGCTCTCCTTTTTTTCTGTAACCTTCAATTGAAGATACACTGTATCCCCGAACTTCACAGCACCCTTGTAATTGATGGTCATGCTCAGAACGGCAATAGTGGTACCCTCGAAGATGCCAAGCTGGTTCCCAAGACCTGTGGCAATGCTTGCAACCAGGATACCGTGGGCCACCCTACCTTTTAATGGCGTATTTTGTGCAAATTCGCGGTCCATATGTATAGGGTTAAAATCACCGGATAGCCCAGCAAAGGTCACCACATCCGACTCGGTTATGGTTCTTCTTGCAGTTGTGAACTCCTCTCCTTGCGTAAATTCATCAAACGTTTTTCCTCTTACCTTGTAAGCCATATTCTCACCCTTAACCACTTATTTTCCCAATCCCAATTCCCTTGCAATGATCACCTGTAAAATTTCCGAAGTACCTCCCCCGAACAATAGGAACCTGGTGTCCCTCCAGAAACGCTGCACAGGGTATTCCATGGAATAGCCGTAGCTTCCGAAAATTCGAGTTGCCTCGTCAGCCGCCCTGCAGGCCGTTTCAGAAGCAAAGTACTTGGCCATACTGGCCTCCTTCATGCATGACTTCCCCTCATCAATCATTCTCGTTGCATTGTAGGTCATGAGTCTTGAAGCCTCGATCTCTGTGGCCATTGTGGCGATTTTCATCTGTATGGCCTGGAACTTACCTATAGGTTTTTTGAACTGCACCCTTTCTTTAGCGTATTGAAAGCTTGCGTCATAAGCCGCCCTTGCAAGGCCCAAACTTAGGGCCGCTGTCATCACTCTAATCTCAGCCAAAATCTGCATCAAATTTCTAAGACCTTTCCACTCCTCACCAAGCCTGTTCTCCAGTGGAATATGACAATTTTCTAATGCCAGTTCAGAGGTCCAGGTTCCGTGTGTGCCCAATTTTTCAAATTTTGGACTGGCAGACAAACCGGGTGTATCCTTTTCCACAAGAAAGAAGTTCAGACCCTTTGGACCCTTGCTCTTATCGGTCTGGCAGAGAACAGTAAAGAAATCGGCATATGGTCCATTTGTGATCCATGTCTTCATTCCGTTTATGACGTACTCATCATCCTTCAGTATTGCAGATGTGCTCAAAGCCATGAGATCAGAGCCTGCATCAGGCTCGGTAAGTGCAAAGGCAGCCACTTTTTCGCCTTTGAGTGCGGGGACAAACAGTCTCTGTCTCTGCTCCTCGGTTCCGTGAGCGAATATGAAGTTCGTGCCCATGAGACACTGCATAGCAGTAAATGCTGCAACCGCCATGGAGCCTCGAGCCAGTTCCTCGCATATGATGCAGAACATGGTTGCGGTTCCTTCAGAGCCGCCGTACTCTTTCGGATATCGTATACCGTAGGCACCCAGATCAGCCAATCTTTTGAAAATATCCCTTGGAAACTCGTCTTTTTCATCGATTTCATCAGCAATAGGAACAAGCTCGCTGTCCACGAAATTTGCAAAGGTCTCCCGAAGCAGTTTTTCGGCCTCGAAATCGGGTTTTTTGTTTGCCATAAACTCATCCTGTTCTCAGTAATTAGCACCCGTTTTATACGTATCATAACCTCCGAATTCGTCACATATTGCGGGCTTTTCGGATAACGGATTGTTTTTATATTAACGTTTGGATTTTTACATCTTTTCTCATTTGGGCAGTTCCTCAAATACCTGCTTCATGTTTTTTCTATATATCAAAAAGGCATTTCTCCCCTTCTCTGTAAGCTTCAGCATTGTATGGGGTTTCTTGCCAATAAATTCCTTTTTGACCTTCACATATTCCGCTTTCTCAAGTTTGCTCAAATGGGAAGAAAGGTTACCAAAAGTCAGATTGGTCTGCCTCATCAAGAAAAGAAAGTCCGCGCTTTCCACGACATAAAGATGTGCCATTATCATGAGACGGGCAGGCTCGTGGATGAGCTTGTCGATCTCCATTATGGGGCTTTGGCTTTCCTTCCCTTTAGAGGCCATTGGCCACCTCCTCTGCTGGCTTCTGATACTTATGTATAAACGAAGCCAGTAATATCAGGCCAGTGATGAGAACCATGCAACCAAAGATCAACGCGACATAGGGACCTGCAGGCACCCCATAGCGCCCCCATACAATTTCGGTTATTGCAAACATAAGGCCGTAGATATATAATCGCCTGAAATCCAAATAATATGCCATAGCACCAAATATCACCATTAAAAAGACTGCCATGAAAAGAGAACCTACCTCCCTTGGAGGTTCTATTCCCAAGATAGGTAAAAGAAGTAGAATAAATGTCGAGCAAACGGCAACAAAAATTATTATAAACAATTTGATTCTTTTTACTTCGCGTTTTGGATTGAATTTTACATGCCCGAGTCGGGGGATCGTGATACGCTTCTTGCCAATTATAAAGAACAGCACACCTACAAACATCAATGGTGTGAACCAGACAATATTTGTTAGAGTCCGAAAAGCCATTGTCAGCATCATAATAGCAAAGAAGATATCCCATAAACCGTCCTCAAAATAGGTGGTCCAGGCCTTTTTTTCCATCTCTCCCAAATTGATTTTCTCTGTCATTCTTATCACTTCAATTAGGGTTATATGCTTTGTAGTATATAATACTTTGTATTACAAAGTTCTTTGTAAATATTATACTTTAGTTACTTACCAAAAGAATCCTTAAAAACTTAAAAAATACGAAATACCCTAAAATAATCCCCCAAAAAACCCCTTTCCCTACCAGCTTACGAGATTATTTTCCTCTTCATAATCAACATATACTATATTCATAATATTTTCTGATAACTTCTTGGCAATAGCCCTGAAAATGTTCCTTATAGATGTTTGATCCCCGCTTTTGATCAGATAACAGGGGGATTTGAATTCCCAGGCTAAGCCCCTGAATCTCTTTTTTGTATCAGATGTACCTGCCTCGGCATTGTTTGCCACAAAAAAAAGAGGTATATCACCATCAATATCAAGGATGCTATTGGCCCATTGTGGAATCTGATCAACAGTATCAGGTCTTGTGAGATCACAAACAATGACTGCGGCATCCGAATTTTTTATATGCGTGCTCTTTCGGGGTCGTCCTTTTGTAATTGCCCAGGTAATCAGGGTCATATCACAGGATAGGTTTGAAAAAGTCTCGAATATCTTTCCAATTGATGCCCCTATCTTTCGGACGGGAAGGCAGGCATCGGTGGACTTGGCAATAAAGGACTTTCCCGCCCCTGGCTCACCAACTATTAATATTTTCGCCTTCAGTTTGTTCTTTCGGTTTTCATCTTTCATCTTTGATTTCCTCTTTTGAAAAGTTCTTTCATATAATATCAATATTCATTACCTATCTTATTTTCGCCATAGATATCAAAATACCTAATTAATTCCATCAATATCCCCTCGCTTTGTATGGGATTTTTTCCATCCGTTTAATCGAAAAGTAATTATAGGGGAGAGTTTATGCAAACCTCGAAATAAAGACGAAAGTTGGAAAACTTGCCAATTATTAGAAAACTCTAATTTTGGTTAAATAGTTTTTTAATTTTACAGTCTTTATTAAGAAAAGACAGAACCTCTATTTCTGAGGAGGTGAAACATATGAAAGGCAAGGTAAAATGGTATAAT
>CBDVCK010000310.1:0-4246 GCA_965372465.1 uncultured Thermoplasmata archaeon | reverse complement strand
ATTTTCGGGCTTATCATCCTGGTTCTTGCCCTCAGCTTCCGAAAGCTTGGTTATGTCATTCTACCAGTTTTAACCCTTGTCATTGCAACTATCTGGACCATAGGCACCATGCACCTAGCAGGTCTTACCCTTACTGCAATGATGGTTGCCGTGATTCCTCTTTTGATTGGTTTGGGTGTGGACTATTCGGTGCATGTGCTCAGGCGCTATCAGGAGGAGCTGAGAAAGGGAGGGACCATTGCCAATGCCATGAGAAGCTCCATTATCAATGTTGGCGGGGCAATTGGCCTTGCAATGGTAACAACTGTGATTGCCTTTTTATCCAACCTAACCTCGGCAGTTACACCGATTCGGGACTTCGGAATCAGCTGTGCAATAGGGGTCTTTTATGCCTTCTTTTTAACAATGACATTCCACTGTTCTATAAGGTATGTTGTAGATCAAAGGGCTTTTAACAAGTACCTGAAGACAGGGAAAGGGAAAAATCCTGTACTTGTAGGCTCCTGGCATACTGAAAAGGGCAAGAAGATGGGCTTCTACGACAGGTTCTCAAACATCATTTCAAAGGCTGTTATAGGGCATCCGGGCCCGATTGCGGTTTTGACCGTGCTTCTTACCATTGGAGCGGTTTTTGCTGCAATGAACGTGGAATCCGAGTTCACGATGGAGGAGTTCTTGCCTGATGACTGGGAATCTGTTGAGACAAGCTACCTGCTCAGAGAGGAATTCGTGATAGGCAGCTACGCCACAGGTTATATCCTCATCGAAGGGGATGATATCGCAACTGTTGATACCATGAACGGGATTTCAGAAACCATGAACAACCTGGGAGATGATGAGCACGTTGTGAAGATCGGAGACCCTGGAAGTGAAAGCCCCATGGCCTTCAGCATACTGGATCTAAGCGGTCTTATGGTTGCTATGAACTCGTCCTTAATGGATACATTCCACCTCACTGAAGACGGCCTTCCCAACTCAACATATCCATGTACAGACGATGACATTCAGGCTTACTACGATTACATGTACTTCAACAATTCAAAACCTGCAGGCAATCAAACACTCAGCACCTATGTAAAACAACTGATTCACAGGGATTCGGATGATCCAAACCAGGCAAGCATCTATACAGCAACTGTAATTCGGGTGTTCACTTCAACATTTACATCAACAGATACAAGGGAGATGTACAAGGAACTCAAGGAGGACGTAGAGGAGGTGGATTTCGGACCCGGAGTTACCGCAACCGTTACAGGGATGATGGTTCTTACCATTGATATTATAGATTCCCTGCAGACGAATATGATAAATTCCACAATTCTTTCAATAATACTTGCAGCAATCATTCTTATCATTCTTTACAGAAGCTTTTCACTGGGCCTCATGCCCCCGATTCCTGTTATTCTGTGCTCGCTTTGGATTGTGGGCACCATGTTTCTCATGTCCATTTCGCTCAATATTCTCACTGTCATGGTAACGGCACTTACAATCGGTTTGGGCATAGATTATTCGATCCACGTCATGGAACGTTTCAGGGAAGAGCGTGAGAAGAATCATAGAGGGATCAATGAATCCGTTCATATTACAATAATGAGCACGGGAACAGCATTGACGATTTCCGCTGTCACAACGATTCTCGGATTCGGAGTACTGATATTTTCACCCATGCCCATTGCCCAGCAGTTCGGCATGATAACCGCAATAACCATAGTATTCAGTTTTCTTGCAGCAGTTCTTGTAATGCCTGTTATGCTCATAACCTGGGCAAAGCGAAAGGAGAAAAAGGAGACCGAGAACATGCCGCAATTTTCCTCACTTGAGAAGATCGAGGTAAAAAAGGATGATGAATCATCTTCAGAGAAGGTAGAGGTAATTCATGTGGGCAAAAAGGAGTAGCCTTGAATTTTGAATTCCATTGATCAATCTTTCACCATTTCCATTATGGATTGGATTAATAGAATAAAGGCTGTGCCCTCAATGTGAAAAAAACTATAAAAAAATATTTATGGACATGACCTTTTATCGAGGTCCTGATATGGAATCAAATCCAGTGTCACAAGATAGTGAAGAAAAACTTTCTGAGAGTCAGATTCGAATAGATACCCACGAATTGGTTGTCAGATTTGGATCCATTGTGGCACTCAATTCATTTTCAATTGGCATTCCTGAAGGCATAGTCGGTCTTCTTGGGCCAAACGGCGCAGGAAAGAGCACATTCATCAAGGCGGTATTGGGCCTTGTGGAGGCTTCTAAGGGTACCATAAGTATCGATGGCCTAGATCCCAGGAAGGATACCACTGCGGTTCGGGATATGGTAGGGTACCTCCCAGAACACGATTGTTTAATAAACTACATGAATGCAGTGGAGCTCGTATCATATATGGGGCAGATTTCAGGTATGTCCTCAAAGGATGCCATCCAGAGAACCCACGAGGTGCTGGATTTCGTGGGTGTGGGTGAGGAGCGGTACAGGATAATCTCATCATATTCAACAGGAATGAAGCAGAAGGTCAAACTCGCCCAGGCCATTGTCCATGACCCAAAGATACTGTTTCTCGACGAACCCACCAACGGCATGGACCCCCAGGGAAGAGAGGAGATGCTGGAACTGATCAAGAAAATAGGAGCGTCCGGCAAAACGATTCTCGTGTCCTCACATATCCTACAGGAAGTGGAAAGGGTAAGCCAGTATGTGATCATAATCAATGAAGGTAAACTGGTAAAGGAGGGGCTCATGAAAACCCTCTTGATCGGTGAAAAGAACGTGTATAAGGTGAAGGTCAGGGGTCCAAAGGACGGGATTGCCGATTTTGGAAAAGCATTGGGAAAAATCTTTGAGATAGTATCCACGGAAGACGAGGAGGGGCAGCAGTCCCTTGTCATCAAGGGTACCGAAAGAGGAAAAAAGATCTTCGAACTGGCATCTAAAGCCGGTATACAGATCAGGGATTTCGGACCTGTCACCCTCTCCCTTGAGGATATCTTCCTGAAAGCATTCAACGGGGGGGACTGAGGTGGGCTTAACCCCTATCGAATACAGGCCCTGGGAAGGGAAGAGAACCGAATATTACCGCCGCTTTCTCGTGATATCCAAAAATGTCTTTAGGCAAAAACTGAAATCCAAATGGGTTCTGGCCATTCTCATCATAGGTGTGATTCTAACTCATGTGTTTTTCATTATTTTCGCCACCATCGTACCCCATGAAAAGCTCACAACAGAGATGATGGTGGGGGAGGATCCTGAGGAGATCCAAGAAGAAAAAGAAGAACCTATCTTTATGGATGGTCACTTCGAATTCTTGGGTCAGATGACACTGAAAGGTTCCATTTATATCGAAGGCAGTGTTTCCGTATTAGGAACAATAAAAAGTAACGGTTCTCTTCTCACGGGTATTGTAATAACAGAAACCGGCCTCGCACTGATATCAGGTACCCTTGTATTGGACGGTGAATTGGAACTTTTAGGCAGTATTACTGGGGTAGGAAATCTGGATGGAAATTTTACAGTATCGGGATCGGAAGATATCCAAATCGTTAGGCCTAATGTTGTGAACGGTACATTCGAATTAAACGGTTGGGTGGGATGGGGAGGTCACATCGATATTGACGGAAGAGTTAATGGCACAGGTACATTATTTGGAAACGGCACTCCAGTCTCGAATACCACAGTTGCAGACAACGGGACTGTCCAGGTAAATGGGACTATTATTGTTAACGGCGGATTAGATATATCTGGCAGCATCGCGGGAATTGGATATCTGGACGGAAATTCCTTTATTTCGCGATTAGGAGGATCGAGGGGGGAGGCTCCAGAGGAACGTGGTCCTGGATTACGAGAGAGGCAGGGGGGATACCTAAAAAGTGGTTTACTGGTCATATTCACGATAATGCTTGCATCCCTTGTATGCGCAGATTTAATTGCCGAGGACTTTGGCGATAATTCCTTTATTCTTTATTTTTCCAGGCCCATAAAACCCAGAGACTACCTTGTTGGAAAGATAATCGGGGCGGCGTTGATTTTGGGCATCTTCTGTTTTTTACCCCTTATCATTTATTGCCTGGCTGTCATGGGGACTCAAAGCGGAGGTGACTACGGAACTAGCCTGAAAGTTCTTGGTGCAACCATAGGTGCAGGGCTGCTTACCTCTTTTATCTTCATCCCATATGGTATTC
The DNA here is from genome assembly GCA_965372465.1 of uncultured Thermoplasmata archaeon. Taxonomy (GTDB): domain Archaea; phylum Thermoplasmatota; class Thermoplasmata. Next base: position 73 of record CBDVCK010000310.1, on the reverse strand, counting down.
TGATATCCTCCATGACCAAGAGGAAGTCCTATGCTACCATCGGGATATTCATGTCATTCTTCGTGCTCACAAT
>CBDVCK010000309.1:0-4268 GCA_965372465.1 uncultured Thermoplasmata archaeon | reverse complement strand
TTGGTGTAAAGCTCATTTAAGTGTTGATTATGATAATGGTAATTATGAATAAATACACAAAGATGTATGGTTGGTTATTTGAAGCCTTTGGTCACAAAGAATTTACAATAAATGAATTCAAAGCCATTTTCCCTAGCCCACAGCATACAAAGATCATTTTTGATTTAATACGATCCGATTATATTAGACGTATTTCTAGAGGGACTTACAAAGTCACTCCACCTAATGATTTTGTGCGCCAGATCGTTTTAGACAATTTAGAAAAGGAACATATCTTAACGGATGCCAAAAGAAAATATGCCTACAGCGAAAACGATGCAGTTGGAATATGGACCGATGGTTATTATTGGACAGGATTTACAAGAGGATTCAAACCAATCCATATAAGGGTCTTAAAAAAAGATTTGGGATACTGGTTGGAATTATTTGGGAAAATGGATTGCGAGTTTGCATTGGAGAACGAGAGCAAAACTATGTTTGGAATAACCTATATTTTACACCCCAAAAAGGAATTGAAAATCGAGAAAAAGGATGGGATTTTTGTAATTCCATTGAAGGAAGTAATCGAATTCTGCTGGAAAAATGAGTTAACATTTCGACCTGCATTGGAATATTTGGATAAGAGGTATGACTTGAACTTATTCGAAAGTTACGAACATGCACATTGAGGTGAGCATTTGAAAGAAAAGATATTTGCAATGGAGAGAACATGTTTTGATTTTTTAAGAAGTATACCTTCTAAGAGGAAATTCATTGTGATAGGAGGCTTTGCTGTTTCTGCATACGAGTTTCCGAGATTATCTGTGGATCTTGACATAGTAATTCCGGAAGAAGAATTAAAATTCTTCAGGAAATTAATTAAGGATCAGGGTTTTCTTTTCAGAAAGGAAAAATCGGATTTTGATGATACTTACGGTGGAAAATATGAAAAACATATAAAAGAAGAGAAACTGCCAGTCTCTGTGGATCTTTTGATAAACTCGATACAGGCCCGACAAACGAATTATTCTTATTCCTTTCAGTACTTGTTCAAACAATCCAAATTTCGGGAGATTCGCGGATGGCATCCCGAGGCAAGGGTTACAGTTCGGGTTCCAAAAAAAGAGATGTTGATTGCGTTAAAGGTAAATTCAATGCGAATGGCGGATCGTCGGGATATTGTCATGCTCTGTTATGAGAGACCGGATGTTGATATGATTGTAAAGCATTTGAAGAACTGCCCAAAGGAGATCATTATAGACAATCTGAAAATGTTGCTGGAATTGGTTGGATCCCGGGGTCATGACAATTCGATCAAGGGAATATTTTCACTTTCCGATGATGTTTTGAAGAAGGCTGCAAATAGGTGTGAGAAGGTTGCAGGAGAGGTTCTTGGGAGGATTGAGTAAGGGACACTATATTGAAAACCCATACGCTTTGATCAGCCTCACTGTCTGCAGAAACTCCGAATCCCTGTCGGGTTCAAGTTTTTGGATTAGGAAATCCAGGGATATCGGGGGATTTTTGGGCTTTGTGCACGGCTCTCTCGCTTAGGGGATTTGTGCATTCCTTATTCAAGCTCGAATAATGTACAGAGTTTTTGGAGGTTGCTATTCGAATTCTTTATCCGAATTAAAAGTAGTGGGAAAGGTTTACTGGCCTAGATAGGGTCAAAAAGTACCGTCCCATCTTTCTCCTTGAAAGTAATATTAAATTTATCAAACATATCCACCCTGCCCAAAAGTGGCGGTGCCTCTTCTATTAATGCCCATCCGATTCTAGGTTCAAGCTCGATATCCCCAATCCTCATCTTCATCTTTTTTATAATCACAGGAAGTTGCTTGCCTGATACTCCACCGAATTCTATGATATTATCCTCCATTTCAAATCCTAGATATTGACCTACACTGTGCGGTATTATGGATATATCTGCTCCGGAATCAATAAACGGTCTGAACTTAATCCATTTGCCATTTTTCGTTTGAACCAAAATATCCGCGATTGGTCTTTTGATCTCACCCAAAGCTGGTGAAATCATCTTGCGATAGTAAAACTTAACCAACCCTCTATCCTCCTTTTCGTCTTACAGTATTAGTAGATCGTCTGTTGGTACTTTTGAAAGTGCGATTATTTTATCGGGGCATTTCTTTTCGGCTTTTTTCATGACCTCGTCTGCTTTGTCCCCGCTTGCTATGATCTTTCCCTCCACTGTTGCGATCCATTTCCCGGCATATTCCTTTAAGTCTGAACTTAGGTAGAACTCGTAATCCTTGTCGATTTCCGTAATTTCCGAGATTTAAACCACCAATTAATATAATCATTAACGACTAAATAAAGATTTCTCTGCGAGATTTGATCTTGGAATGCAACCCAGACATGATTTGGAAGGTTGGGTTGTTTGTCGGGCTCAAGTTTTTGGATTGGGTGAGGATATCGGGGGGATCTAGGGTTTTGTGCACGGCTCTCTTTCTGCTCTCCATACCTCCTCTCTGGGCCACGCCCCCTGCTCGGGGCGGTTAAGAAGTAAATATAGGCTAGTAAACAAGCATATCCTTGATGAACATGATGTTCCCGATTATGAAAAACCTAAGTGAGATTAAGCAACCATTTCCATATAGGAATAAACTTGATAGTCTTTTTGTCAATGAGTTGTTCATCTTCGTAGTCCCATGTGATTATCAAAAGATTCTTGCATCTTAGTTCTTTTGATGCCTTGATTAAAGATTTTGTTTCCCTTTCATTGATCTCACATCTTTCGTTTGCATAAGTAACTTGGATAAGCTGTTTTACTTTTGGCCCCTTCTTCACAACGAAATCTACCTCGTTTTGTTGGTGATCTTTCCAGTAATATACTTCCAATGTAGGTTCAATAGCAACTTTTCTTAGTAAATCCACAGCCACAGTGTTTTCCATGATCCTACCTGTATTTTCTGAGAGACTGAAGCCTACTGAGGACACGATACCATTATCGATACAGTATATCTTTTTTGGGGCTACAAATTGCTGTTTCAATTTGAAATCGAACCGCTCTAATTTAATGATTAAAAACGCCTGCTCGAGATAGGATATCCAATTTGATACAGTCGAAACATGTTTTATGTCCAATATCCTTGACAATTTACTATAACTGATCTCATTTGAAAAATTGGTTATAAGATACCGGGCCAAATTCCTTAGCTCTTCTCTCTTTCTTATCTTGAACCTTAAAACGATATCCTTTGTTATGATGTCCTCATATATCCGCGGAAGCATTCCCTTACCGAATATATAAGCTTCAGGGAGACCGCCGAGTTTCAGATATTCGTTCAAAAATTTCTTCAACTTGGCTTTTTCTCTTGTGGTAAAAACCTCAGGCGGCTCATAACGTTTATACTTTAAATACTCGCGAAATGAGAAGGGATACAGCCGGCAATCGATGTATCTTCCTGTCAGATGCGTTGCAAGCTCCCCTGATAAAAGTTGGGAATTACTCCCGGTAATAATGACCTTCTTTGTCCTTCTCATTCTGTTTGCGAACAGCTCCCACTTTTCTACGTTCTGGATCTCATCCAAAACGATATATTCTATATCACCGTAAAGCTCGTAGAATGCTTCGAGAATCCTGTTGAGATCCTCGGTCTTTGTCCCGGAAAGCCTCTCATCGTCAAAGTTAATATAACCGAGATTATGTTCTTTTGTCAACATATAGGAGAAGATGGATTTCCCGCATCGTCTAACGCCTAAAATTGCCAGGATATTTGGGTGTTTAAGATATTTTTTTGCATCCTTTTCCCAGTCTCTTGAAATGAACCGCTGCCTTTTGTCAAGTTCCTCTAGTTCTTCTCGCTGTTCCTTAATAATGACCTTAAAGTCCATGATAGTATATTAGAAAGCTTTTTAATAAAGTTTTCTATTATGATGTAGAGCAATAAAACACGCTCAATTGAGGATATCGGGGGATCTTTGGGTTTTGTGCACGGCTCTCCATACCTTCCACCCCTACGTTTTGAGCACACTCACTTCGCTCGGTGCTTGAAATCCTCGAAAACTTCGTTTTCTGCGGATGCTCTTTCAGAACACTAGCTCGCAAATTTATTCTAAATTTGCTCACCTCGCTGGGCCGCACCCCTAGCTCGGGGCGGTGAAAAATAAATATTGGCTTGATTATAATTTTGTCCTATGTGGGACAAGATGTTCTCCACAGTAACTTGGATCATTAAAGAGGGATTTTTCCCTCTCCCACATCTTTTATTTTACATATTTTCTGACCCAAATAAGAAACTGTTTTGCCGATCTAAGCAGTTTCTCAG
>CBDVCK010000308.1:0-4275 GCA_965372465.1 uncultured Thermoplasmata archaeon | reverse complement strand
CTAGCAACGGTTGATCCGAGGGTGTATCTGTTGCCGTCCCACTGAAAAACACCAACTCATCTTCATCTACCGTCACATCTGCTCCCGCATTTGCTACAGGTGCAACATTATTTACGGAAACTGTCATCTCGTCGCAGGCTTCTGCCCCATCATCGTCTTCAACTGTTAGAATTACAGTGTATAGACCATTAAGGGTATAGACATGGGTTGGAGAAACTCCAGTTCCCGTGCATCCGTCACCGAAGTCCCAGGAATAGGTTAAGGTGGGAACATCAGAAGCTGTGTCTGAGCCGCTTCCGCTGAAGAAAACGACATCATCCTCATTTACCATTTGATCGGCACCTGCATTTGCAGTTGGCCTGACATTTTCCACAAATACAGGTATACTATCCACACCAATGTCCCCGTTATCATCGGTTACGGTCAGGGTAACCATATACGTTCCTGATGTAGAGTATGTATGGGATTGGGTTACCCCAGCAGCACCTGTACCGTCACCGAAATCCCAGTAGTATGTTAATGTGGGTTGATCCGAGGGAGTGTCCAAACCTGTGCCAATGAAATTCACAACACTGTCCTCAACACCGAATTGAGCCCAACCCGCATCTGCAGTTGGCGGCGGATTGATTACCGATACAGTGGCAGTGCTCGTTCCTATACCGCCGTGAACATCTTCAACCTGAAGGGTCACAGTGTAAATACCCTCGTCTGTATAGATATGGACTACATCCTTACCCATTCCTGTTGTTCCATCGCCAAAGTCCCAGGAATAAGTAAGGGTGTCCATATCTGAAGCTGAATCAAATCCGTTCCCACTTAGATATACCACCTCATCCTCATAAGCGATCTGGGAATAGGTTACGCTTGCCTTTGGAATTACATTTAATACAGTAATAATGGCCGTGTCTGTATCAGATTCCCCGTCCTCATCTGTTACGGTAAGCACCACGGTGTAGGTTCCAGGTGCCGTGTATGCATGCTCCACGTGGGCACCGAATTCTGTGGTGTCGTCACCGAAGTCCCAGCTTATTACCAGATCAGGTACATCCGAGAATGTATCGGTGAAGATTGCATCGAAGAGGATTATATCATCCATATATACTGTATTCGATTCTAAGGGATCACCAATGACATAATCCAAGACTAGGTCGGCACTGGGTGCGACATTGTATACAGTCACAACCACAGTATCAGTATCCATCAAACCTTCATTGTCAGTGATTAGTAAGGTCACGATGTAAACCCCGGCATCCTTGTAGGCATGACTCGTGAAGACACCATATTCCGTGCATCCGTCACCGAAATCCCATTCGTAAAAGAGAACGATTCCGTCCCTGTCCCTAGAGTTTGAGGCATCCAGGTAAACCAGCTCATCCTCGCAGGCAGTTTGATCTGCCCCTGCATCTGCAATGGGAATCCAGTCCTCTGCAAGCAGGGCGTGTTTGTAGGCTCCATCGTACTTGTCAATTGCCTGAACATACTGACCTGCTACTGCAAATGACTTGCCCTGATAGAACTTGCTCCACGCCTGCTTGATATCGTTTACCTCCATTCCAACATGGGTGGCGGTTTCCAAAATCAACATCTCGGTGGCCTTCTCAATTGCCTCGGTGAGATCGATTACGATACTGGATGTGGGTGCCCCATGTACTTCTGCATTCAGCAGGTGCATTACAGCGCTTTTCACATTTACAAAGGAGTCCTTCATCAATCCATGTTCCGAATTATCAAGTGCTGCAATGAGCTCATCCTTTGCCATCTGCAGTTTGTTCAAGGCCGGTGCAGAATACGGGCCTACCAATAAGACATCGATATCATTTATGGCCTGAATAAGTGTGCTTGTGTATTCTTCAGGTACCCACTCACCTTCAGACCGCTCGGCCTCCATGTAGGCATTCTTGTACTGCTCCAATCCATTTGGATAATCACCTACTAGAATCCTGTCCTGAGCAGTAGCATAAAGATCCCAGGCATCCACGACATGGATATTATCTACACCCGCCTGAATTTCTGCTGTGATGATTGTCTCCTCTACTTCACTGTCAACAGCAGTAAGCAGCAAGTTCACTATATAATCAGCTGCCACGCTGCCGCTCACCATCTCGAGATTATGAATTCCATCCTTCACATGTTCTATGGATTTTACATAGTCAAACTCGGGTGATTCCATTGTACATGAAAAGAACAGAGCCTCGCTTACCTCTTCCAATGCTTTCAAAAGCGTGGCATCTGTGGGGTTGCCTCCTGAGAAATCAGTAATCAAACCCTCGATTTCCACCTGTGCCCACCGCAGCCTGCTTTCGTATGTGGCTGTAATAATTGTATCGTCACCTGGCGAATCCCACTGTGGGGCATTGCTTACCTCTGCTGCATCATGCGTGCATGTGGCTGTAATCTCAAATCCAAGTGTGACATCTGAATCCAGAGGCAAGGTCCCAGGTGGAGTGATTAAAAGTGGTATCTGCATTTCGCTTTTTGCAGGAACCATAATATGCAATTGGTCAAAATCGATCCATATCGGATCAATGGGTGTTATGATTGTAAGATCGTAGGCATCGTCAATGGTTCCGGTATTCCGGATAGTAATCACATACTCTGCTGTTTCGCCGGGCATTACTTCATCAACCAGGGAGGTAATTTCCATTTCCATTGTATGCCGCTCAACTATTATAACAAGTACATCCTGACCAGTTGCTCCGTCATCATCTGTGACAGTTAGCACAACTTCGTAAATTCCTTCCGTTGCATAAGCGTGAGTAACGGTAGAACCAGTAGCAGAGGCACCGTCTCCAAAGTCCCAGAAGTAGGTTATAGTTGACAGATCAGAGGGCGAATCATAAACCATGCAGTCGAAAGTAAGAACATCGCCTGCAATGATAATGGAACACGGGGCTGTGTAGGTTGCAACTGCAGTGGGTGGTATATTTTTAACTGTGACAATCATTGAATCTGTCCCAATAAGAGAATTATCATCTGTAACTGTCAGCGTTACAGTATATGTACCTTCGTTCGAATATGAATGAGTGGGGTTCTTACCTGTTCCCGTGCTTGCGTCCCCAAAGTCCCATGAATACGATAAATCCTGTTCATCAGATGGTGTGTCATAAGCGTACCCCATAAACTGCACAAGGACATCTTCATTAACCTCCAAATCTGGCCCGCAGTCCACTACTGGTCCGATATTTGCAACAGTAACCTGCATCGTGTCCTGACCAAGTCCTCCGTCATCGTCAGTGACAGTTAAGGTAACAGTGTAAGTTCCTTCATCCTGAAATGCGTGTGTGGGATTCTTTCCAGAGCCTATTGAACCATCACCGAAATCCCAATCATATGAAAGCAAAGGTTGGTCTGAAGATGTGTCCATCCCTGTGCCACTGAAGAACACCAATTGGTCTTCATTGACAGTTTGATCTGCTCCTGCATATGCCATGGGCAGCACGTTGTTCACAGTAACAATCATCGAGTCGACATCACTAACACAATCACCGCAATCATGAACTGTGAGACCGACAGTGTAAGTTCCAGCTTCTGAATAAACATGGGTAGGGCTGACACCAGTTCCTGCAGAACCATCTCCGAAGTCCCATGAATAACTTAGCGATGGTAGATCCGATGGGGTATCAGTTGATCCGCTTCCGTCAAATACTACCAAACTGTCTTCGTTGACTACTTGATCCGCTCCTGCATCCGCAACCGGTGGTAGATTCTCGACATACACGGCGATAAAATCCTTATCCACAACCAACTCGTCATCAGTTACAGTTAAAATAGCGATATAATTACCGGATTCAGTATAGGTGTGTGTGGGGTTCACCCCAATTCCAAAGGAGCCGTCCCCGAAATCCCAGTTGTAGGTTAACACTGGGTAATCCCAAGGCGTATCAATTGAGCCTGTGGCATCGAACGTTACCGGTGAGTCCTCACAAACATCCAACTCGAGTCCGGCCTGTGCATCCGGATAGGTGTTGTGCACAGTTATGAGAACCGGATCCTGATCTGTTGCACCTTGATTGTCCTCCACAACAAGGATCACATTGTAGAATCCTTCTGTTGCAAAGGAATGCATTGGATTCACTCCACTTCCCATGCTGTCATCCTGGAAGTACCACGTGTATTTGGCGATCCATCCATCGGAGTCAGTTGAGCCAGAACCGTCGAACACCATCGCCTCATTTCTGTCAACGGTCCTGTCGGCTCCTGCATTGGCGCTCGGGGCCTCATTCGGAGCAAGGGCTGCGGGACCATAAGTTATTGATGATGGATTCTCGGTTGGTA
>CBDVCK010000307.1:0-4300 GCA_965372465.1 uncultured Thermoplasmata archaeon | reverse complement strand
GTGGGTGTGACTATCAGCGAATCCACAGAGATTGTTGTAAAGTTCCAGGAATGCGGAACCGCACCTAAAGTCAAATTATTACCCACTAAATCTTTTCCAGCAGTAATATGGAATGTATAGGTTGTCCCGATTACAAATGAATTATGTGAAAAAGTAAGGGTCTTATCTCCATCGCTCCAACTTTCAAACCATCCCCCTGGATCGGGAGTACAAATATAATTGATCGATGTTGTATCCATGGCTTCGCTGAATGTTACTATTATATCTGCATTTAGGTTAACGTTTACCGCATTATCCGGTGGAGAAATGGAGCTAATTTGTGGCGCAACGAAGTCCTCTACAGTCGTAAATGACCAGGGATTTAGAACCCCGCCTGGATCAAGATCATTTCCGGGAATATCTTTTGCAGCAGTGATATGGAAGGTGTATGTGGTTCCGATTGCAAAGGGATTGTGTAAAAAGGTAATAACCGTATTTCCCGTGCTCCAGCTTTCGGACCATCCCCCTGGATCGGGAGAACAAATATAATCAAGCGACGATGGATCAATTGCCTCGCTGAATGTTGCAATAATATTTGCATTCAAAGCAATATCGATAGAGTCACTTGAAGGTGAGGTTGTAATAATTTGTGGTGCTGTAAACTCTAGCGAGGTGAAGAACCATGGATTTGGTACACTTCCTGCCATTAGGTTATTTCCTGCAATATCTTTTCCCCCTGTAATTTGAAATGTATAGTCGGTATTCTCGCTGAATGGGTTATGAGAATAAGTTGCAACTGTATTACCTCCACTCCAGATGACTGCCCAACCACCGGGATTGGGGTTGCACATATATGTGACAGTTGTATTGTCCATGACCTCGTTGAATGTTACTATGATGTTTTCATTTAATGGAACATTTAAAGAGGCGTTTGAAGGCGATGTAGCCGTAATCAATGGCGCTGTGGCGTCTATTGTAGTGAAACTCCATGGATTGGGAATGCTAGGATTAAGAGTATTACCAGGTATATCTTTTCCAGCTGAAATCTGGAATGAATAAATAGTTTGACTATCAAATGCAAAGTGTGAATAGGTAACTGTACTATCACCGTTGCTCCATACAGCAGACCAGCCACCAGGATCAGGATTGCACGAATAAGTAACAGTAGAGGTGTTCATCTGTTCGCTGAAAGTTATAACAACATTGGCAGTTAATAGGACTCCAGATGAATTATGTGAAGGTGAAGTTGTTGTAATCTCTGGTCCCACAACATCCAAAGTAGTAAAGGACCAGGGATTGGGCATTGAGCCTGCAACCACATCATTACCCGCGATATCTTTTCCACTAGTAATTTCAAATGTGTAGGTGGTCAGACTGCCGAAATCAATATGTGAATATGTTGCAACAGAGTCCATATTGCTCCATGATACACTCCACCCAGTTGGGTCTGGTGAACTTGAAAAAGTTACTGTGGTATAATTCATGGACTCGCTGAAGGTTACAATTATATTTGTATTCAAGGTAATATCAATGGAATTATGGACTGGCGAGGTCAATATTATTGAGGGTGGTACAACGTCTTTGGTAGTAAATGAGAATTGATATGTTTCCTCCAGGTGATTTTCAAGCACGTCTTTTGCTGTTATTGAAATATCAACTGAGTAACTGGTATAAGAGCTTAATGTAGAGGTAGGTTCGAAAGTAACAGTCATATCTCCATTACTCCATGTAAAGTTTATTAGAGTAATTCCGCCTGATATCGATATGGCATTCTCTGTTGCAGTACGGTTCATTTTATTTGAAAACGTTATCGAGATATAAGGTGTTACTGAAACATTTACAGCACCATTCACTGGAGTTGTATTCCCTACGTGTGGTGCAGTGATATTTGCGGGATTTATTATGGGATACCAATCTTTACTCCCGCCGCCGGGCACATCGTACGGAATATCCCCTATTCCGTCACCATTTGCATCAAAGCCAGTATAATCGTCCCACCAGTTGCCCTCCGCACTATCGTCCCAGTCATTGAGCTGGGTCGTGGAATCGTAAGCATGTTGGGCATTGTTTTTGAAATTGTTGTGGTGCATATAGTTATCAAAAGAATTTGTGATGTTAACACCCAGTCCGGGATGGTTCAGAATATCGTTTCGGGTAATTGTGTTGTAATTTGAATTATCCTTAACAAAAATGCCAGTCAGGTTATTTGATGAAATGTTATTGTTCTGGATTTTATTATTGCTTGAAGAGCTGGTTAGATTGATTGCGCACCAGTTATTATGGGCCATCACATTATAACTGAATGTATTCGAGTTAGAAGAATTCAATAAAATTCCGTCATTAATATTGTTTGAAATGTTGTTGATATAAACAATGTGTGAATATATCCTTAGAAATCTGATACCAACTAAATTCGAGATGATCGTGTTTTTGTAAAAATGTGAATTCTGCCAGGTTACAGTGTTGTTGTCCGATCGTGCGTAAATTCCAGAACCGTTGGTATGTTGGTAAATGGTATTGGAATATATGTAATTGTATTGAATATATAACTGACCGTTTTTTGAGTTCCCGTATATATATATACCATTTTGGTCGTTTGAATAGATTGTATTGAAATATATATTATTGAATTGGAAATAGGTATACACATCAACATAATCTGAATGAGAATAAGCATAAATATATATACCGTTTTGATTGTTTGAATAAATTGTATTGTTGAATATATTGTTATATCGAAGTACAAGTTCATATGGACGGGCATAGATATAGAAATAGATACCATTTTGATTGTTTGAATATATAACATTGGAATGTACATTGTTGTATTGAAGTCGGGAATAGTAATCTCCATAGCAGTGAAAATAAATACCGTTTTGGCTGTTTAGATAAATAATGTTTGAGTATATGTTGTTATATTGAAAATTAGAGTAATCATTATAGAGGTTTGTACTGAAAAAAATGCCATTTTGAGCATTTGAATATATGGTATTATTAGAGATAATATTGTACTGGATATAGGTCGAGTCTCCCCAGGTATTACCGTAGAAATGGATGCCATTTTGTGCGTTTGTATATATATTATTGTTGTTTATAGTGTTGTATTGGATGTTTATATATGGTTTTTCGGTTGAACCTTCGAAGTAAATACCATTTTGATTGTTAGAATATATATTATTACTATAAATGTAATTATATTGAATAGATGCGGAATAGGTACGAAGATCAGTGTAGGTATGAAAATAAATGCCATTCAACTGGTTTAAATATATAGTATTATTAAAGATATTATTGTATTGAATATACGAACTTTCATAGCAATAGTCATCACTATAGGTTTGAAAATAAATACCATTTTGAGCATTGGAATGGATCCTGTTGGAATATATGTTGTTGTTCTGGAGATATATTGTGGAAGAAGCGGCATAGGCATAGATATACACTCCATTATTTCCATTCCTAGCAATCGTGCAATTTTGAATAATGTTATTCTCTTGTATATCACTTCCGTTAAAAGCTATCCCATTCAGAGCATTTCCAGAGATATTCGAGTACGTGATATTTACATAACTTGCACCATAAACTTCAAGGCCATCTTCTGAATTGTTCCAGATTTCTGAATTTATGATGGTTATATTGGTCACATGACTTCCCGAGTAAATCCCTGCATTTCCCTTGTTTTCAGAGATATTGCAATCGATGATATCCACATATGATGAACCATCCAAATCAATTCCTGACCCTCCATTATCCCTGATGATGCTGTTTTCAATCCTCTGATGCTCCGATCCACTCCCCAGATCGATCCCTATGCCGTCGTTGCCAATGATTCGTGAATCAGTGATATTATTGAAGCCATTACCGTTAAAGTCGATTCCATTATCGAGGTTTTCAAATATGTTTACATTTTTAATTTGGATATTATCTGAACTCAAGCCCAGCTCGATCCCTCCTCCTATGTTATTTGATACATTTGTGCTCTCAATCGTGTTATTATTTGAGGACCGCAAATAGATTCCAAAAGCATTATTCTGTCTTACATAGGAAGAATTGATAATATTATACTCCGAGATAAGCAGGGTAATGCCGTTACTAGTGCTGTATGACACCGTGGTATTGTAGATTGTGTTATTTGTTGTTTCCTTGAGATAAATACCATCCCCTGTATTATTTAATATCCTGCAATTCGAAATGATGTTGTTGGTATTCTCTCCCATAATGTACAATGGATAGTTCCCGTATGAGACCTCACAATAATCCATTGTATTGTTTGGTCCCTGGAGCCTGACCCGGTTCCAGTCACTCTTAGCCGGTGTACTTT
>CBDVCK010000306.1:0-4309 GCA_965372465.1 uncultured Thermoplasmata archaeon | reverse complement strand
AGGGCCTTAAGAAGAATTTCGGAAGGAAGAAGGTTTTGAATGAACTGAACCTGGAGGTTGAATCAGGCGAGTTTCTTGTTCTTTTCGGGCCAAACGGAGCAGGAAAAACCACCCTCATAAAAATTCTTTCAACCCTTTCGAGACCTTCATCCGGGGATATAGAAATCAATGGTTATGATTTAAAAGAGGAGCCAATCGAGGTGAGAAGCAAAATCGGTGTTCTGTCCCACAATCCCTTTTTATACGAGGATTTAACCCTCAAGGAGAACCTCGTTTTTTATTCGAGAATGTATGGCCTGAAAAAGGATGAAAAGACGATAAAGGATTTGGCTCGGAATGTCGGTCTATTTCATAGGTTGAACGATAAAATCGGAGAATTCTCCCGGGGCATGATGCAAAGGGCGGCAGTTGCCAGGGTCACAATCCATAATCCACCTGTTCTTCTTCTAGACGAGCCTTACACAGGATTGGATTACAAGGCCTGGGGTATGCTAACTGATATGTTAAATAAATTCCATAAAGAGGGTAAGACCATCCTCTTGATCACTCATAATGTGGAACTCGGTCACAGCATCGGACATAGACTGGCAGTTCTCGTTAATGGAAAAATTGCCTTCGATTGTAATAAAAAGGAAATGGAAATGGAAACCTTCAAAGAGAAATACCATGACCTCATGGAGGTTCAGAAATGATGCGACAGGCCCTGGAAATAGCCAAAAAGGACCTAAAAACCGAGTTCCGTACCAAGGAGATGATATTCTCGATGTTCGTATTTTCGCTGTTTATAACAGTGGCCTTCTTCTTTGCCTTCTATTTCTATAAAATCGAATCAGATGAACTTGATCCATTGGTTTCCCCGATTTTGTGGATCACATTCTGCTTTGCAGGCATGTTCGGACTCCTCACATCATTTTCCAAGGAAAAGGACCGCGGTTCTTTGGACGGGCTCATGCTGTGTCCCATGGATAGATCTGCAATTTATTTTGGCAAGGTCATATCCAATTTTTTTCTGATACTGCTTGTGGATATCTCCTCGGTGATATTCTTTTATGTGTTCTTTACCTATGACTATCATGGAAATATTATCCCTATGTTCATTGTAATACTGCTTGGGACCTTTTCCTTTGTAATCTCAGGGACACTGGTTTCCGGGATTGCCGTAAATTCAAAATCCATAAAGGGAGTGATGTTACCAATACTATTAATACCCATAATTTTATTAACTGTATTAATGCCTTCCATTAATGCAACATCGAAAGCTCTGGAAGGTAAAATCCTTGATGCGATTCCCGAGCTGAGAATATTGGCGATGTTTGCTGTGATTTACATTGCATTGGCCTATATTCTCTTCGATTATGTAATCGAGGATTGATGATGAGGGAAAGGAAGATGAGTAAAAATTCAACTTCAAACATTTCTGATTTTTATGACGATAATCTGGGGGGTAATGATGGAGAAACGCACAATTGAGTTGATATTGTTCATTATAACCTTAATAATTGTTCTATTCTCCATTTTCACTGCGGTATTATTCACACCATTGGTTCCCACGGATGTGGCAACTGTGGTTCGAAAGCCTGAAAAATTCGAACGAATCGAGCATCGTGTAAAGGGCGTGGTTTCGGACTGGGACGGGGACAGCACATTCAATTTGACTGATGTTTCGGATCCCAATATATTTCAAATAAGCGTAATCCATGAAGATGGCTTATCCGAAGATTTCGGATCGGGCAAGACCGTTTTTGTAACCGGTGTTATAAGTGATACTGAAAATTTCGTCTTCACATCTACAAAGGTGGAAGTCGATGATGAGGATCCCGATCTTGATGCGGGATGGGTTGCCCCATATGCGCAAAAGATATTCTATTTCCATGTTCCTGCAGCGTGGGTATCGTTTGTGGCCTTTGGAGTCGTTTTGGTAATGAGCATCCTATTCCTCAAGACCAGCTTGCGAAAATGGGATATGATTGCTCATGCTTCAGCAGAAGTTGGAGTGGTCTTTTGCACTTTGGCTATACTGACGGGCCCCATATGGGGTAAAGCGGAATGGGACGAATTCTGGAGATGGAGCGATACAAAGCTTACAATAACATTCATTCTCTGGTTGATATTCATTGCATATCTGATTCTAAGAAGTGGGGTTGAAAGCGAGGAGAAAGCAAGACTTGCTGCGGTTTTCGGTATCATTGGTTTCGTATGCGTTCCGTTATCCTTTGTTTCATCTAGGATTTGGCAGAGCATGCATCCCAATATTGTGGCGACATCCGAAGGTTCCATGTCCCCTGAAACCGGAATAGGGCTTCTCGTGGGGGTGATTGCCTTCACTTTCCTCTATATATTCTTATTATTAAAGCGGATACATATATCAGAGATATCATCAAAAATTGAGGATTTAAAAGAGAAAATCGGAGGGATCTGATGAACGAACTCGAGGCATTATATATTGGATATAGTATAATCTGGGTTGGATTGTTCGGATATTTAATGTACCTTCATTTGAAACAGTCCAAACTTGCGAAAGATTTAAAACTATTGGAAGAAATGGTGGAAACCAATGAGCGAAAGTGAAGATATCATCGGAGAAAAAATAGAGCGGGAGATTGCAGAACTTGATTCACCTGGAGGTGGAGAGGAGAAGGCCCAGGGTGAAATAGAAGAAGAAACAGGGGAGGAAACAGAGGAAATCCTTGAGGAAGAAACAGGAGAAGAAACCGAGAATGAACCCGAAGAAAAATCCGAAAGAGAGGATGACAAACCCAAGCGAAAGAAATTTTCTTCCAAGAAAAAGAAGATATTGATTGTGGTTGTGATTATTGCCATTGCTTTGATTATTGTTTTATGGGGAGCTGCACCGGGAGATTATGTGTCTCTAAAGACGGTTGTAGAAAACAGAGGACATTATCTTGGAGAAGAGGTGGAGGTCAAAGGCAAGGTGGGTAATTGGAGCGGAGGCCAGAACTTCACAATGGTGGATGACAATGACATCACCATTGCAATCGAGGTTGTCCACGATGGTGCCATTCCAGAAGGTTTTGCTACTGGCAAGGTTATCGTAGTGAAAGGAAAACTGGAAGAACAAGATGGCAACCTTACACTATCTTCAACGAAAATACAAGTTGGCTGTCCATCCAAATATTGATACTTTTTACAATCCGGACCAGGGGCACGGTTTAAACGATTTTGTGACTATGTAATAATCCATTTGTTCCACATGCTCATTATTTGATAGTTTGTCTGTGAATTCTTGCAGCTCTAATATATTACTAAAAATAAGCTCGCAAAAAAGATTGTAATTTCCTATGACCTGGCAGATCATATGGACATTTCTGTATTTCTTTAACGAATTTGCCACCTCTTCCAGATTCTCTTTATCCACTTTGGCAAGCACATTGGCCTTTACCGCATTTCCCATCCTCTTATAATCAAGAAGAGCCGAAAATGCCCTGATGAACCCCCTCTCCACCAAGTTGTTGATTCTCCTTCTCACCGTCGCCTCGCTCATATTCAAATTCTCTGCGAGTTCTATGTTTGTCATCCTTGCATTTTTCTGAAGTAGTTTTAATAATTTCATATCTGTGCCGTCTATGGGAGGTTGATACAATAATTCCGAGAATAATTCATTAACGTTTTTTTCTGGTTTTATAGTCCCTTTAGGTTTTTTATTGGCTTTCGATTTTTGGGTTTTATTTGATGATTTCTTTCTTTTCATCTGATCCACTCCTTGATCGGTTTTCAAATGATTTTTAATATAGTTTTTGATCCTTTATCTGTATATTCTGATTCAACCAGATCGATATAACGCCCGCCTTCCATTACGCTCGTGAGAATAGCCGCAACAGCCAAAGCAAAGGGGCAGATTCCTCCATGCATTTTCAGGATATCATGCACTCCAGCCACTGCAAAGGAGCATTCCTCAATATTAAATTCATATCCCTCTTCTCCCGATTTTTTTAGGGATATACCTTTCAAAATCTCTTCATTTGAAAGAAATGTAATGATCCCCTCCATATTTTGCTCAAAAGAGAAATCGGGATCTACAATTGAAAGATCCTGGCTGCTTAGAACCTTTGTCAAATCCTCCATTATGTAAGGAAATAATATCTTGTGTTTTCCTTTATATAGCTCAGCTACTACCTTTTCGTAAGCAAACAATATTCCATGAAGCAAAGCTGCTACTTCTGGGTGTGAAATAGGCCTTAATTCAGCGTCTTCGGTCATTTTTTTTTCCCCCATACATAATTTCTGTTCAAACTGTGTATAGAATTCGTCAAATTTATAGTTTTCCTATCTGGAATCAATCGATTTATCG
>CBDVCK010000305.1:0-4346 GCA_965372465.1 uncultured Thermoplasmata archaeon | reverse complement strand
CAGCCGTATTGTGAGCCGTGACCCGTTATTATGCTCAATCCCATGCCCTGAGTGTAGGTGTTAATGGTCCTTGCCCTGCTGATGTTTCCCTCTACTTCGTAGTCAAGGTAGAATGTATGATCAAGGCCTGAAAGATAATTATCCTTGGCATACTCCAGGTCCGTTTTTCCATCACCTGTGTCAAAGATATTGGTCCCTATCAGATACACATTATTTTTCCAGGCACCCATATCCCTTTGATGTGCCAGAATATCGTTTACCATGCCTTCCATTTCGCTATCCAGATCCGTTGAAAGGCGACCTGTTGCCAGATCAGGATAGACAAAACCTGCAACATTGGCATAAAACGAATCGTAACCCGAGGATGATGTGTTTGTGGGAATGACATTCTCATCCCCTCCCAACAGAACATACTCGATACTGTAATTCTCGAACATTGATTTAACAAAATCATGGATACGATGCATTAAATCCGAACCATCCCAGTTGGAGTCGATCCAATCCGTATCGTACACCTGAGTGTCGATGTTCAACCTGTTTGTTTTCCATTCCGAAAGTGGTCTGAGCTCGTCGGAAAAGGCAAAATCCGTGATGATAAGGTAATCGGAATCTCCCGAAAGTTCTTCTCGATAGGCAAACTCTACCCAAATATAGTCAAAGGGAATATCCTTTGAACCTCCTCCCACTCCGTTTTCGGAAAACTCTATATCCAGGTCCAGAAGATCACTCACTGTGGCGGGACTTTCGGGATTACCCAGAAGATCGAATGTTAGATCATCGCTTTCCGCATTGCTTAAATTCTCAGGTTGGATTGTCGTGTCCTTAAGAACATCTCCTTCCTTGGCCCATCGTACCTTGCTGTCTCCATTATATCCGTTCGTGCCATTGTACTGGACATGCAGCATGGCATAATCCAGTGATGCTCCCAAATCGGCAGGTCCAATACCAAAACCATCCACATAAAGGGTTTTGCCTGCTTCAGCATCGTAGTATGTATCGTCGTCATCTGTTAATAAAGAGGCATCATCCGCATTTCCCAGTGTTGTGTCCTTTACAGAATGAATTGCCTGCACATCCCCATGGAATCCTAGTGTATGATATATTGCGGAAGGTGACCGGGTTGCTCTTTGATTCTCGGTTTTTAATTCAGATGAAATAATAACTTCTTCGGGATTTACAACCAGATCCAAAATTGCCTTGTCAAGGCTGTCATCGGGAAAGATTGTGGGAAGATTTCCATCCGAAAATTCCAAATCGATCCGGATGCGCAGCAGATCGTACACCTCGACCATTCCCAGGGCAGGCCTGTAACTTACTGGATAAAGTACAACCTCCACAGCATCCAGGTGCCTGAGTTTATCGGGTCCGTTTATCTGATAAATCTCGGAAGGAAAAGGTTCTGAACTTTCGTATATATCCAAATTTGGACTTACACCCGCTGATTCCCCGTCCATGGTCTTAGGAAGATAAGGAGCAATTGCATGATATCCGTTTAATAGCCTTGGCTCTCCTTCTATAATGTCAATTGCCACGACTTCCGAATCTTGGGGAACCGCAACAAAGAACCGAAGCTCAGGAAGCATTGGGGCTCCAGGCTTTAGCATGGGGTCCAATCCCTCGACATAAACGATTTCCCCGGAATCGGTGCTCAAGAAATCCAATTCGGAGAGCTCGTATTCTATTCCTACAGCATACTGGTCAAAAAATATTTTTGCCGATGGATTTAAATTATCAGGAAGCTGCGACCAATCTATTTCAACTGCGGGTTCTGATTCGGAAAGTAACTTTTGATCCTCTTTATAATTGCTATCCTCCCTTTCATCCTCTATTTCGTTTATGGGATTGTCCGAGTTTTCCAAGGGATTGACCAGAACTACACCTAAAAAATTTGCGCCAATTAATATAACCACTGCAAAGATCGCGATACTAGTGTTCCTCATGCTCGTCACCAACCAGAATATATGATTAAATGGGTATAAATGGAGTTGGGGAGGCTTTTTTGCATATTTTCTTTAAATGCTAATCCCATTAAGAAACCCGAAGCGTGAGACAGAGCACGACGATATCGTCATGGGCTAGACAAGCAGGAAATTTACATGAAAGTGAAGGAAACAAGATTGGAAAAATATATTAGTGTACGACGATATGTGATTCAAGGTGAAAACAGGGTGAATCGTAAGTGTAAAGCGCTCGGCACTATTTCTCTGATACGCGTTGCTGTCCTCTTGGGAATGATCACGGCGGGCGTGTGTGAAGGAGGATATACACGTGGCTAGGGTTCTAGACATCTTCGACAATCCGCTTCCTCCGCCCTTGGACAACATCTACGGCGTTTTCATACTCGACCTCATCATCTGGATCGGAATAATCGTCGGGATCTATTTCCTCATTGAGGTGGTAGTGAAGCGCCTGATCAAAAAGACAAAAACCGAACTTGACGACATCGTTTTTGGTATAATCCGGGTTCCAATACTCGTGCTTTTGGTCCTCTATGCCATCATCACGTCCCTGCGGGACTTGGAGGCGGAGCTGCCCTCGTGGATTTATCCGCTTGTGGATAAGCTGTACTTTATCGCATTGGTGTTGATCGCGCTTTTCCTGGTCTACAAACTTTTCAAGAACGTCGTGATCTACTACGGCAAAATATACGCAGAAAAGACCGAGACCGACATTGATGACGTTTTGATACCGGTGGCGGACCAAGTGGGCGGGATAATCATCATTGTTCTGGGTATTGCCATCCTTTTGGGCTACGTGGGTATAGACCTCACCATGCTCGCCGTGGGAGGCATCGTCATCAGCATGGTTATTGCATTTGCGATCCAGGACACGCTCTCGAACTTCTTCAGCGGCATATATCTGCTCACGGACAGGCCCTTCAAGGAAGGCGATCTGATCCTGCTGGGATCGGGTGAGGTCTGCAGGATCGATCATATAGGGATGAGAAGCACCCGGGTGTACAACACCTTCGAGCACACCATGATAATACTGCCAAACAACAGGTTGGCCAACGATAAGATAGTGAATTATTCGGAGCCTGATACACAGTTTCGGATAACTGTGCCTGTGGGGGTGGCTTACGGGACAGATCCTGAAAAGGTAATCAAGATTCTTTACGATATTGCAGACAAGAATCCTAACATTCTGAAGAAACCAGAGAAATACAAACTTTCAGTGCGCTTCACCCAATTCGGGGATTCGAGCTTGAACTTCGAACTCGTCGTATGGATAGACGACGTAGAGAACAGGTTCGACGTAACGACTGAGATTCACAAAGCAATCGACAGGAAGTTCAAAGAGGATAATGTTGAGATTCCTTTCCCCCAGAGGGTCGTCTGGATGCGGGATGCGAGGGAGAAGGCGCGGTCTTGAATTCGTCTTTCCATTACGTTAGTAGGGCAATTAAACTTTAATTTAAAAATTAAGAATAAACGTTTTCACGAAGGGTTACACCCCTCTAACCCCGTAAAATTATTAATGTGTGTTTGTATTACATTAATGGGTGATAGCTATGGCAATTCCAGCTGCAATTATGGATTCATTTCAGCAAAAGAAGATAGATCAACTTGGAGAGGCCCTCGTAAAACTCGAGGATAGGGTTATGCATTTGGAGAAGGAAAATAAAATCCTGAAAGGAAAAATTAGAAAGATAATCAAAGCCCAAGATGCAAAACTTAAAAAAGACATCCACGAGCATGTCAAAAAACTGGTTACCAAGATTCAAACCCTGGAAAAGGAAATTGAATCCCTTAAACAATAATTTAGATCATTGGGAAGGTCAGATCATGTACTACAGAAAAAGCAATAAATTGGCAGTGGGAATAATACTGTTCTGCATCGGATTTGCAATGCATTTAATTTTCATTACGATCATACCAAATCTCAATATGCTATGGTTTTGGGAAACTGGAGATAGAGTGGTAGTTATTTTGCTCGGCATTGCAGGAGGTGGATTTATGTTAATAGGTATCATCTACATGATCCGCGGCTATATGGAAAATTATTTGTTACGAATTTTTCCCCCTCCCGGCATTCCACCCGCAAATGTTGTTAATAACCCCCCGATTCATATTAAACCCGGATTAAAACATTGTGTCAGCTGTAATGCACTTATCTCACTGGATAACGATTCATGTCCGCAGTGTGATGTAGAATAAGTTAAAATTTCTTTATTTACATTTCACAAAGCGCTCAGCCAGTAACCAAGAAATTTCATTTCTCATGCGTATTGGCACCGCGTAACGGAAAATTCCATTACTTCAATTAATTTGGTACCACCGCTTCCTGAATCAACGTTAATGATTTCGTAATTGTTGGGAGCATACCCAAAGAAATCGATACTGCGT
>CBDVCK010000304.1:0-4349 GCA_965372465.1 uncultured Thermoplasmata archaeon | reverse complement strand
AATAATATCTGGTGCCATTTTCATTATCTTCGGTTTGTGGACATTGAAGGAATTAAAGGAAGAGGAGGAAGAAGAGGAATACGAAAAAACTGAGATTCAGAAGAAAAAAGTGTTCTCCACAACCTTCATTATCATCTCTATTGCCGAGTTCGGGGATAAAACACAGTTTATGGTAATTGCTTTGACTGCACAATATGGTGAATCCGTTATGGTATTTCTTGGAGCCATCTTAGCCTTTGCCCTTGTAGTGGGAATAGGTGTTTTTGTGGGAAAGAAATTATCCGAAAGAATATCATCAAAGAAGATAGAAACAGGGGCAGGTATTTTATTTTTAGTAATCGGGGTATTGTTCATCTTGGAGGCGGTTTTTTTTAATTAATTAGAGTGGCAATTGCATTGTTTTTCGAATCCTCACACCATAGGCTTGCAAAAATAAAGTTTGTTCTTCTTTATTATTTTAACATGCTCTCCGATATCAAGGTCTTTCTCTCCATCATACCCGCACAGAAGTTGGGCTCCTCCGTCAATTTTGACCATGCACAATCTGATTGGTCCCTCGTATCCTTCGGGGGGAGTGTGTAACGTTGTATGGGTGAGGACAGTACCGAAATCTCCGAACTCTGCTTTCTTCATTGGTTTTTTGCATTCAGGACAAGTTTTTCTTTCAGGTATTACCTTCACTCCGCATTCGCATTCTGCTCCTTCAATCATGAACATGCCTCCAATATTGTAACAAAATTATTATTTGCAAACCCGCCAATGTTCTGGGTAAGGCCGATTTTGGCGCCTGCCACCTGCCTTTTCTGAGCCTCGCCTTTCAGCTGCCAGTATATCTCAACTATCTGGGCAAGACCGGAAGCCCCCACAGGATGCCCTCTTGCCTTGTGTCCACCCGAGGTGTTGAGGGGTATATCTCCGTTTATCGAGGTTACGCCTTCCTTCAGGGCCTTTCCTCCTTCCCCCTGCTTAAAGAATCCCATATCTTCGGAATCAATGATTTCAAAGATTGTAAATGCATCATGCACTTCTGCAACATCCACATCCCTGGGACTGATTTTCGCCATTTCGTAGGCTATCTTTGCTGCTCTCTGGGTTGCCTTAAATTCCAGAAGTGAATTTCTGTTCTGCAGTGATAATGTATCTGCTGCATGTCCCAGACCCGAGACCTTTATATCACATTCTTTTGAAGTTAAGACAGCTGCACAGGCCCCGTCTGATATAGGAGCGCAGTCATAGACCCTGATGGGATCGGCAATAATCCTGCTATTAAGAATCTTTTCAAGGTCTACATCCTTTTGGAAGTGTGCATATGGATTGAGGGAGCCGTTGTGATGGCTTTTCCGGGCCACAAAGGCCAAAGTTTCCCTGTCAAGGGCGAATTTATGCATGTACCACCGTGTGATCAGAGCGGCAAGAGCTGGCATTGTGGCACCGTACCTTCTTTCATCCGAAGAGATCACCTTGGAAAGTATATGTGTTACCTTTGGTGTGGGCAAATGGGTCATTTTTTCACCTGCCACAACCAGCACTGTGTCATAGAGGCCTGAGGCAATTCCCTGGGCTGCTGCGTGAAAGGTTGCAGCTCCTGTTGAAGAGGCGGTTTCTATTCGAAACGAGGGCACCTCCAGATTGAGGCGGTCTGCAATCACAGCCGAGATATTGGCGCAGTCTGTGAATTCTTCGGGGTTCATTGAGCCCACATATACTGCTTCGATGCTTTCCTCTTTTACATCTTCCATTGCATTCTGGAAAGCCTCGAAGATGAGATCAGGCAGGGATTCCTCTCTTTTTCCGAATCTAGTCATGCCTGCGCTCTTGAGATAGATTCCGGCCATGTACTGGGGTAAGGGTAAAAAACCGTATTAGGTTTTGGGTTTGGAGGTTGATGCTTTTAGGAATCTTTTATCTTATTCAAAGTGTAATCTTTGATATCCTTGAAGTCTCCGGCTGCAGGGACAAGCTGCGACATTTCCCTTTTCCAGAGCTTTTCTTTTTCCTCGATTGCATCTATAATATCTTTGGTGTTTACTGTTTTTTCGTAATACTGCATCTTTGCGTCAATAATATCCCAGTCAATAGAAGTATTCTTCTTTAAAAGAAAATGGATATCATAGAGATCTCTTGCCCTGTTTCTTGTCACCAATGCTCTCAATTTTTCGGCTAAAATTTCAACAGGGTCCATAATCAGAAATGTATACGGAGGAAGATCTTCGTAGACAGGATAAATGGTCTTAAATTCTGGCTTAATAAGGACCTCCTCTCTTCCGCTGATTTCCAAATGAAGGGAGCAGAGACTTGTTTTTGTTCCCTGATAAAGTGGTCCTTGGATCATAAAGTTGCTTGTCGCAGAAATCCTTTTCTTCAAATTCTTAAAGGATGCGGGATATCCAAAACCCCGTAGCCCTATTTCAATGGCAGAAGAAAGTGCATCTATATCAACAGGTTTGTATTGAGTGAAATCCAGATCCTGGCTGAACCTGTTCAAACCATACACTTTCTGAAGACAGGTTCCACCTTTGAATACAAGTTCATCGCTGGAACTTCTTGCAAGTTGTACCATAACCAGATGCTGCAAGTAATCTTTTTCTACCTGGCCCAGATTAAAACCCAAAACTTTACGATAACCCGTCAAGTTGGTTCTAGTAAGCATATTCAACCTCCGTGTTGATAATCAAGTGCCATTTCTTGTTCCTTGTACCTTTCTTGGGCAGCTGGGGATCCAACGCATCGTACTTCATGTTCAAATGCTTTTCAAAGGAATCATGCACATCAATACCCTGAAGCTCCAAAAGGAAACCAGCCCGTTTCATTGTAACAACAGAACCCATTCTCTTGCAGTATTCCACAACATTGTCCTGGTTGACACCCTCTTTCAAAGCAATCAGGGAATCTGCTATGCTGCAGTTTTCCGGCATGTATAATGAGTCCACGATACTTTTTTCCAGATCACCTAGATACCAAATATTCCCGTTCTGCATCCTTTGATATCCTATGATTTTATCTGGTTTGAACCTTATGAACCTGATTTTGTACCCTCTAAAATCCAATGCCTTTTTTGATTTGGCAGTCACAACCGAGATTTCCCTGGGTATCTGTTGTGTTCTCTTATGGTAATAGAAGGCAGTTAAAAACGAGATGTACGAGGGATAGAGCAGATTTGTCGCAACTGATTCGATGGAGGTTTCCAAAAGTGTATATTTCCCATGTTCAATCCTTTCTATCAACTTTCTTCTTGTCAATCTGTTCAGGTAGGTGTACACGTAATCTGCTGGTTTTCCAATCACCCTGGAGACGTCTTTGGGAGTGAACACAGCTAATTTAGTGTCCCCTATCAACTTTAGGAATTCTATGTCCCTCATAAAATAGTCTATATCATACCAATTATTTAAACTTTTGGTTCAACAATCTAATCATTTTTGATTAGATTATATGATTATAAGTTTATTTTCTTTGATTATATGGTTAGAAAAAATTGGTTTCTATATGATTATTGTGTACCTCATAACTGTACACAAAACTCAATTATTTGTACATTATGATGAACATATATATGAAAAAGGTCCTCTAATCGAAATAATTATCTGTTCTAAATAATTACACGTTACAGAATTGGATAAGGAAGGATTCATTATGGAAAGCTATAATGAAGAAATTGAAACCGAAAATCTGAATGTAGGGGCTTCGATTACTTTATCTCTTCTCATAATTTGTATTTCGATTCTAGTTGGTGTAATATAGCGACTATCTATCATCTATGAAGACCTATCAATGGATTTATTTTTAAATTTTCATCTAATTTTGTTAATCCTTGCATTTATCAGCACCATCATTTCTGATAAAGAAAAAAGAGGTGGACAATATTCTGAATATACTAATTTAGCAATTATATTAAGCATATTTGCGGTTGTAATCGTTATAGAGTTGATATTGGTGGGCGTATATTCGGAAAAATTCTAAATATGATTAAAAAAACCATAATTGGGTAATAGTAAGAAAAAAAACAAGAAAAGAATTGATAAACAATAGGATGTATTGCATTGAACAAAATAAAAGCAATAATTAGTATATATCTGATAATATTTTCCGCATTTATTTTATATGTTATTGATTCAGATAACTCAAGTTACATGTCTTCAGAGGAGTTTATTGAATCTGGGATGTATGAATATCGTAGTAAGAATTATAATGGGAAGATAGTGAATATTCAAGGGAAAATAACCTATGGAGGTCCTGGTTTTTACAGTGCTCAAAAATATAGATATGAAATTGACGGAGATGGAGAATATGTATGGGGGGATGAAGATCTTTGGGTAATATCTGATAGAGATATTGGAAATAATGGTGATGAA
>CBDVCK010000303.1:0-4441 GCA_965372465.1 uncultured Thermoplasmata archaeon | reverse complement strand
ATCGAAGCGTCCATATGTGCCCCTGGTTATTAAGAATATTACGGAATTTTTTTCAGTCTGTGTAGCTTTCTCCCCCTTCTTTGCCCTTTCTTCAATTAGCTTTTTAGTATCGATAACACACACATCTCCATCAGGTCCGCACTCAACATCACGTTTCTTGTCTGCCATTCAATCACCCTGTAAAAGTCACGACCTTATCGCTTTCTTTTAACCAATCGACAAGTGAATATATACCCACCAGAGGAACACCCTCTATCATATCCTCTGGGGTTATGTCTCTTGCTTCATCAGCACATCTTGCACATGATTTCACATTTACTCCCTTTTTTAGAGCCCATCTCAATCGGTCCCCCACATTACTAAAATCTTTGTCCCTTTTAACATGAGGAACCCAAACACCGTCGAGATAGAGATAGAGGTTCACATTATGCCCCTTCTTCTTGGCAGCAATTGCCAGTTCTACTGCCATATCCGCATACTCTGATATAAAAGGGCCTCTGTTAAGAACAATGGTTAATGTCTTAATATCCCTATTTTTTTCCAATCAATCACCTCAAAAGGTAACCACCTTATCCCATTTCGTCATTATCAGGTCAACCAGGATGTCATAGGGTTTGTCTATAACTTCTGCGGTTTTTTCGATTCTATCTCCATTGATGCCTCCAGCCTTTAAATGGGGATTGCTAACCATGAGTTTACCATTTTTTTTAATGAATTTGTTCAATATAACTTTTATTTCTCCTTTCAGCTCAGTTTTAGCCATCCAAACACCGTCACCAATAAGGAAAACATCCACAGAGTCACCGAGATCCAAAGCCTCGTTGGCTATACCAAACGCAAGTACCGTATCCTCACTTTCAAATGGAGATTTTGAAAGAAGGATACCCATGTTTCTAGGTTTTGCCTGTTCAATCAATTTTTCTATTTCCTCTGTACTTGAAACACCCACTGCAGTTACTTTTCTGTTGATCATTATTGCTGGTGCCCTGGTTACGCCTCTTTCTTTAGCTACTTCAGAAGAAACCGAGATGAGTCTGACATCAAAATCCCCTTGTTTATCACGTACATAATCCAAAACATTTTTTGTCAGAGTAAGGCAGCCCTTTCCTGCTGGGACGTTTCTGAAGACTTCGATAAATATAATCATACTACCCCCGGATATTTTTTATTCTGATATAATCTTTTCTTATTATCTCTTCGTTCTAAACAGTTTCAGGGTGGTTTATTTTTAGAACAATACCAATCTACTTATCTTCACTCTCAACCGTCTATAATCGACTGTATGACCCGCCTATATTCTATTTATATCCTCTTTAATTCTCAGATATTCACCTCTGGAAATCTCACCACTGGCATATCTTCGTTCAAGAACCCGCATAGGATCCCCACTTTCCTGGTATGGTGGTGGGTATGGAGATTGGTCTGGTGGTTGGTGTGAAGGATGGCATTGTGTTTGGTTATAAGCTGGTCTATCTCCTCCCTGAAAAGCATAGATGAGAAATATTATGAAAATAATCGGCAACAACATGAAAATCCATCCGAATCCCATCATCCCGCCTCCCATCATTCCACCACCGCCCATCATTCCAAACCCGAAGAGGCCGGAAATAAGTGCAATACCAATGGTAACTATTATTAATACGACCATTATTTGAATCAAATTATTTCTCTGGTTATCAGCCATTTTTTTTACCCCTTTATTCCTCTGTAATGGATTTATACAGTTTTTCTGTCTCTGCTAATTGATCCTGCAATATTTGCTTCATTATCTCGAAGGCTTCGGATATTTTTGGGTTGGCAAGACTGTAAAACACCTTGTTTCCTCGTTTTTCTGTCTTAACGATTTTCTTCTCCTTCATTACATGAAGATGCTGAGAGACATTTGGCTGATTCAAGCCTGTTAGTTCCACCAGTTCGCTCACTGTTTTCTTGCCCTCACCCAGCAAATTTATTATCTCAATCCTAACAGGGCTTGTGAAGACCTTGCACATTTCAGCATGTATCTTATAGATTTTCTTCTCCATGGGTTGAGCCTCAATTTGGTTTTTGCTCCTCTAACGCATCATGGAGCAGCCATATTCGTCATCTGAGTTATTTTCTTCTTCGGCATCTTCAGAGTGCTCATGTTCCTCACATTCCTCATGCATTTCCTCGCATTCTTCATCGCTCATATCGCCGCAATGCTCCTCCATATGCTCCTCGCATTCCTCATGCATATCCTCATCCATCATATTACAGCCACGTCCTCCCATCATTCCCATATGACCTCCACCCATCATTCCCATGCCATCTCCATCCATCATTGTTCCTACTGCACCTGCACCGACTATACTTGATAGGAGGAGTCCGATTATCAATATGTTTTCCATTCAAATCACCTATATGCAATTATATGAATATGCTTATATATAAATCTTTTGATATTCTTTGTATTATATGAAAACAACTAGAACAGTCCTGAGATTTTTTTGCCATACTCTATACACTGCTTGATGCCAGCCTCATCCGGGTTCCATAATAATCGAATCCCATCATCAACCACATGGAATCCTGCCGAGCTTAGATTTTCTGATATTATTTTAACCGATTCACCACTCCATCCATAACAACCAAATGCTGCTGCTTTCTTTTCTTTGAAACCAAGTCCTTTTATTTCTTCAAGCATCGAAGCAATTGCAGTTAAAAGTCCTCGATTAATGGTTGGTGAACCAACAAGGATTCCTTTTGATTTGAAAACCTCGGTAATAACATCGTTCTTATCGCTCTTTGCAACATTGAAAAGCTTTATGGTTACCTCCTTATTCCCTTCATTAATGCCTTTAGCAATGTTTTCGGTCATAATTTTTGTTCCTTCCCACATGGTGTCATATAAAATCGTTATTTGGTTTTCTTTGTAGTTACTCGCCCATTCCATATACTTTTTGATTATTTGGGTCGGGTCATCCCTCCAAATCACGCCATGACTTGTACAAATATATTCCACCGGGAGATTAAAGGAAAGGACTTCTTCGATTTTTTTTGTGACCAGCGCACTAAAGGGAGTAAGAATATTTGCATAGTATTTTATACATTCAGTAAACAATTCTGATTGATCCACCAAATCATTGAACATCAACTCCGTAGCAAAATGCTGGCCAAATGCATCATTGCTGAACAAGATATTATCCTCTGTCAGATAACACATCATGCTATCTGGCCAGTGTAACATGGGTGCTTCTATGAAAATCAATTCTTTATCGCCGATATTCAGCTTGTCACCAGTTTTAACGGGATTGAAATTCCAATCTTCATGAAAATGTCCTTTAAATGATTTTAAACCGTTTTGAGTGCAGTACACTGGCGTTTCAGGGATATGCTTCATTAACTCCGGAAGGGCACCGCTGTGGTCAATTTCCGCGTGATTTGCTATAATGTAATCAATATCATCTAGATCAATCTCCTGTTTGAGATTTTTTACGTACTCTTTTGCAAAGGGTATCCATACCGTATCAATGATGACATTTTTTTTCCCTTTAATCAGATATGAATTGTATGTAGAACCGCGGTGTGTTGAATATTCATTGCCATGAAACTTTCTAATCTCCCAATCAACGACACCCACCCAATATATGTTGTCTTTTATCTTAATCGCCATTAATTCCACCTCAATAAGGTAAATAGATTGTGGTAATAAAGCATTTACCTTTATAATTTTTGGAGACACTGCTTCATCCGATTTTTGGTCCTTCCTTTAAAGCCACCTCTCCCTATAATCCATATTATTGGTGTGAATATAAGGGTTGCGCTGATCGGACCTTAGTGAGGGGTTTCCTGTCCGCCTAATCAACACTAGCTACTGTTCTAAATATTCAACGATGAGGGTTCTCTCTACTCATATCCCAATACAGGGATATTATCAAGATGGCCAAAAAAAGAGCAAAAATTAATGATACTATTATAACTGGTGATAGGAAATAGCTGAACAATATTCGATGTAAAAAAATCCCGAGGATGGTCAATAGGATTCCAAATCCCATCCAACGGAATAAGTTTTTTCCCAGCCAAGGAAACAACTTTTTGATTATGATAGAGTCTGGCCCAATACTCATACTTCACCCTTATTAGCTCTCATTTTCTGTTATTTACAGCCACCTCCTTCTCAACCCCGATCTCCTATTTGTCTTCAGATGTATATAAGGATTGCGTTGGTGTCTTGAAGGGGCTTTTAGGAGGGCTATTCGCTCCGCTAATTTATCATTTTTCCTATTAAAAAAATAAGAAATATTATACGCAACCTGTGTAACTGCCAAGTCGATAATGCCATAGCGCGGCTAGATGACGGTTAGTGACCGCGGGCTAAATACGTCGCGAGTTCCGAAGAACCCATATGCTTCGTACGTACACCCCAGTCCTATCAAACTTATCTTCTATAAGAGTCATAAGGTGCTTCTTTTTAGGGTTG
>CBDVCK010000302.1:0-4464 GCA_965372465.1 uncultured Thermoplasmata archaeon | reverse complement strand
GAGGATGGCCTATCAGCCCGCGATATAACCTATCTTTTAAAACTTCTTGGGAATAAAGAAAATCAAGATGAACTCAATGAAATTATAAAAATATTGAAAGATAAAGAAATATACAAAGAAATCGAAAAACGCTTTGAGAAAGCAAAAGAAAAATTTAACCAAATGAACAGGGAAGCAATACTTTCATCAAATGAAAGTCAGAGTGACTTTTTAAAAAACTGGAGCTTTGAAATAAACAAGTCAAACCTTATTAGACATTTGAAATACTTAGAGGAAGATGGGAAAGTATTATATATCACCAGAGGAAGCTATGGTTATTGGGAGATAGAAAGGTTTCCTGATCTAGAAGTGATTGAAAACGAACTGAAAGACGAAAATTCCACGGAAAGATTGTTTGCTACAAAAAAATTAATAATCCGAAATAGACGCCAGGATGTCGAAATATTAGGTAAATATTTTAAAAAAGAAACTGATACAAATGTCAAACATTGGCAGGCTCTGTGGTTAGGTATCGTCGGAGGATCTGAGGCGGTTAAAAAGTTAATCTCTGCAATGGGAGAAAAAGAGGGTTTTGTCCGCCTGGGTGTGACAGAAGCCCTGAAAATGCAGGGAGAAGGAATAAGTAATAAGATTAAAGAGCAATTGAATTCCTCAAAAAATAACACAGTCCGTTTGAGTGCCCTTGAGGTGCTTTTTGTAATAGGGAAGGATGATTCTGAGATGATTCCGATTCTTGAAAAGTTAAAAAATGACCCAGATAAGAAAATCCGAAAAATATCCACTAAATACGCAATAAGTCATAGGAATTCTATAAATAAAAAGTAAATCGATTATGAGGAGCAGTATACGACGGAATAGGAGGCATAAGTCATGAGGAAGAAAGTTAAAGCATTGATAATGGTACTAATATTAATCATTAGTATAATTATTGTTGCAATTTTAATTCAAAAAGATGGCGACCAAGAAAAAGGAGATGTAAGTGCTCTAGCAAGCGAGATAAGTCTGGGATACGGAAATGTCTCAATAAACGAAAGTGGGAAATCCAATCAGAAGGTAATAATATTTGAAGAGAACCACGCATCCCGGGCACTTCAGATTGAGATAGCGATTATGCTCAATCGTTTGTATGATAAAGGGTATAAAACCGTTGCATTGGAAGGTGCATTATACACTGACGGTGAGTTGGATCCATCTTTTTTCCATCAATTAAACGATACCACCGAATATTACAATCTGAAACTGTTAACCGCTGTTCAACTGCTAAAGGAAGGGGAAATCAGTGCTGCGGAATTCCTTACACTTGCCCATGCTGATGCTGAGGTATGGGGTATAGAAAATCCAGCAGAATATAATGTAGATCTATCTGATGAGGCTTGGGGCTCTATTGACTCATATTTAATATACATTGCCCTGGAATTATTGACCGATGAAGAATGGGATCATTTAGAAAATTTAATCGATGAAAATAAAACTGATGAGGCTTGGAATTTCATATGCGATTGTGTTCCCTGGATAAATGAAACCATCAATAAATTCGATAATCCGAAACAATCGGTAGAAGATGCCTTGGATTTAATACAGGAAGTTGAGGATAAAGCGGATGAGGTCAACGCATATATTGATAGTGAGACGAGGGTATATTTCCAGGAATTGAAAAATTATTACGAAGTGACATCAGAAAGAAGCGACACTATGATTTCCAAAACGCTACCCTTGTGCAAGGAAGCTGAAGATAATCTGGTATCTCTTATTATCGGTGCGGCTCATACTGAAAAAATCACTGCTCTATTAAAGGAAAAAGACGTGACATTTGCAGTAATATCTCCAAACTCTCTAGATCTTACTGAAGATAAAAGCGTGTTAAATGATAGCTGTTACGAACGAAAGACAGAAGGATTGTCGGTTGATATAAACGAAACCACTGGCTATTATATTGATAACAGAATTAAAAGTCATAAGCCCCCTACTGTCTTGGGAAGAGAATGGTCCCATACAAAAACAGGCCTCTACCTCGCAATCACGTTAATGGCAAGGGATGCGGAAGATGGTGAGATTGACAAGGCCAAAATTGTGGATGTATTATCTGGGTATGAAAATATTAAACTGGATATGGATTCCATTGAAATTGATGAAGGGGAGGTCATTTTTCGCTGTATTATAGTACTTGATGATCAAACTGAAAAGGAATTATTCATTCGAGCAGCATTTAACAGGGAAGATTGTAAATATCCATCACTAATAACTTCCAGATTTTCCATCGAAGAACTGTTAGAAGATGCTCGGGAAGAAGTTGAGGAAGGGGGAAATCCAGAGCGAAATAAAGGAGAACTCGTTGTCGATGAAATATCGCCTGGGGTCGTAGCAGCATTATCTGGTAACAATGATATGATTAGAAGAACTAAACTCAGAGAATGAATAAAGATCAATGACAATTTAAAAAATGAGTTCCCCCAAGGACTCGCGTGGATTGTTCATCTTATTAGAAATGAATAATTACTACGAGATATCCTATCTCTTTCGGTGCCTCAATCTCAAAGATATAATAATATTATGAAAATATAAACTTAAAATATAAGATTTGGCCCTCTACAGAGACTACAATCCCGCTCCCAATTACCCAGAGTCCTCACCTCCCCCTTTTCTCCCCGCAAACCCACTAAACCCCTAGCCACCAGCTCCCTCCTTTGTGGCCACCACACACCCATTAGCTCCACCAAAACCCCCTTTTTCATGGGTTCGAAAAAAGGCGAGCCAGGCATGATAAAATCCATCATTTCACTATGATCTCATAACTCGCACTCAAATAATAAGCATGTGAAGATCAGGCAGCAGCTGCAGATGTTGAGAGATGAGGGAGTTGTGGAGTTTGTGAGGATTTCAACATCCCAAAACCACCCCATCAACCGCAAAATTAAAACCCCTATCTAAAAACTAGATCTACAATCCTTCTGGCCCCATTAAATATACGGCAGGTGACCCGATAAATCCATATTAAATATGCGGTTGGTAAAGCCAAAATCTGTTAATTATACGGTTGATGACCTGAATTCAGGATCCGGTATACTCAGATGGATTCTTACGAGTTGATTTCTGTTATACGGTGACAGAAAAGCTTATTATAGGAGAATTCTGTTATGATATAATAGAATCCAGGAACCGGTGAGGAAATGAAGGCCCAGGATCATCTCGGGAAGGTCAACGAGATCAAAGCCAGCATCGATGTCCTAAAAGAGGATGAAACACATGTGATTGCCATTGTCGAATTAACCTATGGACTGGCACAGCACCTCATAGCATACGGCCTGGACAATAAATACGGTGAACATAGGGATACACATCATGGAACTCCCGCTTTATTGAGAAAGCATAAGGAATACGAAATCGCCACTCTATTTGAACGATTGGACACCCTTCGTCACGGACGGTGGTATGGTGGGAAGGGCAACGGGGAGGTTCTTAAAGAGGCCTTAAAGATAATCGATCAGATTGAAAGGTGGTCAAAGGAATGATCCCGGAGAAGTTACGCTTGCCTATAATCGAATTTGTGAGCAGGGCAGAAGGAATTCCTAATCTGAGGGTTGTTGTGCTTTTTGGCTCAACTGTGAAAGGGGGACTTCACAAGAAGAGCGACATAGATATGCTCTTGCTTTTCGATTGCGACCATAACCCGGAAGTTGGGAAAGAGGCAAAAAAGGCTCATGAAATTGCGTCCGACATATTATCGCAGTACAATATCCCCCACTCGTTCTCTTTTACAATGGAAAACATCAATGACCTACATCTCGACCCCACATTCTTGAGAAATGTGGTTAATGAAGGAATAATTATATGGGCGCGCCCCGAAATTAAGATCCTCGAAAGGCCTCATCCAAATATGGAGTCAATGGATATATTTTCGTATACCCTCACAACTCTTTCACCAAAAGAAAAAATGGCCGTTCATAGAGCACTGTACGGTTACAGGGTCGAAAAGGTAGTAAAAGGGAAAAAGTATATCAATGAAGCAAAAGGGATTGTTGGGGAGCATGGTGAAAAACTTGGAAATAGTGTATTTATGTTACCATCTCACAGATCCCAAGAGGTTATCGAAATCTTTGAAAAACATGGCGTTAATTACAAAATGACCGGTGTCTGGGTATAGATTTTCTGTTTTATGATTACAAAATATTGAGATTTAATGTGTTTCTGTAACTGGGTAACAGAAGCCGGGCCTGTCAAACCCAACCCGCTACACCCTCGGCAAAGCCCCCCACAAACCCACCCCCCAAACAAACTGAACAATTCATATGAAATAAAACCTTAAATCCCATTAATAGATTAGGAAGATGTAAAAAGGTGAAGAACATGACAGAGGTGGAAATAATAAATGGCAAACCCGCCATCCGAATCCCGGAAAAACACAGATCTGATCTTGATAAGCCCCAAACATGGAACGTACTTGAAATCGGGGATACCCGCACTTAC
>CBDVCK010000301.1:0-4497 GCA_965372465.1 uncultured Thermoplasmata archaeon | reverse complement strand
TCCTGTATCCACAAACCCAAGGGTTGTGGAATTAGGACGAATTGTTTTATTAAATAATGAAGGGATAACAGTTCTTTTATTGCGTCATTCCATAAGGGAAGAAAGTCTCGATGCAAGGATATCAAAGGACATACCGCTGACCGAGAAAGGACGAAAATTGGCATTTGAATATGGTTTTCAACTGCCCAAGAACAGATTCTTAAGACTGTTTCACAGCCCCTCCCCCAGGTGCAGGGAAACTGCAAGTCTTATACTCAAGGGGTTTAAAAAGAAGGGAGGGCAAGGGTTAACGGAAGGTGAACATTCTTACTTGGGCTCTCCTTTCGTGCTAAAACCTAAACTCGCACTTGGGATAGTCAAGGAACTGGGTGGACCGGGGTTTATAAGGGAGTGGTTTGCGGGAAATATCGAAGACTCTATCATGGAATCATGTAATAGAGCAGTATATAAAATGATGAATTCGATAAAGCTTTTTATAAAACCCGATAGAACAGGTGAGATCCAGATATTAGTAACCCATGATTTTACCATAACTTTGTTGATCGGGCTATTGTTTGACCTTGCAAATGAGGAATTCAGGTGGCCAGGGTATCTAGATGGAGTTATGATACATTTTGATGGCGATGATATAAGAATCTTTTACGAAGGAGTCGAGAAAATATATAATATTTCAGATTTCGAAGGGAAGGGATATGGCATTTAAATGGCTTGATTTCAAAATAACCAACCGATGCAATAACAATTGTGTCTATTGTGGAGTGAAACATGATCCACCTTTCTCTTCTGAGATTCTACCCTTAGAGTATATTAAAAACACCCTTTCAGATGCAATATCATTAGGTTTTACAAATTTTGCACTGTTGGGAGGAGAACCATCGATAAGAGAAGATATTGAAAGGATATTTTCTTCGTTTGAGGATTGTCCAGGGATTACACTGCTCGTAATTACAAACGGTTTATTGTATAATGAAAGAATGTACAGGGGGGCTTTTGCTTCCGGGGCAGGCATAGCGAAAATCGTTTATTCATTTGATTCATTCAAAAAAACAAATTACAAAAACCAAAACCCGAAAATAGCACTTACAAACATTGATAGAATACACAAGATGGCCAATGAATATAATAATGGATTTGAAAGAAATGTCGAGATACATTCTGTTATTTCGCGGGAGAATTATTCTTGCTTTTCGGAGTTGGTCAGATATTTCTCTTCTAAAGAGATAGATGTGTCTCTGGCTTTGGTATGCCCCTCAGAATTCAAAAAAGAAACCAATCAAAACGAATACAACAGCTTCACATTCGATGAACTGGAGATTATTTTAAAACAATTGAGGGAACTTCATGATGAAGGAAGGTTAAACTTCGCCAATACTGTCCTTTTGGAATACCTGGAGAAATATCCCTATGAAAAGTTAGATTTGAAATCCTTATGTAGAGCAGGAAAGGATCATGTGGTAATTGATTTTAACGGGGAAGTGTATCCTTGTATTACAGAGAGTTATCGTAGAGGAATTAGATACGGCAACATTACAATTAATTGTTTTAAAGAAATATATTCCAAAATGACCGATTTCCGATGTAAGAGTGAGTTTGCCGCAGCTTGTTGGGACCATTATCTTTGGAATCGTCTTGGGGAAGATATTGATAGGAGGAAATGATATGAAATATTCACGATACCTTGTTGCTGGTGGTGCAGGTTTTATAGGCAGCCATCTTGTAGACCGATTATTGGAACATAATGGAGAGGTTGTAGTAATTGATAATTTCTCTTCAGGGTCGGGAAAAAACCTAGAGCATTTAAAAGAAAGTCCGCTTCTTGAGGTCTACAATTTGGATATCACGGGGGATCTACCCGATATTCACGGCTTTGATGCCATATTTCATCTGGCTGCAATTGCCAATCCAACTGATTACGAGAAACACCCTATAGAGGCTTTACTCGTGAATTCCAGAGGAAATCGGAATTTGATGGAGATAGCAAAAAACTCAAAAGCAAGATATTATTTCTTCTCCAGTTCTGAGATTTATGGCCATCATGAACCCATTCCAAGCCACGGATTAACCGAGGAGAGCAGGACCCATATTGTATTGAACCAGAAACGAAGTCCCTATTATGTCGGTAAGATATTCGGCGAAGAATTTATAAGAACCGTATGTCATGAATCTGGCCTTGAGGTTATTATTGTCAGACCATTTAATATATATGGGCCAAGAATGGACCTAAAAACCCCATATGGAAGGGTCATCCCTAATTTCATTAGATGGGCTTTAGCGGGACAAACCTTGCTGATAAATGGTGATGGAAACCAGGAGCGGTCGTTCTGCTATATTGATGATTTTCTTGATTGTATAATAAGAACCCTTGAAAAGGATGTGATCGAATACAATGTGATCAACATTGGCAATCCCGAGCCAATCAGTATATTGAGTTTAGCTCAAAAAATAAATGACATCACAGGCAATCAATCAGGATACTCTTTCAAAGAACGATACAAATATGAACCACAATATCGCACGCCGAATATTGAACGTGCCAAAGTGTGGTTGGACTGGAGACCCAGAGTAAAATTGAAAGATGGTATAATGGCGATTGTCGAAGAATACCTGCATCAGGGAGCGGTAAGTTATGACTTTGAAAATATCGATTGTGGTTCCCACATATAATCGAGCAGGGCAGCTAGAAAACCTGTTAAGGTCATTCTCCAAAATGAAAGACATCAATCCATATGAGGTAATTATTGTTGATGATCGGTCTACTGACAACACAGAGGCGATAATCAATAGATGGTGTTCCTTTAAACATCCCTTCAAAACGAAATATGTTGTTATGGAAAGAAATGGGGGACCGGCCAAGGCTAGAAACAAAGGGATCTTAGAGTCAGAAGGAGATGCGATAGCTTTTACAGATTCTGATTGTTCAGTTCATCCCCATTGGATCAAATACCTTTTGAGGGGATTAGAGAATGATAATGGCCATATTGGTATTGGGGGCAGGGTTCTCCCACTTGGTAATGATATCTTCTCAAAATATTATACATTTCATAGAATCCTTGAGCCTCCGCAATCCAGGAAATATCTGGTTAGTGCAAATTGTATTTACTGGCGCGAACCGATATTGGAAGCAGGAGGATTTGATGAGGATATTACTAGACCTGGAGGGGAGGATATAGGCCTTAGTTTCAAATTATTCAACCGTGGATATCGCTTTGGCTTCGAGGACAAAGCCATTGTATATCATGATTATCGCTCGAATATTCGTAATTTTTCAAAGACCTTTTATAATTACGGTCTGGGTTGTAGACTTGTTACAGAAAAATATTTCGGTGGAGGTAATGGAATATGACACAAATATTAATTGATGAGTACTCGGAAGTGAACTTACCTGGCTGGACTTATGACACTTTGAGTCCTCCCAGACTGACACCCCAAAACATTTATAAAGACCTTGAATGGCATATCCGTCTATATCGGGAGTCTGAATTGTCTTTTAGGACAATTGTTGTATTTGTATTTTTAAGAATGTCACAGCGCCTTTTCTACAACTTGGGATGGCGAGACGGAGGAATAATCATTGAAAAATCCTGACCTAATTCAGCTTTGGAATAAATATTATGATCCAGATATACTTGAACGGTTGGATCTTTCAAAGGAATGGGAATATATCTCTAAGCACCAAAAAGAAAAACTAAGCGAGCTGATATCCAAATGGAATCCTAATTTAAATAAAATTGATATGGAAAGTATTTTAGACCTCTTTGAGACGCTAAGCGAATGTCTAGATAAGCTGAGCAATCAAGATCGCTGTCTCTTCATGGTTAATATCCTACCTATTCTTAAGGCCAATATTAAAAAGAATCGCTTGGACGCTGTAAAATCTTTAACAAATCAGGTTATAAATATTCCAGATTACGATTTTCGGGGAATTCCCCCTAAAACAATTATTGAACTTACCAACAATTGCAATCTAAATTGCATTATGTGTGGTGTTGGCTCAAGGAGATATTCATCTAGGAGAACAATGCCGTTGGAACTATATAAACAAATAATTGAGAGTGTATGTAATTCGACAAAAACAATTCGTTTGAATGGACTTGGTGAATCCACTATTATTCCAAATTTTCGAGAGTATTTATCTGTTATGGATAACAAGAATATGCAGCTTGAACTTGTCACAAATCTCTCAATGGAAGATAGAGAAATATTGGACTATCTTCTAAGGATGGATTTCAATCTTTTAATCTCTTGTGATTCTCCTGATATGGAGCATCTCTCGACGATTCGAAGAGGCTTAGACATAGGAAATTTCACTAATAATCTTGAGATGGTGAAAAATTATAAAAGAAGAGACCTAATGAGAAATCATTTTATCTTCACTATTATGAAAGAGAACTTCCGTTTGCTCCCCGAGATGATCGAACTTGCTTCTCAATATAACATTGGTGGAGTAATAGGCAACATGGTGAAAGAAACCGATAATGGATGGAAGCACAATATGTT
>CBDVCK010000300.1:0-4548 GCA_965372465.1 uncultured Thermoplasmata archaeon | reverse complement strand
AAGGAGGTGTGAACTGTATCTTCCAGAACCCACTTGGATCCCAGGTCTGCCCGCTGAGATATAACTTGTCCCAAATAACTCCACCACCGGGCTCATCAATCCAAAACTCAACTAGTAGATTATTAGGTAACTGTTCCGCGTCACTGACGTTTGCAAATATCCATATGGACTGCTCCCTGTAGGTTTGAGCATATCCTGGTTCAAGATCCATGGCAATAGGTATATTGTTGTAAAGGAAAACCAGGTCATCTTCCTGATGCCATGAACTCCAATTGCCGTCGGTGTCCTGGAATTTCACCCTGAAGTCAACGAGGCCGTGGTGTGGATCAGGCCTTGTTTCTATGGGAGAAAATGTGAATCTCCAGTCTCCGTATCCAGGGTCATAGTAACTTGCAGAAATATTAGTACTCTCCCATATTGCGCTGCCGTTCAAACGGTATTCAAGCTCAGCATTCCAGAGATCATCCTCATCTATATCTTCGATATCGGATGCATCGGCCCACAGTGGGATGCTCAACCCTCTATAGACTTCAGATGGCATGGGTACAATGATATCCTCACTATCAGGAGGATTGTTCAGCACTTCCACCATGTCATTTACAACCAACCAGTTACTATAGGTTCCATTGGTATTGTTGAATCTAACCCTGAATGCGTAGAAATCAATTTGAGCATCTGTGGGAGCTGTGAAATTTATCTTCCACCAGTCGTTTCCGATATCGTAATATTTAGAGCTTAAGTTCAGATATGAGCCCAAATCTGTCTCGTTAACCCACGGGGAGGAACTATTTACCCTGTACTCGAAATAAAATGTGAAGTTCTCGGGAGCATCCTCTGGATCACTGCCTCTCGCCCAGATCTCAATTGTGTTGCTCCGCAGGACACTGCCTGTTGGCCCAAATTCAGTAACAAGAGCTTCGACTATTGGGAGCGAACTCAGAAATATTGTATTGTAATGAGAATACCACATGGAGGCATTATCAAGACCAATTCTTGCGCCGTCCTTTATTTCTATGGAATGTGGTGTGTAGAAGGTCTTTCCTATATTATCCTGAACAAATTCGGTAAGTGCAATGAATTTTACCCTTCCATCCGAATCCGTGGTAAAGGGCTGTCCTGAAGAAGGATCCGGGTTGCTACTTGAATCGTTTATCCATATGCTTGCGCCTGAAATAGGTATGCTTTCAGAATCCAAGACCTGTATGTGTTTGTACCACTGGGCTGTAAATGTACCTGAACTTGCATCATCGATGTATACTGAAGAATTATCAAATGAGGTATTGAGAAATATCACGTCATTCGGACCATCGGCTGGACTGACTGTATCGAATTCCAGATAAACATCATACATTAATGGCAAAGCCGATTTGTTGTATGTACTATTTGTATCATAAGCTAAAACACCGCCGCGGGCATGTAGATTGTAGTCATTCTGATCCATGATATTGCTCTCAAGATATACCGTATTAACTCTTTCGGAACCCCACAGATAAATTCCATCCACGTGACCGGTTGCATTTCTTGTATTGTTAATAAACCAATTTCCTGAAACATATATGTCATAGCTGTTCATGATATCCAAACCACAGTCCTGCCACATTGGATCCCCTTGGTACGGAATTCCGTCTCCATTACTCTCGAATAGGTTATTTGTTATGTTAATATTATTACCTACAATATGAATTCCCATGTCGTTATTATTTCTTATTATATTATTCGCGATCAAGCTGTCGTATGAGCCCGCCTGCAATCCAAAACCGCCACCAGAATTGTTCTCAAATGTGTTACCTATTACGTCGACCTTAGCAAGATTGAAGAGGGCACCGATACCTATGTTGTCAGTGACTACATTATCCTGGAATAGGGCATCAGTTAGCATGGAAGCAACAATATTCGTGGTAACGGTGCTGTTGCCACCCCCACAGAAATAATTATTGAGAATATCAATTCCGGTGATAGAATTAAAGTCATTAAAATCCGAGCCGTTGATCTCGTTATTTTGAACAAGAATATCATTGGAATTCTCTACATATAATCCATGTTCCGGGTTGTCAAACAACTGGTTGTTTAAAATACTTACAAACGTTGAGAAACCTCCCACAAATATCCCGGCCCCGGTCATATTTTCGATTCCGTTATTTGTTATTGTATTATTATGAACAATAACATTTGAGGAACCGGAAACACCGATTCCAGAAAAGCAACTGTCGACGAAGTTATCAGGTCCTATGCTAATAGGATTAGAAGGTGATCCAATCGTGTCCTTTACAAGAATTCCAGTTGCATTCATATTATCATGTATAAAGTTTCCTGAGATTAGGGGGTTTGTAGCACTGTAAATAATTATTCCACTGTAACCATTTGAAATCTCATTATCCATGACAGTTGGACCTGCACTTCCAAGCCACAGTCCACCGTCACTGTAATCGGTAATGTTGTCATCATAATCCCATCCGCAGTTACGCAG
Organism: uncultured Thermoplasmata archaeon; assembly: GCA_965372465.1. Taxonomy (GTDB): domain Archaea; phylum Thermoplasmatota; class Thermoplasmata. Next base: position 2,081 of record CBDVCK010000300.1, on the reverse strand, counting down.
CTCGCTATTCCACATATTTAGAAGACCATTACCCTCGACCTTAAAACCGAATTGATGGAAGCCATCTGGATTGCTGCTGTTTATTATTGATCTATCCCCCGGAGTTGCTGAAACGTTATCAAGGTCCTCGATAATCAAAATGGCAGGGGTACTCAGTGAATCCTCTACTGTAATATTATACGTTCCATTGGAAGGGGTGTTTATTTGCAGATTCACATTTTGCAGAGTTAATGTATAAGACCCTGTGACAGTCAGATTTCCATTGACCACAATGGTGCAGCTTGTGTACGTGAAAGTGGATGTTGATACATCAACAGTCCAATCCCCTGCAGTCTCCCAGTATGACCCGTTCCAGACCGGATCACCCGAGGCTTTCACATCCCCTATGGGTACAAGGTCCAAAACCACAAGCATATTCAATATTAGAAGAGCCATCGAAACAATAGAAATGATTTTATTCATTCAAACTACCTCCTCGCCATAGTCACATTCTAGGCATTAGATAATATGGATAAAAGGTTTTACAATATATAAAACCTCTGTGAAATTACCTAATAATACAGCCAATGTTCGAAATTAATACGCAAAGCGTTCTCAACTCAATACCGCCGCCGGTTATAACCGTAATTTGTGTTCTTCCGGTTTTTCTTCTCCGAAGCCCTGGCAATAACTGCAGTTGTTACCGCAACGATTATAATTATGATAATAAGCCAAGGAAATGGATTTTTTGCAAATGAAGAGAAATCAAGAAGGTTATTTTCCTTTTCATCATCTTTCTTTTCCACAGAGATCGTCATCATCACAGGATCAGACCAATCCTCAGAATCATCCCTGACCTTAAAGGAGATGACATGCGTTCCCACAGAAAGTTCATCGGTGGAAAACGACCTTGCATTACTTAAAAGACCATCCATATCAGATTCCCAGTAGTATTCCTCTATGGAGCCATCCTCATCGAGCCCCCGTCCAATAAAGGTCACAGACTCACCCTTCTCTGATGTCAGCGGTGAAATGTCCTCAATCACGGCCTGGGGTACAACATTTTCAGGGACATTGATTGTCAGGGTATATGAGGCGGGATCTGACCACACTCCTTTGTTGTCTCTAACTGTGAAAGATATTGTGTGCACTCCTGCAGAAAGCGAGAATATGGAAAATGAGTTTTTAGTGCTGAGAAGACCGTCAAGGTCGGATTCCCAAGTGTACTTTGAAATGCTCCCGTCATCGGTTCCGCGTCCGGAAAAGGAGATTGAATCCCCAATCATTGCAGGATCAGGTGAAATGGAATCGATTATGGCCCTGGGAATGCCGTTGACGTTTAGACTCCGCGTGTCCTCTTCCGACCACATACCGTCTTCATCCTTAACCTTGAAATATATGATGTGGTTTCCTGCTGAAAGCGAGGATTTGGTAAACGAGTCTTTGCTTGAAAGAAAATCGTCGATGCTTGAGTGCCATTCGTAATCCACGATATCTGTATCGTCCACTCCGTGGCCTTCAAAATTGATGCTATCCCCCACATTCGGGGCGCTTGGGATTATAGAGTCGATGTACGCCTCAGGGATAGAATTGATGCTAAGATTTGACTGCACCTCCTCGGACCAGGTGCCGTCATCATCCTTCACCCTAAACGAAATTACATGTACACCATCAGATAAACCCGAATAGTTAAACGAGGCCTGATCGGAAAGCCAGCCATTGATGCTTGACCGCCATTCATAGGCAACAATGGTTCCCTCATCGATTCCGTATCCTGAGAAGCTTACGGTCTCGCCCTCATTGGCTGGATTCGGTGAGATTGAATCAATGACTGCAACAGGAATAGTAGAATCGATTGTAACTGTGATGGCCACTGCAGGGGTTTGGGGGCTTTCCACCATTGTGGAGTTTCGAACCTTCAGCGTGGCCTGGTATATACCCTCTGTTGAGTAGGAATGGTAAACAACAGGTGATGCCACCCAGCTTGAATTTGTCCCGTCTCCGAAATCGAAGAAATATGAAAGCTGCCCCTCACCTGTGGATAGGGAGCCGTCGAACTGTATGTTCTCCCCAACCGTTACATTGTCATCGGAGATTAAAAG
>CBDVCK010000299.1:0-4577 GCA_965372465.1 uncultured Thermoplasmata archaeon | reverse complement strand
CCCTCTTCACTGCCCCAAAGGCTTCCACAACACCCCAGCCGTAACCGTTATTTGTGGAAATGGGAAACCTGTCATCTATGTTATGCTCGGATGTCTCGTGGAAAAGCTGCTTAATCTCGAGCGGGGTGAGGTATGGATTTGCATCTATTATGAGAGCTCCCAGTCCTGCTGCCATGGGGGTGGACATGCTGGTTCCGCTCATACTTACATATCCTGTTCCGGAATTTGCATTTGGTGCCCTGACATCCTCTCCTACCGCACAGATATCGGGTTTTATCCTTCCATCCGCAGTGGGACCCTGGCTTGAGAATAAGCTTAAAACATGATTATCGTTGACACTTCCAACAGTAATTGCCTTCTCTGAATCCGCAGGAGAATAAACAGTCAATGAAATAGCGGTATTTCCTGCAGCGCAGAAGACCGTGATTCCCGCATCAACCGCCTCGTCCATTAGCAGGGAAAGGGTGCTTTGGCCGTTCTGGTTGGAGGGCCCCCCTATGAAAAGGCCCCAGCTGTTGCTCATGATATCGATTCCGAATTTCTCCTTGTTGGCTATGACCCATTCAACACCCCTCAGGGCGTTGTTGTATCCGATACTGCCGTCTCCTATCCTTACTCCAACCAATTTTGCCTGGGGGGCAACACCAATATTTTGATAACCCGGTGCGCCTGTTCCTGCAGCTGTACCTGCTACATGTGACCCGTGACCGTGGTTATCGAAGGGCTCGTAGGTTCCGTCATCCTGGTTTGGATGGCCTGCGGCATCGTAGAAGGCAATGACCTTGGGATCGTCGGTTGCAGGGTCGTCATCCAGATCATCCAATCCCACATGCTCGTCGTCGATACCGCTATCGACTACGGCGATGGTCACCCCTTCCCCCCTGTTTCCCAGGGTATTCCAGACGCTGGGAACACCGATGGTAGGGAGTGCAGAGCTCAAAGTGAACTGTCCGTCAGGCGCGAATTCCACCCTGACAACATCCTTTTGAGAAGCGATTTCTCCGATATTCCTCACTGTAACGGTAACTACAATAGAATTCAGATATTTGGATACATAAAGCACCTCTCCTCCCAGGGAAGTGAGCCTGTTTTCATGGGATAATGAGGGTCTATTCTCGTAATCCACCACTATTTTTATGGGGTCAGAAGATCGAAGGTCGTTCTCATTGATGTACCATACCAGATTGTTATCTATCTTGTTAAAATCCTTTGATGGGATATTCCATATATTCTTTTTTGAATTATCAGATGGGCCTGCCACTGCGGAAGTGAGTGGGAGTGCCACCAGGCAAAGGATTGAGAGCGAAAATATCAAGAATTTTCCTAAGGGGAATTTCTTTTCCGTTGAGATCACCGCAATTTGTTATAATTGAACCAGGGTCTTGATATGTTGTAATATTGGTGAGGGTATATAAAAGCTACTAGGTATTAACCATTAAATACCATATCTTACAGGTTTTAAAAGGAATTACCTTTGAGCATGTTTTCCAGAAAGTCCTTGCTTTTTATACCTTCCTCCAGGTTGTTTGACTCGATGACATAATTCCCATTGTAATCTGAGAGTTCCCTTAACACTTTCGATAAATCGATATTACCTTCACCCAGAATCAGATGCCTGTCCCTGTCACCGAAATTATCATGAATATGTACATTTGCGAAGTTGTCTTTTATATCTAAAAAACCGGTGATATCATCAGATATATTTGCATGTCCCACATCAAAGCAGATCTTCAAGTTCGTGCCATCCAAAAGTTCCATTAATTCACTTGCTGTTGAGCATAGGGATATCCACATCCTTGGTATGTTCTCCAGTGCAAGAATCACACCAAACTCCTCCCCTGCCCGACCAATTTCTTTAATGCTGTTTTTGTTGGTTTCTCTTATTTCATCGCCAAAATAGGCCCCTAGTGGGGATCTGTAACCAGGGTGAATGGTCACGAGCTTGATGTCCAAATCAGCGCATATTCTCATGGCGTCTTTCGTCTGGGCAATGGAGCTTTCCCTGATTTTCTGATTCAAACTGGCCATGTTAATATCGCTAAAAGGTGCGTGAACTTGGAAGTGGATATCACTGGATTCCTGTACCTTCCTGATATCATCTTCAATATCAGACATGGTATGCATTCCTTCGGCTATGATCTCCCATGAATCGAAGTGTGGGGCAATCTTATCCAACATTTCCGAAAATGGGGTCATGCAGAATCCAGGACTGGATATTGCTATCAAACCTTTCACCACTGTTCCCTATTTTAACCGTCGGGGTAAATGGTGCAAAGACTATAATATGGTTCTCTATTTACGAAAAGAAGGCGATAGTGTGACAACCCTTGGCACATAATCTTTTTACCCTCACAAATCAATTGGGGTATGCTTTTAGGATGCACCGGATTTTACGGGCGGATTCTGGTTCCTATTGTTTATTTGACAGACGATGAGGAAGCGTGCCAGTCACCCCTTTATTTCCTGTGGAGATGGATATCGTGGAAACAAAAGGCAAGGTTGCCCAAAGCAAAGAAATGAAGGCGTACTTCGATTCCCTGGAGGAAGCGGTAAACGGATGTTACGAGATCAGCGAGAAGGCCAGAAGCCAAGGAAAGGATCCGGAGGTTCGGGTGGAGATTCCAAAGGCAGAGGACCTTGCCATGAGGGTGGAGAAACTCCTTGGGTTCGAGGGCATTGCACCGCGAATTCGGGCTCTTTGCGCCAAGTACGACAGAGAGGAGGCATCCTTAAGGATAGCAAAGGAAATCGTTAAAAGCGAAGCCACAAGCCAGGAGAAGGCTGTGGAGAAGGCCATACGGGTTGGCTTGGCAGTGCTCACAGAAGGCATCCTGGTTGCGCCCTTGGAAGGTGTTGCTGATGTGAAGATAAAAGGCAAAGGCGCATCTTCGTATGTTACAGTATATTATGCCGGCCCTATACGTTCTGCAGGAGGGACAGGGCAGGCCATGAGCGTCCTCATTGCAGATGTTGTGAGAAGGGAGCTCGGCATCGGCAGCTACAAACCAACCAGGAAAGAAATCGAGCGCTACAAGGAGGAAATGGCTCTTTACAAGACCTCCCAGTACACACCCTCCAGGCAGGAGATGGACCTCATAGTAAAAAACTGCCCGATATGCATCGATGGCGAGGGAACAGAGGACGATGAGGTTTCAGGGAATCGCAATCTAAGTCGCGTTGCCACCAACAGGGTGAGAGGCGGTGCCTGCCTGGTTCTTGCAGAAGGTCTGTGTCTCAAGGCGCAGAAGATCCAAAAGCACGTAAAAAAGCTCAAAATCGATGGCTGGGAGTTCATAAACGACCTCGTTAAACTGAAGGTTTCCACATCAAAGAATAATGAAAAGGAAAGCAACGGAATCGAGGCGAACTACAAGTTCATCAAGGATATAGTGGCGGGAAGACCTGTTTTGTGCCATCCCAGCAGGCGAGGCGGGTTCAGGTTGAGGTACGGCAGAAGCAGGACTTGCGGATTGGCTGCCATATCCATACATCCGGCAACAATGACGATACTGGATGATTTCATTTCAGTAGGAACTCAGATCAAGATAGAAAGGCCGGGAAAGGCAGGGGCGGTAACCCCATGCGATTCCATCGAAGGCCCGATAGTGCTTCTTGAAAACGGAGATCTTGTGGAAGTAATGGATGTTGCCGAGGCCCTAAGAGTTAGAAAGAATGTGAAGAAGATCGTGGATCTGGGAGAGATTCTGATTCCGTTTGGCGAGTTTCTCGAGAACAATCATGTTCTGGTGCCGGGCGCTTTCAGCAGGGAATGGTGGCAGATCGAGTTCGAAAAGAGCGGTGGTGATACAGGGGAATTGCCTGCTCCTCTTTCTCCCCAAGAAGCCTTCAATCTCTCGGAGAGGTATTCTATTCCGCTTCATCCGGATTTCAACCTGCTCTGGCATGATGTCTCAAAAGAGGATATACTTTTTTTAAGGGATTACACACTGAATTATGGAAGCCATGAAAATGGAAAATTGAGATTACCTATTAAAGAGAAGGTCAAGGATATATTTATTAATCTGGGAGGTGCGCACAGCCAGGATGGACAAAACCTTGTATTGGAGAAATATGCATATCCTTTGATCAGATGTCTGGGTCTTGAGCTGACGGACGGCTCTATAAAAGAAAGAGCGGACTTACCGGGCCTTGATTGCGAGTCCTCCTCAGACGTTCTCGGGTTGGTTTCAGCCCTTGCAGGTGTTCAGATCAGGTCACGAGGACCCACAAGAATCGGGGCAAGGATGGCCAGACCTGAAAAAGCAAAAGAACGCAAGATGAGACCACCGCCGCATGTGCTTTTTCCGCTTGGAGAGAGCGGAGGTGTCCAGCGCCTTGTTTCCGAGGCCCGTAAAAAGAAGAAGATAACAATCGATGTTGGAATCAGACGCTGTATCAAGTGCAGAAAAAGAAACTTCCTATCGCTGTGTGAATGCGGGGGGCATACGATACCTGTGGACTCTCCAACCTCGCAGAAGATAGATTTTTCAGGGGTGTATAAAAAGGCTATGACGAATCTCGGGGAGGGCTCAGGCATCGAGATAAAAGGTGTAAAGGGCATGATATCAAAACATAAA
>CBDVCK010000298.1:0-4612 GCA_965372465.1 uncultured Thermoplasmata archaeon | reverse complement strand
ATAACTATGGAATAAAAGATAAGGAGGAAGTACAATGCATAAACGTGTGGTTGTGATATCGATATTGATTTCATATATGGTCTCAGTTACCGTATTTGCAGCACCCCCGCCAGATATTGAAGGACAGACAAATTACGGAACCGAATGGACGATAACGGGTGCGGAGTTTCGAGGCAATCAAACGATAATCCTGGATGGAAATCTTACCATAGAAAGCGGCGGGAGTTTGACCCTTTATAATGTAACCCTGATAATGAACAATACGAATTATGACGGCCAATATAACATCGAAGTTAAAAACGGCGGAACATTGAATATTTTAAGTGGCAGCAATATAACAGATTCCCCCCATGATATTGATGATGGTTCTCCATCCGACTACGAATATATGTTTTGGGTAAGAGAAGGGTCGAATTTCACCATGAAAGATAGCGAATTGCATGAGTGCGGGTACGATTTATCCAACAAAGGGCTTTTCATAGAGGCGGATGGGGTGGAAATAAAAAATTCCGTATTATCGTACAATTATTTCGCCATATTATTAATTTCTTCAAATGGGAGCAATATCATCGGAAACAGATTCCTAAACAACAGACCCAATATCTATACATATTATTCCTATGGAAACAATATTTCAAACAATAACATCTCGTCAGGTTCTACAGGCATTCTTCTCGAATATTCCAGCGGGAACAATATTACAGGTAACAATGCCTCAAATTGCGCTAGTAGCATCAAACTTTATCGTTCTCACAATAACAATGTATTAGCGAACAACGCCTTCTTTAGCATCGGAGCTCCCGGCATCTATTTATATTATTCTAACAGGAACAACATAACTGGCAACAACGCTTCAAACAATTTTGTGGGTATCCGCCTCGATTCTTCCATCAAGAACAACATCACGGACAATACCGCCCTGAACAACGATATAGGCATTCTTCTCGAATCTTCCAGTGGGAATAATGTCACACACAACAACGCATCAGACAATGATCAGGGCATCCGTCTCTATTATTCCAAAGGGAACAATATCACGAGTAACGACGCAGACTTGAACACCTTTTGGGGCATCTATATCTTTCTTTCCGACGGAAACAATATTACCGATAATACCGTTTTAAACAATGCAGTTGGCATTAATCTTGATTCTTCAAACTGGAACAATATTACAGGCAACAATGCATCAAACAACGTAGAAGGCATTTTCCTGGATTCTTCAACCTTCAACAATATAACGGGCAATAATGCATCGAACAATGCGGGTGGGATTGTTCTCTCCGAATCTTCGAATAACTTCCTAACAGGCAACAATGCATCCTCAAACAGCAATGATGGCATCCATCTCGTGGATTCCTACGATAATGACGTTTTTAGCAATGTCGTCATCCAGAACGGCATAGAGGGCATTCACCTCATGAATTCCGGTGGGAATACTATTACTGACAACTATGCCTCAGACAATAACATGGGAATCTATCTCTTTCAATCGAGCGGGAACTATATCATTGGCAATAATGTCTCAAAAAGCATAGACGGCATTCGTCTCTCCTTTTCCAGCGGGAACGAAATAATTGGTAACAACGCAACCTCAAACAACGTGGCTGGTATCTATCTTCGTGCCTCAAACTGGAACACAATAACTAGGAATAACGCCTATTCAAATAATGTGAATGGCATTTACCTGGATTTGTCGTCAAACAACACTGTAAATAATTGCAATATATATTCAAATAATTTTTATGGAGTTGGGGCTAGGGAAGGCGCACAAGATAACTATATTGTCAATTCAACGATCTCAAATTCCGGTTCTTACGACTTCAATTTATACGACAATTCTAGTATCATTGCAATCAATACAACATTCAACAAAACCAAAGTATATTTCGACGACCCGAACTCAACACTTACTGTTCAATGGTATATGCATATTTATGTAGTTTCAACATACGGTCTACCAATTTCGGGAGCAGGTATCAATATAACCAATATCACGGATGTTTCAATTCAGAGTTCACCATCCCTCACAGAAAATGATGGATTCGTCAGATGGATAGTTGTTACAGATTATATTCAAAACGATACCAATGGCGGGAGTCCAGGTGGGGATAACAAAGTATATCACACGCCCCATAATGTTACGGCCACTCTAAATGGAAATACAGGCTATGCAAAGCCTGAGCCAGTAATGGATTCAAGCAAGGTTATAATCATTATATTGGACACAGAAAAACCCATGGCAGATGCTGGTATAGATTCCTCAATAGATGAAGATGAGCTTCATATGTTCGATGGCAGCGGTTCTTCAGATATTGTAGGCATTTCAAATTGGACATGGGATTTTGATGACGGAACTTTCGGATACGGTGAGACACCAACCCACACCTACACATCTTCTGGTTTCTATGTAGTAGTACTCAATGTTACGGACACCGCTGGTAATTGGGATATCGATACGGTAACCATATTTGTAAACAATGTTCCACCAACTGCAGACGCAGGTAACGATAACTTAGGAGTTGAGGGAGAGCATATATACTTTGATGGAAGCAATTCTATTGACACAGCATCTGATATCGACTCTCTGATTTATATTTGGGATTTTGGTGACGGAACTACAGGCTCTGGAAAAATGGTCAACCACAGTTATGAAGACAACGGAACTTATACAACTACACTCCAAGTGACAGATGATGACGGCACTTCGAGTATAGATTCCATCACAATCGCAATAAACAACACCGCACCTGAGATAACACCGATAACTCCTCAATTTTTACAGGAGGATCAGATTTATACTCTTCAGGTCATAGCAACAGATGTTAAAGGAGATACACTAACCTTTTCGGATAATACGACAATGTTCGATATTAACCCTGTAACAGGCGTTATCTCATTTACACCCACAAATGCAGATGTTGGAACACATATAGTAAATGTCACAATTGTGGATGATGATGGTGCTGAGAGTTACTTAGAACTCCATATGGATATCCAGAATACTAACGATGTTCCAATTATCACCTCATCTCCGATAACGATCGCTGTTGAGAATTCATCCTATTACTATAATCTGACAGTTGTGGATGACGACTTAGATACTATCGCCTATGAATTAGACTTGAAGCCAGATGGTATGGCTATAGATTCTAACGGTAGAATTACCTGGATACCTACTTATCAACAAGCTTCTCAAACTTATATGGTAATCGTGAATGTATCAGATGGGAGTGATTTTGTTACTCAAACATTTAGTGTTGCAGTTATCAATGTAAATGATAAACCCACTATTACCTCGACACCAATATTTAGTGTAACTGAGGATAGTCAATATAACTACGACGTAAACGGAATTGATGTAGATATTGGAGATATGTTAATATTTAGTTTAGATGCCGCACCTATTGGTATGAGCATGGACAGTTCAACCGGTCTTATAACCTGGGTGCCAATGAACGATCAGGTTGGAGATAACTTTGTCATAGTAAATGTGACAGACATGGCAGGTGCATTTGCCACCCAGGAATTTATCATAGCCGTAGCAAACAGCAATGATGCTCCAGTTTTAGAGGTAATTGGACCATTGATCGCCACGGAAGGCGTGACTTTTTCCTACATCGTCACAGCTATCGATATCGATGCGGGTGATATGTTAACCTTCTCCGACGATTCCGATCTATTTGATATCAATTCAACTACCGGAAATATAACTTTTGTACCATCGAACGATGATGTAGGGAAATATGTAGTTAAAATTACAGTTACAGATTCTAGCAGCCTATCTGATTTCGAAAATATATTATTTACCGTGGTAAATGTAAATGATCCGCCAACCCTTATACCAATCGAACATCAGACCCTTTTGGAGGATGCACCCTTCACTTTGACAGTCACTGCTACAGACCTCGATATTGGTGATTCAATGATATACCTGGATAACACAACCTTATTTGATATAAACCAGGCAAGCGGCGTCATATCATTTACTCCAACCAATGAGGATGTAGGCACTTTTATGGTCAATCTATCTGTGAAGGACGGGAATGGTAGTATCGCCTATCAGACTGTTCTTTTCACGATCCTGAATGTGAATGACCAACCTTTGACAGAACCAGTAGGCAGATTGACTGCAGAATTTGGCAAGATGTTCAGTTATACCGTGATGGTAACTGATGTTGATCAAGAAGACATTTTAACATTCTCAGACGATACCGAGCTTTTCGACATAGACCAGAATACAGGTGAGATATCATTTACTCCTGCTGAGAAAGATGAAGGTTTGCATTATGTAACAATTACAGTTACCGATGGAGAGGGGGAATCAGATCAAATGACACTCACATTTAATATCCTTGGGAAAAAAGGCCAAGAACCCTTTGATTTCATATGGATTCTGTTGCTTATTATCGTGGGTTTGGTCGCTTTCTTCATCGGTAATATGATGAGGGGAAAAGGGGAAATAGGGCTTCCTGAAGAAAAGGAGGAGGACCTAGAACCAGAAGAAATCGAGATGGAATTACTTGAGGAAGAGCCCCTTGATGAGGATAATGAATCACCACCTTCACCACAAGAAGAAGAGGAAATTGAAGAGCAGTTGGACTGGGAAACACCG
>CBDVCK010000297.1:0-4654 GCA_965372465.1 uncultured Thermoplasmata archaeon | reverse complement strand
ATTGTACTCCTTGATAAGCTTCAGCCGCTCCCTTGTCTTTTTTGGATTGGCCATGAGGTTTGGTGTTGTCAACACAGTTGTCCTTTTACGCTCCCACCTCTCTATGTCTTCCTTTATAACATCCAGGGGTTTATATCTGCACATATATCCTGTATAGAGTGGGAGTCCGCAGAAGTCGCAGCGATTCGGACAGCCTCTGGTGATTTCCAGAGGTTTCTTCAGATAGAACCAGTTCTTATATATCGAGAAATCCGGAACAACAAAATCTGCCTCCCTGCAGAGTCCTCCGTTATAGAACGGCTTGAGTTCTCCGGCCTCGGTATCACTGATAACCTTTGGCCAGTTGGTCTCACACTCACCAAATACCAGGGTGTCGCAGTGCTTTTTTGCTTCTTCGGGAAGAACATATGGATGATAGCCTCCCATGACACACTTGGTTCCCACTTTCCTGCACATGTCACCAAGCTCGTAGGCGTCCTTGCATGTAGTGGTAAGGACTGAGAGGGCCACCAGATCAAATTTGGAAAGCGTCTCTTCCGTAATTTTTTTGCGCTGGTGGGATATGAAAGTCCTTTCATGCTGCTCCGGTGTTAGGGCGTTCAATATGGAAGGCCAGAGTGGGGGATAGAACATTTGGGGGAGAGAGTGCGGCATGCGACCCTTCCACCCTTTATTGCATGGGTCGATAAAAGCTATCTTCATTGTGAAGTAATACTGAGTTTTAATCACATATAGCTTAAGGTTTACATGTAAACCTCAAAATTTATGGGAATATAGCGTTATTAAGAATACAACAATAGTGAGTGGAATAATGTGATGGAAAAAAAGAATTTGATTTTAATTACAATGGATGAGGTGCGGGCCGATCATATCACATGCTATGGAAATGAAAAAACTAGCACGAAAAATATCGATAGCATTGCAAGTGATGGAGTGAAATTTTCAACATGCATAGCGTCCTCGGTCCTGACACCTGTTGCCCATGCTTCGATATTGAGCGGTTTAAATCCGTATTCTCATGGTGTGAGGGGTCCATTTGATAGTTTTCTCTCTCGGTCATTGCCTGTCATTCTAAAAAATAACGGATACAAGACAGCAGGTTTTGTAGGGAATAGTATGCTGGGTAAAAAGATGGGTTTTAACAATGGTTTTGATTTCTTTGACGAACCCGCAGTTGGCGATGAATTTATGTGGGAATTGCATTCTTATAAGGACCCGGAGCATCCGGATATTCGTTTTCCCTGGGGGAATTGGTGGATAGAAAGGATGATTGAATGGATAGAGAATAATATAGAAGAAAAATTTTTTGCCTTCGGGCATTTTTTCCATACCCATGAAGGCTCTGAAAGGCAGTTATTGGAAATGGGTTTGTTGGATAGCGAAAGTTCTCAATCGGAATATGGTTTTTATGATGCCAAGATCAATTTGTGTGATGATAGGTTCATTGGTCCCATTCTTAAAGTTCTTAAAGAAAATGAAATTTACCACGATACGACCATTGTTATTACTGCGGATCATGGAACAATGCTGGGTGAGCGGGCTCTTCCACCGATTCCATGGAGAGAAGATGTCACTTATCCACAACACACAACGATGTACGAGCCTGACATAAAAGTTCCATTTATAATTAAGGATAGGGATTTGCCAAAAAATCTGACAATAGACGGATGTATCAAACATGTTGACATTTTCCCTACATTACTAAGCCTTTTGGATGTGGATTCTAATTTGAAAGAAGAAGGTATCGATTTACTCCCTGTAATTGAAGGAACAAAACTTGACGGATTTAAAGCATATATCGAAGATCTGTTCCTCTTGAGAGGCCAAGGCGCACTTCAGGCGATTAGGACAAGGAAATATAAATACATTATAAACCAGACGACGAACGAAGAGGAATTATATGATATTGAAATAGACCCGCAAGAGGAAGAGAACCTGATAAATAGCCTTTCAAAAGAAGAACATTCATTCGTCAAATTATCTCGCCAGGAAACCGATTCATATTACAGAAAGTACAGAGAGGTGGTAGAGAATGCAGCATCTTGTCAATAAATCGATATTTATCCTAAGAGAAGTCAGAGCAAAATATAAAAACCCGGCAATATTGTGGGCAGGTGGAAAGGATTCAACTCTGATGATTTACCTTGCGAAAATGGCATTTTTCGATGATGTGCCTTTTCCATGTTTACTTTTGGATACAACATATCAATTCAGGGAGACATATAATTTTTTAAACATGGTTGCAAACATCTGGAACCTTGATTTTAAAAGGGTGAGAAATAATGAGGCACTGGCAAAAAAGGTAGATCCGCAAACCAATAGATTCGAGTGCTGCACCAACTTAAAAACTATCAACCTTGAAAAGACCATTGAAAAGAACGGATATGATGCAATCTTGGTTGGAATCAGATGGGATGAACACGGTATGAGAGCAAAAGAATACGAATTTTCAGACAGAGATTGGTCCCCGAAACATATTAGAATACATCCAATTTTACACTGGTCCCTTGATGAGGTATGGAGATACACAAAACAAGAAAATATCCCCTATAATCCGCTGTACGATTATGATTTGGACGGTTTAGTGTATAAGAGTATTGGTTGCTATCCGTGTACCAAACCAATTGACCCCTCGGAAGCCGAAAGGAGTGGGAGGGCACAGGATAAAGAGAGTGAAGAAGTTATGGAGCGCTTAAGAGCCTTGGGTTATATGTAAACAATATTCTATCAATTTAAATTACTAAAATACCGGCAATAATAGGTAGTTCCTATGGTTTTCACAGTAAAAAAGAAGATCGCGATTTACATCCAGCTAATCCGACCTTTCACTCTGGTGCCTCCCGCAGTGGCAGTGCTTGCAGGGGGGTTGTTGGCCATTGGATTCTATGATAAATTATCCTTAAGCTCCCCACTTGAGCTTTGGGCTGAATTCGATTTCATCCCCTTGTTTGTGGGTGCATTCACTTATGCCATGCTCAACGGGGCGAGCAATGCCTACAATCAGGTCTCTGATTTAAAAATCGATAGGATAAACAGACCAGATCGTCCGATCCCGTCAGGAAAAATCTCCATAAAAGAAGCGTTGGGTTTCACTCTCACAGTCTATGTAATAGGTCTTGTAATTGCGTACATTATATCGTTTTCATTCTTTGTGGTCACTGCAATCTGCTTGATCATTACAACTCTCTACTCCACGCCTCCAGTATACCTCAAAAAGAGGTTTATATTATCAACTGCCACCATTGCATTATGTCAGAGCTGGTTGTTCCTTCTTGCGGGATGGTTAATTTATCCCTTTACAAATCCCTGGGAGCCCACCTTTTGGTTCATTGGGTCGGTTCTTTTCATCCTTCTATTAGGAGCGTGCGGTACAAAGGATTTCACAGAGGTTGATGGTGATGGTATGTACGGCATGAAGACCTTGCCTATTCTGTACGGGAATGATAAAGCAGCAAAAATGACAGGAGCATTTTTCGTCTTACCTTTCGTATTGATCCCCATCGGAGTATATACGGGTATATTGGTTCAAAGAACTATTTTCCTCCTCATTTTATTTGTGTACGGTATCTATATCAACCTCAACATGAAAAATTTGATTAAACCGCGAGAAAAAGGAGAGAATTCCCGTGCATGGCGCCACTATTACTTCATGTTGATGGCACTGCAACTGGGATTTTGTGCAGTTTATTTAAGTTGAATTATAAAGGTTGATGAGAGAGGCAAGAATCCGAGACCAAAGCCCTCCACAAACCAAGGAGCAATCCGAGAGTGGCAAAACCTTATTGTGGGAATCACAATAACGGTTATAGAGGTGGGGCATAAAGGAGATGGAAAGGAGTGACAGGTGATTATTATGGAGTCTAGGTTGGCTACTGTTGACGATTTTGATCAAGTTATGGAACTGATGCGGGACGTCTTCAAAGATATTTCTCAAGATACAATTGAATTATACAAAAAGTCCTATCTCAAAGCGCAGGAAAGTAATAATATTGAGCAGTTTCTTTTTTTTGAAAATGATGAAGTTATCGGCCATGTTACCCTGACCTTATATCACAGTTTCTACGATAAAGGGAATATAATGTGGATTGATGATCTGGCAGTTAAGCAAGATAAAAGACATAAGGGTTATGGAACAAAGATAATGGAATTCTGTCTAGATTATGCCAATCAACATAGTGTGGTGGAAGTGTTTGTGGGAGCGGATCATGATAATCTTGAGGCGCAAAAACTCTATGAAAAATTCCTCCCGAAAACAAGTGATGCCTTTTTTATTAAAAAACTTAAAGAGCATGGATTATAATCCGTTATTTAAAATTGACATATCGCTGGTTTGCTATTTCCGAGGCTTAAAGAATATCAAAAAAGGTGATAAAACATGAAGATACAGATTGCAGGGGGAGGCTGCCCGCGGTGTAATGAAACCGAGATGAATGTATTCAATGCCTGTGCAGAACTTAACCTTGCCGCAGACATCTCTCATGTCTGGAATGAAGAAGAGCATGCAGAACTTGGTGTGAAAGTGATTCCTGCCGTGATTGTCGACGGAAAAAGAATAATATCCGGAAGAGTTCCAACTGTTGAGGAAGTAAAAAATCTTCTTTCAAAAGAGATGCAATAATCATTATGGAGGTTTTACATTCAAGATGTAAAAGCG
>CBDVCK010000296.1:0-4700 GCA_965372465.1 uncultured Thermoplasmata archaeon | reverse complement strand
AAGTATAATGATGTGGGTATGACATTGTACGAGGAAGGCAACGCAATAGGCTATACCTCAATCGAACGCTTACCCGGCTCTCCAGATGATCAAATAGCCTGGATTCCTGTTAGCATTAACTTTTCAAAATCTTATTCCGCAACCGTAACCTACACTCCGCAAGACCCACCGAATGTTGGGGGTAATCCGGTTTGGATATACATAAAAGCCCAGGACGGCAGTATCAAAAAGATACACCATACTTTCAATGTTCAGCAATCCAAAAAACGAGACAGCGATCATTGGAATCATATGGAGCCCTGGGAAGTGGATTTGAATGGTCATTTTATTGGGCTTCCATTTGAGATAATCTCGCATATCACAGACCCTGGGAGTGACGATGAAACCTTGACTTTCACCTATGGTTCTCAAGTGAAGACAGTTACTTATCTGAACAATCCTCCAAATCCAGACCAATATCCTTCGCCAGAAGTAAACCCAAGAGATTTTATGGATGCGACAATTCTGGTTTATGAAGGGCCAGGAACTGTAGTTTTGGTTGTGAAGGATGATGATAACATCAGGACAGGGGCGGGTCAAGGAAATGATTCAATTAGTGTCGGATGAAGGACATAAGCTCCTTCTGTTCACTCTCCACTATCGATGAGCCAACAAACCCCAAAATTCATTCTTCGTTCTCAATCGTCTTAAACATCTCGGCATAGTGTTTCGGCATACTGATAGCTTTTCTGTTCTCATCTATGAAAACATGGGTAGTATATCCCTCGGCCACAGGCTCCAATTCTCCATTATCTTTCTTCTTGAAAATTTTACTTTCGATCTTGAAGCTCTTTTCTTTGATGTCTGCAAAATTAGTGTGCACCTCAAGAAGGTCATCAAAATATACGGGAGCAAGATATTTGCAGTAAGTGTCAACAATGGGAATGTCCCATTTATACGGCAGTCCCAATTCCCTGTACATCTCGATTTTACCTACCTCGAAATACAGGAAAAAACTACCGTAGTAGACAACCTCTGCCGCATCGGTTTCCGCATATCGTACCCGGAGTTGGGTTTTGAAGGTCTTCATGCTCCTCCCCACAAAATTGGAAAAAGAGGGGGTATATCCCCCCGATTAACAATTATTTACTCTTCCTTTGGCTTGGGTTTTGCAAGCACGGCCTCGAACATCTCATCGTCCTGGTAGGCGCCCTCTGCAATAAGCTGGCGGTACTTGATGAAATCAATTGTGTCCTTTCCTGTGATTTTCTTTGTGTTGAACGCATGGAACCCAAGAAAAGCCTCTCCTGACATGTTGGCTGCAAGCCAGTGTCTGTTGTAATTCTTTGAGTAATCCCAGAAGAACTTCTTCTTGGCTCTTATGCTGTCTATTGTTTTTATCAGGCAGCCTGGAAAGAGATTTGTGAATCTCCAGATCACTTCATTTATTGCATTGTCCAAGGGTGAAAGGTCCACTGTTGCATTCTTTACATAGGCCCTTGCCTCTTTGAACGCATCTCCTGTTTTGAATTCACCATATACGATTTCGCCATCCTCGATGTAATTATTTGTAATCACCTGGGGGTTTCTCACCCATTTGTCTCCATCTTTGATAACCGGTACGACCTTTGTAATATATCCAAGCCTTTTCATTTTGTAGGCTGACCACATCTCACAGGAGACACAGTTCCACATGGCATCCTCCATTCCAAGGTACCATGGTAGGAAATCGCTTGATCCCCCGTCAGGAGCCGAGCCGTGTCTCGGACCTGCCTGGCCGTATATTGCAAGATCCGTGCTAATCGCTATGTCAGCAGCCATCCCTATCTCCTGGCCCCCTGCTATCCTCATTCCGTTGACCCTGCAGATCACAGGTTTTTTACAGAATAAGATGGCATCCACCATATGATTGAAGAGCTCCATGTATTCGCCGTACTCATTTGGCCTTTTGCTGTAGTATTCTGCGTATTCCTTGGTATTTCCTCCAGTGCAGAAGGCCTTATCTCCCGCTCCAGTGAAAACCACGGCCACGACGCTCCTATCCAGGGATGCGTTGTGAAACCCCGCGATCACTCCCTTCACCATTTCAGTTGTATAGGAATTATACTGCCTAGGATTATTTAGGGTGATCCAGACCGAATACAGTCCCTCTACCTCATTTCCCTCAGGGTCCAACACTGGTTTCTTTTCGTACATCGTACAAGGGGGTTCTGTTCCGAAGTAATCCTTTCCCTTGAAAAGTTCGTGGTTCTTTTTCTCATTTTCTCTTGGTAGCCAATCCAAACTCATACAATACCTCCATTACTCTTATCGTGATATCCTCCCCCAATGGCACGCCCCAAAATATTTTGGTCATACTATTGGGCATCGGCGAAATAGGGTTGATTGTTTATAATGTTTATCGTTTATTGTCGGGGTGATACATTTGCACTTTGTGAAAATTACGGCAAAAATGATTTTAAGGGGAAAGGTATTCATATGCCGCTATAAACCTACAAAAAATTCACTTACGGGGGTATGGAGCATGGCCAAAAGACGAAGCGAAATCGGTAAAAAAGGCAAACATGGTAGAGAAGGTGTGGATGTATCCTTAACGGAAACAGCAAAAAGACGCAGGAGAGCAACTTTAATGGTGGCCACCATAATCATGGTATTGATAATTATTTTGGCATCAGTATACTATTTCTTACTTCCTTCTGAAGAAACTGAAGAAGAAGGGGCGGTTCTTACCGCGGATTCGACTGGTATGAGCGGCTATCCGAATCAAACAATAACTTTCGAATTCACGCTCTATAATCCTGATAAGGAAGCAGATACTTTTTGGCCTCGGGTATTAGGTTTACCCTCCGATTGGGAAATATCCTTACCAAACACAATATCCCTGGATATTAAGGAGGAAAAATCTCAGGAATTTTCAATAATCCCTTCACTGGCAACAGCAGAAAACAGGACTTACTCCTTCATGCTAAATGTCACCTCAGCAAATACACAGCACACCTATACCCTTGATTATGAAATAACTGTCTTTCGGCTTGATATTTATCTAGGATTGACATCAGATACTTTAACAATAGGAGGGAATCCAGGGGATAATCTAACATTCGATATTGCTCTATTCAACCCACCAATCGCTGCTGATGAATTCATTCTATCGATATATGGATTGCCCTCTGACTGGGAGTACTTTTATCCCAGCAATATTTCAATTAATGCAAGTGAATCCAAGGATGAGACCTTTTCGATTATCCCATCACCCTCAACTGCCCTGAATAAAACATATTCATTCACGTTCAACGCCACCTCTCAAAGCACGCCATATACATATTCGCTACAATACAATTTAACTATTTTTAGAACCTACAATGTTGAACTTATTGCCTACAATAATTCCCATGATGCAGACCCTGGGCGATTCACTAACTATGTAATATTAGTAAAAAACAATGGAAATGCAGAAGATACGATTTCATTCTCATATAATGGAAGTCAGCTTCCAGCCAACTGGAGTCTTTCATTTGAATTCGATTCCATGGACATTCCCGCATTTGGTTCCGAGGTCATGATTTGTAACATCACGACTTCCTCCACGACTTCCCAGGGAAGATACGATATTGATATCATTGGCCAAGGTGGTAATAAAGCAACAGATTCGGTCCGCCTGAACACGACTCTCACTTTGGATTTTGACGCTGAGACCGTCTCCGTAGGAAATAAAACCCAAATTGATTACATAGGCATTTTCCCTGATGGTAGAATATTCGATACATCAGAATCTGATGCAGCTTATAATGACAATTTACCTAAAATAGATGGTTTCTCAGTCAGGCCGCCTTACTCCCCTCTAAAGACGTACATTGGCCCCTCCGATCCTGATACTGGAGATGATTATATACAAGTTTATCCAGGATTCTGGGAGGGTGCAGTTGGTATGAAGGCTGGTGAAACCAAGGTTGTAAGGCTCCCTTCAGAAAAAGGGGATAATGACGGTCTGGTACGTCTTTTCGAAATCACCCTAGTTAGCATCGACGGTTGATTCAGTGAATATTTTTGAAGAATAATGTAAATTCCACTGAGAGCCGGGTTAGGAAAATAAGGTTTGTAAATCTGTGGGCTCTCAGTGGTATAGGGCGTTGAGGTAAGGGATTTTAAAAATCGGGCTTAATTAATAAAGGTTTTGTGCTGTAGTTATCAATTTTGATACTGTTCTCAACGGATTTATTTAATACGAATCATAATAATGATAACTGATCCTATTCTTATGAGCAGGATTCTTATGATAGAGATGATGAGCATGGATACTAAATCGTTACTCGGACTATTTGCGATAATCTCTGGCCTTGTATTATTTATCACTAGCGGAGCTTTCTCGACGGTAAGTTCTTCTATTGGTTTGATGTTCCAGAGTGTTGGAATCATTTTGGTTTACATTGGAATTGCGATTGTATTATGGAGTGTACTCAGCTCGTTGAACATTTTTTTGGAGAGATTGGTGAAAAGAAGAGAGGTTTAAAATTTTTCTTTCATCGAAGGTTTTTCAATTCTGAGACCTCACCTGCTCGAATCTTTCGATTAATTATTTGTTTTAGCTTCCGTCGGGTGTTCAAGTTTAAGACCTAAGCAATTATAATTATAACTTGAATGCCAGACGGGAGCACGAATTTAATTAAAAATAAAGAAAAGTGCTCCCGTCGGGATTCGAACCCGAGTCCTCGGCTGTCCTT
>CBDVCK010000295.1:0-4717 GCA_965372465.1 uncultured Thermoplasmata archaeon | reverse complement strand
ATACCTCCTACAGGGTTTGGTGGTGACTATTTCAACTTTTCAGTCATTATGGTGGATTTTGACAACGACACTCTCGAGATATTTTTGTATATTCCGGGAGAAGCTGGAAGTCCCTTTACGATGCTTGAATTCGATTCTCTTGATATTTACACCAATAATGGAAAATCCTTCTTCTACAACATAACCCTTGCCAAGGGAACCTATAATTACAATTTCTCGGTTTACGATGGCGAGGAATCAAATCAAACCATTCCAGTTTTACTTGTTGTCAATAACAATCCACCAGTTATTACAACGCTAGACGTCCTTGACGTTCTTGAAGACGATCCATACGATGAAGATTACGATTATGTGGATATCGATTTGGATATAGGGACTTGGGCACTGGAAACTAATGCCACATGGCTAAACATAGACCCGGGAACCGGAACTTTAAGCGGTACACCAACGAACTCAGAAGTGGGTAGTTATTACGTGAATGTCAGTGTGGATGATGGCGATGCAGGTTACGATTTTAATAATTTCACGCTCACTGTTACCAACACATTACCCTTGTTTTCTACTATCCCGGATGGGTTTGCAGTGGAAGATAACCTACATCTGGATGATTACAATTGTATTGACGATGGGCAGGGCAACATAATATATGGACTAAACTCGAATGCTACCTGGGTTGACATAGACCCCGACACAGGTATTCTTACCGGAACACCGGATAACACAGATGTGGGTTCGTATTGGGTAAATGTTTCTGTTGACGATGGAAATGGAGGTATCGTTTCTGTGAATTATACATTGACCGTTAACAACACTCCTCCCTCTATTAGCACCACCCCTGATCAGGATGCCGTGGAGGACTCCCTGCATCTTGACGATTTCAACTGCAATGATGATAGTCAGGGTAATATCACATATTCCATTAATACGAATGCCACATGGCTCAGTTTAAGTCCTATCACCGGCATATTGAGCGGAACTCCTGATAATAATTATGTTGGATGGTTTTGGGTAAATGTCACTGTAACCGATGGAAACGGAGGCATCGATTCTGTCAACTATACTTTAAATGTTCAGAATATACCCCCTATTATTTTCACAATACCTGTAAATTCCACTCTCGAGGATTCTCTTCATATCGATGATTTTGACTCTGATGACGAAGGTTTGGGCAATATCCTATATGCTCTTATAACAAATGCCACATGGCTCAATATCAATCCCGTAACAGGTATGTTGAGCGGTACCCCCAATAATACCCATGTGGGAGTGTATTCGGTTAATGTTTCCGTTGATGACGGAAACGGCGGCATGGACTTTGTTACATACAATCTGACGGTCAATAACACTCCACCCACCATAACAACCGTACCTGTTACCGTAGCCACACAGGACATATTCCATTATGATGATTTTGATTGTGTGGACGATGGTCAGGGAAATATAACATATCTCATGCTCACAAATGCAACATGGCTTGATTTCAATATCACATCAGGTGAATTAAATGGTACACCCAACAATACCCACCTGGGTTGGTACTGGGTCAATGTGAGTGTTGCCGATGGCAATGGAGGTTTGAGCTTTATTAACTATATTTTAACAGTGGACGATGTAAACGATCCACCTGTAATTACAACAGCCGATTTAGAATACGCTGATGAGGACATTTCCTATTTCGTAGATTATGATTGTATAGATATCGATGATCCCGTTGTTACCTGGCAACTCGATTCAAATGCCACCTGGCTCACAATAGATCCGAACACAGGAGTTCTTTCGGGTACTCCTGAAAACGATGATGTAGGTTCAGTTTGGGTGAATGTCACGGTAATCGACGGCCGCGGGGGCATTGACTCTACCAATTTTACAATAACAGTGAACAATACTCCCCCTTCAATTACGAATGCACCAATTGAATTTATCGATGAAGATGTATCACTATGGAACGATTTCAACTGCAGTGATGACAATCAAGGTACAATCGGTTATTCACTTCTCACAAATGCCACCTGGCTTGCAGTAGATCCATCCACGGGCGTTGTGAGCGGATCCGCAAACAACACACAAGTGGGTTCTTACTGGGTAAATGTAACTGTAAATGATGGAAATGGTGGTATTGATTATGAGAATTACACACTTACTGTCAACAACACTCCCCCGACCATAACTACAGTGCCTGATCAAGTTGTAGATGAGGATTCCATACATATCGACGATTTCAACTCCATTGATGACAATCAGGGTAATATTGCCTATTCAATATTTACCAATGCCACATGGCTGAATTTCAATCCCATCACAGGTATTGTGAGCGGATTACCGGACAACACCAATGTGGGAACATATTGGGTGAACATAACCGTAAATGATGGGAATGGAGGCGTGGACTTTGCAAACTACTCACTTTACGTCCTCAACACCCCTCCAAGCATTACGACAACTCCGGATGATACAGCATTTGAGGATTCTTTTTATTCAAACAATTTTGATTGTGATGACGATGGCCAGGGTACAATTACATATTCTCTTATAACAAACGCGACCTGGCTTGGTATCAATCCCTCCACAGGGATTGTAAGTGGTACACCAAACAATTTGCATGTTGGTCTCTATTATGTGAATGTAACGGTGAGCGATGGAAACGGTGGTATGGATTATGTGGAGTTCGATTTAACGGTATTTAATAATTTCCCGAGTATCACCACCACACCCGTTAACACGGTTCTTGAGGATTCCTTCCATTCGGATGATTTTGATTGCGATGATGATGGTCAAGGCAATATTACTTATTCACTTATTACAAATGCTACATGGCTTTCTATTGATCCATCTACAGGCATTTTAAGCGGTATTCCATTAAATTTTAATGTTGGCTGGTATTGGATAAATGTAAGTGTAACCGATGGCAATGGAGGGTTCGATAGCAGAAACTACAGCGCAACTGTTGTGGATGTGAACGACCCGCCTGTGATAACAACTTCGGATATTCAATTGGCTTTGGAGGATTCCTTTTATTCAGTTGATTATGACTTTATTGATGTTGATGATCCTCAGATTAGCTGGCAGCTTGAAACAAACGCTTCCTGGCTTATAATTGATTCTGTTACCGGCATACTCACCGGTACCCCCGAAAACCTTGATGTGGGCTGGTGCTGGGTAAATGTTTCTGTTGATGATGGCCGCGGAGGGATGGACTATTCGAATTTCACCATAACCGTGGACAATGTACCTCCCTCCATAACAAGCATACCTATTACATTTATAAACGAGGACGATCCACTTTTAGATGATTACAGCTGCGATGACGATGGTTCGGGAACCATCATCTATTCACTTCTTACCAATGCATCATGGTTGGCAATTGATCCCTCCTTAGGTGTATTAAGCGGGACTTCAAATAATACCCACGTGGGTTGGTTCTGGGTCAATGTCACTGTAAATGACGGAAATGGAGGGAGTGATTACAGAAATTACACAATATCAGTGAGCAACACACCCCCTGATATAACCACTGCCCCCTTGGTTAATTCCTACGAGGATGTACCCTATACTCAGGATTTTGACTGTATTGATGACGGAGAGGGTTTGATAACATACTATCTTGAGACAAACGCCTCCTGGCTTGCCATTGATAATCTGATAGGAGCCGTTTCTGGAACACCGGGAAATGATGATGTTGGAAGTTATTGGGTCAATGTTACGGTGGAGGATGGTAATGGTGGAATTTACTCTGTAAATTACACGTTATTCGCAATCAACATAAATGATCCCCCAACCATTACCACGGGTCATACCGATTACATCGAGGAGGACTCCCCCTACTATGTGGATTATGAATTTACCGATATAGATGCCGATTCTGTGGAATGGAGCTTGAGTACAAACGCTACCTGGTTAATGTTGAATTCCACTACAGGGGAGTTATATGGGACGCCCCGGAATTCGGATGTAGGTTGGTACTGGGTTGATATCACGGCAAATGACGGAAATGGAGGGTTTGACTATACAAGTTTAACAATAAATGTCAGTAACACCAATGATCCTCCCATTGTTTGCCAACTGCTTTTGCCTCCCTACGATACATTGGTAAATACAACGGTCCCTACATTCCACTGGAGTGCTTCAATAGATACGGATCGCGGGGATTATATCGATTACTATACCTTGCAGTATTCATTAAGGGCTGATTTTAGCGAAAATGTTACCACTGTTACAGACATTGTAAATACTTCTTACACTCCCATGATACCATTGGAGGATAAGAACGACTATTTTTGGCGCGTCGCGGCCTTCGATTCCAATGGTGTGGGGAGCGGATATCAACCAACACCCTTTGTTTTTGCCTTGGATACTGGTTATTTAGCACCAGCGTATCTCGGTGGCCTAAAAAGCGCGGATGTGAAGTTCGGGGAAACCTGGTCAATCGGATTGTACGAACACTTCCAGATGGGCTCGATTTCCAAAGGTTTAACATTCTCTTCCAATTATGCAGAAATACAGATTGACCCCGAAACCCATATAGCTACCTGGACACCCCAGAACAAGAGCTCTTTTCTTGTTGACGTTGTATTTACCCTATCGGATGGCAAGAATGAAATAAGTTCCAATCCCATTGATTTGGGTGTAGAAAAGGAGAGCACATCCATGACCTTCATGGAGAGAATCTACTGGCCCTATCCCTTGATTCCTCTGGCATTTCTATTCTTACTTGGGGGTG
>CBDVCK010000294.1:0-4717 GCA_965372465.1 uncultured Thermoplasmata archaeon | reverse complement strand
GTTGGATTATCATAACATGATCCAATATATATTGTACCGTCAATACCGATAGTGGGAGATGAATTTACACGATCACCCAATTTTAATTGCCATTTTCTTGATCCATCTGGATTGATTGCATATAAATTTCCATTTCCCGAACCAACATAAATCGTGCCATCTACGCCAATTGCCGGTGATGAGCGAACCCCATATCCACTTTCGAATATATGGGTCCATTTAAGTGTTCCATCAGAATTTAACGCAATTAGTTTATTCTCAATATAACATCCGACATATATAGTCCCATCAGAACCGATTGCAGCTGATGACTCCCCAGATTCATCCCCAATTGTATAATTCCATTTCTCTGTACCGTCAGGGTTCACTGCATAAAGTGTTGATGTCCCGGTAATTATAATAATTGTACCATAAGAGTCAATTGTGGGTGATGATTTTATCCCAACATCGGCATTAAAAGTCCATTTTAACGAACCATTTCGATAAATTGCATAAAGATTGCTATCTTGGGAACCGACATAAATCGTTCCATCTTTTCCGATCGCTGCTGATGAGTCCACATTGCCATTTGTGGTGAAACTCCATTTCAATTTCCCGGGATTTGAACTCGTATCATATGGACTAACCCCAGTATGATTAAGATTCTGCCCGAACATCGGCCACGGAATAGGATTTAGAGTGACATCCACATCCCCAGAACCGTTGTTATAGCCATTTTTACTAGCCTCTGCTGATATCCTACAAATAATCTGTGATGTCACAGTAGGAGCATTGAATATGCTCTCAAAATCACCATTTGCATCAGTAATTCCTGATTGCGGGCTGAATATTCCCCCATTATCCGAAACCAGATTTGCAGTTGCACCTTGAACAGAGTTTGTGCCATCAGTAACATGGACTGTGATTGTGGATTGTGCCGCTGAGTTGAGTTCTGAAAAGTGGGAGGTGACATTAACAATAAGATCTTTATCAGGAATTCCAATAGCATACAGTTTACTATCCTGAGATCCAAAATAAATTGTACCATCTGAGCTAATTGCAGGGGATGAGGAAATATCATAACCAGATAAAAAATTCCATTTTTCAGAACCATCAGGATTTATAGCATATAATTTCTCATCATTAGATCCAATATAAATCGTGCCATCAGAACTAATAGCAGGTGATGAATGAATACGAGCATCAGTCATAAAATTCCATTTTTCTGTTCCATCAGGATTGATTGCATATACTTTATAGTCATAAGAACCAATATAAATAGTACCATCGGGCCCTATTGCAGGTGATGAATCAACTTTGCTTGAAATATTGAAGTTCCATTTTTCATTACCTTCAGGAGTTATTGCATGCAGTTTATTATCGTCAGAGCCTATGTATATCGTACCATCTGAACCAATTGCGGGTGATGAATTAATAGTTTTTCCAGTCATAAAACTCCATTTTAGAGTGCCATCAGGATTAATAGCATATAATTTTAGTGCTGGCGAGACAACATAGATTGTTCCATCAATACTAATGGCAGGTGAACATCTTTCACTTGGTCCAATCGTATAAGACCATTTTAATGAACCATCCTGATTAAAAGCATAAAGTTTTCCATTTTGGGCCTGAGAACCAAAAAAAATTGTCCCTCCAGGACCTATCGTTGGTGATGATCCAATCGATGAATGTGTATTGTAATTCCATTTTTCTGTTCCATCAGGATTGATAGCATAAAATTTACCGTCATTTGAGCCCACATATATTGTGCCATCGGAACCAATTGCGGGTGATGAGCCCACGTCACCTCCTGTCATGAAATTCCATTTCTCAGAACCATCTGGATTGATAGCATATAATTTTTCATCATTTGACCCAATATATATTATTCCATTGAAACCTATCGCTGGTGATGAATATATAGCATCACCGGTAGTAAAATTCCATTTTTCTTTACCATTATTTCCTCTGGTGTTATAAGGACTCTGCCCAGTATGATTAAGATTCTGCCGGAACATCGGCCATGGAGAATCTGCTAGGCCACCTGATCCACCCGAAGTAGGACTTGGACCTGATTGCACAAGATTTTGAGATTGTCCAGCATTCTGTGTAATTGAAGTAGAAATGCTTGTTATCATCAACATACAGATAATTATACTCATTACCCTACTCATTCGTATTTACCCCCCTCCCCCATGAAGAATAAATGCATCTGGAAGCATATAAAACCTTCCACAAAAGCCGAATAATGGGGTTTTCAACCTTATTTCCGCTTGATCTCCTGCCAAATGTTTAATAAAAAATAAGAAGATTAAGAAATATCTTGCCGAACCGTACCATTTTCTTTCATTTCTATATGTTTTGTAAAGAATAACATTTTGACGAACGTGCCAAAAATACTTTTTATAGTCCCCCCAATGTAATTATTGATGAAAACGGGCTTAAAAACAGCTGAAATGTCGATTGCAATTCGACATGTCAATAACATGTTCAAATCAAGATTATATATTATGGTATAGATAAATGAATAGAATCCGAAGTTGGTGACAGAAATGATAATGAGGAAGAAAATGATTTTGGCGACCTTTGTAGTGGGCATGGCGTTATTTGTGAACATGACCTTGGGCAATGTGGACAACGGAAGTATGGTTAATGACCAAAGGAAGTATGTAAATGAACCGGACGATTCCTTTTACGATGATTATTATGTTGTGAAAGGAGTGGACGGGAGACTGCTTCTCATACCCAAGGAGAGCATGAACGATATCGAGATGGATCCTTTTGAGGAGATTTCCACAAAGTCCGAGGAGAAACCCTTTATCGAGCACGAGGATTCGGAAGAGATAGGTAAATTCTCTTCACTTGAAGATCTCAGGAGTTATCTGGAGAAC
This sequence comes from uncultured Thermoplasmata archaeon, assembly GCA_965372465.1. GTDB lineage: Archaea > Thermoplasmatota > Thermoplasmata. The sequence goes on along the minus strand of CBDVCK010000294.1, from coordinate 1,847 downwards.
CATACCATGGATAATTCCTATTGGATTTATGGGGGTATTAGAAACAATTTTCTTATTGGACCAACAGTCGAACTAATTGATTCTGATGGAGCTGTTCCAGCCACGACGGCATCAACGACCTCCCCAACTCATTCCACAACCAATGCCCAGGTTACAGGGGTCGATGAGGGGGACATTGTGAAAACGGACGGTGAATATGCCTATATTTTATCAAAGGACAGGTGCAGCGTATTCATAGTGGATGTCAGTCCTCCAGAGGACGCAGTTATTGTCTCCACCATCAATACGAGAGGAAGTATCAGGGAGATCTACGTCAAAGGGGATTCACTGGTGGTCATAGGCCAGAGGACTGTATACCAAATAGATCCTTCGCCAAATACAAATGATAGCCATTATTATACTGTTGACTACGACGGCAACGCTGTTGAAATGGACATCGGGAAGTTCTATTACCTTAATTATATCTATTACCAGGCAACGTTTATCGATATCTTCGACCTATCAGTAAAGGAGGAGCCCGAACTTGTGGACTCACACCTCATCAAGGGCTCACCGGTTCAGTCCAGGATGATTGGCGATTTTCTGTATGTGATAACATCCCAGTACATCTATAGGACCTTTAATGAATACGACCTGCCTGTTGACGCCTCTGAAATCTACTTTTTGAACGGCACAAATGACACAACCTATTTCAATTATTACCTACAGCTCACAACGATTCTGTCCATAGACATTACCGATTCTTCCGAGATAGTGGATATGAGGGTTTTGCTCATGGACTATGGGAGCAATATATACGTATCCCAGGACAATATCTACATTACTTATTATAAATATGATTACGAGAATCGGATTGCCAAGACGAGGATACACAGGATTCTCATTGAGAATGGAATGATAGTGTACAAAGCATACGGGGAAATCGAGGGTACGCTTCTGAATCGATTCTCCATGGACGAGCACGAGGGCAATTTCAGAGTGGCGGCAACGATTGGGTGGACTGTCTCCCACAGGGTGTATGTTCTCGATATGGACCTGAACATTATTGGAACTCTGAAGGATATCGCTCCCGGCGAGCGGATGTATTCTGCCAGGTTCATGGGAAACAGGGCTTATCTCGTAACATTTAGGGTCAGAACGGGCGACCCCTTCTTTGTCATTGACCTCTCAGATCCCGAGAATCCCGAGCTTTTGGGGGAACTGCATATTCCCGGGTGGTCCGATTACCTTCACCCCTACGATGAAAACCATGTGATCGGGCTGGGGAGGGAAGCTGTTTTAAACGGACCCATGCAGGGAATCAAACTCTCTTTGTTCGATGTCACAGATGTGGAGAATCCAAAGGAAGTATCAAAGTTCGTAATAGGGGATAGCTCCTCTTCCACAATCGCAGCCAGTGAGCCCCATGCATTTCTGTTCAACAGGGAAAAGAACCTACTCGTGATTCCAGTCAAACTGAACTGGACTACCAGCTGTGCATATGTCTTCAATGTCACCCTGGACGGAGGCATTCAGCTAAAGGGTACCATCGATCATCCCAAGGACGAGGAAAACCAGCCCGGATATTATTGGTATTATTACATGAACCCTATCAAGAGGTCGTTTTACATAGACGATACACTCTACACACTTTCTGACAGCTACCTGAAGATGAACGACATCTCCGACCTTCATGAGATCAACATAATAGAGCTGCCGAGTGGGCCGACCTCATCGGGGGATTCTTTCATGTGCATCTACATAGCGCCATTCACTAGGTGATGAACTTTCTCTCTCCCCTTCTTTTTTTTTATTTTTTATTCATAGAATAGATTGGAAAATAAGGAACTGGGACCTAGAGAGAAGTC
>CBDVCK010000293.1:0-4724 GCA_965372465.1 uncultured Thermoplasmata archaeon | reverse complement strand
TTGCCTGTTAGCCTGAGTGGATACCCCAATGCTTTAGCTTTGGGGAGCACTCATTGTTAGCATAAGGAAATAGGATAAAAATAAGCCAGTTTTTATTTTGGTTCAATTATAGATATCCTCATTGCAAAAGCAATAGTTTAAATATTCTTGAATCGATACATTTTTTAAAGCTCTAGCTTGAAAGGGTTACTGGGTAATTTCAAGGATAGGGTTACGATCAGGAGGAAGTGAGAAGATGGTGAAAACTACATCTACATTTATTGGAAGGCAAAAAGAGCTTAATGAACTTTACAAATCATTAAACAAGGCGGGGATGAAAGAGGGTTCAATTGTTTTGGTATCAGGCGAGGAAGGTATAGGAAAGACAGAATTAATCAATCAATTCCAAGCCAGTATCGATTCAACTACCAGGGAAAAAATTATATTTGCTCGTACCAGCGGTTCTGGTGTAACAGGCAGTTTTACCGCCTTTCACCCCTTCTACGAACTTTTCGATGAAATATTCTGTGATGACGAGAAGAAACATATCCAGGGTCCATATTGGGATATCTTGGTAAAATATATACCCAGAATTGTAGATTATATATCACCAGAAACATATAAAGTGACGAAAGGAATTATTTCTTTTGCCATGATAATAAGGTCCGGATGGAAAAAGGAATATGGTAAGGAAAATGTTCAGGAAATGATAGATTTCAACCAGGGGAGATTCTTTTTAGATTTTACAAATGCACTTTTGGATGCATCGGAGGTATGTCCTCTTGTTCTTATAATCGACCACCTGCAATGGATAGACGAGTCGTCTGCCAATCTCCTTCATCTCATATCAGAAAGAATAGGGGACCATCATATTCTGATTATTGGTGCTTATCATACAGAAGAAATCGTTCAACCCAGAGATGGTAAACCATATCCATTTGGTGAGGTCCTTCCGAAGTTGAAAAACGTCACTGGTATTGAATTGGGTTTCCTAGAACCTGATGAAGTGAGCGCCTATATTTCAAATGTCTGTCCAAACCACAAATTCCCAACTGAATTTCTGGGATTGATTTTCGATAAGAGCGAAGGCAATCCTCTGTTTATGGTTGAATTCATAAAGCTGCTGAAGGACGACCAGGTAATCATACAGGAAAAAGAGGTATGGAAATTGAAAGGAAAAATCGAAGATATCCGTTTACGGACACCCAACGATGTAAAACGGATAATAGAAGCTCGTGTTGACAGCATCAAAGATCCAAAGGATATGAAATTACACAAGCGTGCAAGTGTCGAAGGTGAAAAATTCACATCTGATATCCTATCAAAACTAATGTCTATGGATGAAGGTGATCTGCTCGATGAACTGGAACCGATTATGGAAAAGTACGCCCTGATCATCGAGGTAAGTGAAGAGTCCATGGAAGAAGCCGACTTTGAATTCAAATATTCATTGGCCCATCAAAATATCTATGGTAAACTGAGTAGAACAAATAGGGTGCGCTTACATAAAAAAATCGGAAAACTATTGGAGGTGTATTACAGAAGCGGTCTTAAATCCGTTGACGTATCCACCTTGGCATTCCATTTTGAGCACGGTAGTGAATTCAAGAAAGCAGTTAAATATTACCAGATAAAAATCGATGAATCCTTACAATCCAAATCCTTTGTGGAAGCGCTGTCGAATTACAAGAAGGTGGACAGTATTATGGAGGAAAATAATATAGGAACACCGGAAATGAGGCTTGAGATTCTACTAGATATGGCAAGGATTCACCAGATTCTGGGCCATGGTGAGGCCGCCCTAGAAACATTAAATAAAAGCCTGGATTTGAACAAGGATGTGGGAGATGAATTGATAGAAGCAGCCAATCTAACAAACCTTGGAATCACATCATTTTATCTGGGAGAATTTGCACAGTCCATTGAAGTATTGGAAAGAGCTCAAACTATCTATGAAAGTCATGACTTTAATAAGCTCTCGAAAGACCATCAGAAAACCTTTGGAATTTGTATAAACTGGCTGGGAATAAACTATAGGAATCATAAAGAATTAAAGAAGAGTTTAAAGTTTCATAAAAGGGCGGAAGATATCGCTGAAAAAATAGATTTTCCTCGATTGTTGGCACACGCTAAAGCCAATCTCGGGGCAGTTGAACTCTGGAAGAAGAACTATGACGAGGTTATAAAATACTGGGAAGAATCAAAAACAATTAGTGAGGATGCAGATGATACCCCATGGATCGCTCATTATACAATCGATGTGGGATATATGCATCTTCTAAATCGTAACTTTCCAGAGGCGGAGGATGCGTTGGTGGATGGCATCAAAATCGCCCGTGATAACTATTTTGAAGAAAATGTCGCTCGCGGAATAATGAATAAAGGAAGTCTCTATTTTGTCCAAGAAAAAATGGATAAAGCAATGAAAGAATATGAAGAAGCATTTGATATTGCAGAAAAACAGAAAATATCTAAACTTATGTGGAGGATACATCATAATATGGGCAACATTTACAGGAGTAAGAAAGATTACAAAAATGCTCATGAGTATTATATGTCCTCAGTTAATTACTTAGAAGAAATGCTTTCCAATGTGGAGTCAGACAAGAAAAAAGGATTCCTCGAGCACCGATTGGATCCATTCCGTTCCTTGATTCTATTATCGCGAGAAAGGAAAAATGAAGATGAGGCTCTCAAATACGCAAAGACCCTGGGTTTGGATTTGCTCACAGATTATTATGAAGAACTGAAACAAGGATTAGATCTAAAGGTTGAGGAAGAGAAAAAAGGAAACCTCAACTTCTTTGATGGCTACTATGTGGTCACCGAATAGATTTTGAGGATGTTGAGCTAACATTATGGTTTTTTGGGTTGAGTATTTCTTTATATTCAATCAAAATTCACGCACACCAACAAAAACCTTCTTCCCTTTTTTTTATTTTTCTATTTTAATTCTAAAAATCATTCTCCAACAATTTTCGTGACCTGCTCCCTTATCCTCTTGTTCAGGTTCTGAAGACCCTCGTGGCCCATGATATGCTGGGCATCCACATCCTTTATCTTTCCCATGGACAGAATCGTGGTTATGTAATCCCACTGGTTATCAATCGAGACCTGCTGGCTTATATTATGCCAGAATTCGATAATGTCCCTTATCTTCTCCACCTTGCGGGAAACCTCGGTATAGGCGGAAGTGATCAAGGCAGCTGCAACCTCATTTTTGGAAATCGTTATATCAGGCGCACTCTGATTGATCTCCTTTCTGATGTTCAGGAAGATATCGTTAATAAAATCCAGGCCTCCTGCCCGGATCTTAAGCTCCATAATCCTTCCGGTTGTCAAAATCGCGGTAATCAGATCAAGGTCGTCCTTTATAACTATCCCTTCCTTAATCTGCACCCACAGTTCCACGATATCCCGTATGTTCTCCACCTGCTCGCTTCTTGAGATACTGGCTGAGGTCAAGAGGGCAGAGACAAGTTCTCTTTGCAGGTCTTCTGATTCTATCTTTCTTGTGGCTATGTTAGTATGGACATCGTTTATTACCGTGTTGAGAATGTTCAAATCCTTGATCTCCATCTTGTAGTCCATGATCCTGCCAGTCGCCAGGACAGAGGAGATATAGTCCAGTTCATCCTTTAGTTTGATGTTCTTTCGAAGATCGTTCCATAAGGACACTATTGTCTGTGTGGATTCCACCTCATATGAGTGTGAGACAAACGTTGTGGTCAAAAATGCCGAGATTTCATCCATATTCGAGGTATCTATGATTTGCAGCACGAAAATCATCTCCTACTGATTAAATAAAGAATACCAGTATAGTATAAATTTGTTTGGATTAACCAGTGAAAAGGCAAGAAATTATATATATTAACAATTCATATAGTGGCTGTAGTGGGGAGGTGATATTATTCCCGGTGAAACTCAATTCAAGGTTATAGTAGCGGAGATTCGACATCTGGGTGATCAACCCACATCCATTGGAGAGGCAGGGATATTTGTGGGACCCTTGTTCTATGCAAAATTCGAACTTCCTACAAACCTGGACCCGGATGAGTTGGCTGTAATTCACTGCAGAACAAAGGACAACCAGCTCAACAACAAGATGTTCTTCTTGAATCACAAACCGCTTCCTGACATCTTGGAGCCGCATCCTGCCAACAAAGAGGAGTGGATGATGGATATAGCAATTGTTCCCAAAGGGTGGCTAAAGCACGGAGAGAATAACATTCATATCGGATACTCGGATGAGAATTACGATGATTTTGTTGTGGACAACCTTGTGTTATGGTACAAGACAAAGTCCATGGGGGCAGATTCAAAAGATGATTCCCCTAAAAAGCAAACCCAAAAAATCGGAAAGGATATCGATTCACTGGAGGATCTGTCCACCATGGAAGTCAAGGTACACAAGGATGAAGAAGCGCCTCCGTCGCAGTAAACGATTTTTCTATGCTTATCCACTTTTGGAAAACTTTTATGAACCTGTATTTTATTCCTCAGTTACCCAATGGGCTCATGGTCTAGTCTTCGTGGACTCGCCAGGGCTCATCCACTTGCTCGCATATTTCCAAAAAAGGGAAATATGCTCATGGTTATACGCTTAAATCGACATCACTGGGCTCATGGTCTAGTTGGTTATGACGTCGCCTTGACATCCGCAGTTCACATATGACCTGACGGTCGAAACGGCGGAGGTCGGGAGTTCGAATCTCCCTGAGCCCACTCAAATTATTTTTTATTTA
>CBDVCK010000292.1:0-4731 GCA_965372465.1 uncultured Thermoplasmata archaeon | reverse complement strand
AGCCAGGAACGGAAGATATCGGGCTTTAAATGGAAAATGGAGGTGAATCTTCCGAAAAATTTATATCTTAATATTTGATTGATATACTTATGGGGCTATTTTCAAAAGGAACCATGGAAATACAGTTGAAGAAATACAACTATAATCCTGGAGAGGAAATTGAAGGAACATTACGGGTAAGCCTTAAAAAGCCTATGCAGGGAAAAGAGTTGACTATTTCATTGATTGGAAAACAAACTGAACGATACATGACTACAAGTGGACTTGTCAGCAGTAATCAGAGGAAGAGTGTTGGTAGTAAATCCTCGACCCAAACCGTTCATAAATATAAACAACCGGTTTCAGGAAGCCAAGAATATCATAAAAACGAATTTAATTTCACGGTATTTATTCCACCTGATATTCTTGATAAGGCTGCTGAAGATGAACATAAAATCGGTGAGGGTGCAAGCTACAATGGATGCAATAAAAGTTCTTACCGGCGGAACAACACACACTCAAACACAACTAAAATGGATGGTTCAGGGACGCTTGTTTTACCTGGCCTTAATCTAAAGAAAACCCAAGATATAACAATAACAAAACCCAAATAATTAATTTTGATGTTCTTTCAAGGATCTCCACCGCAATTAGTGGTAACTCTTTTTACTTTCTTCTCAGCAATATTTCTCCCAAGTTCATAACCTCTTTTCCTTTCATTCTGGATATCCTTTTGTATATGGCATTGGTGATAAATAACGAAACCGTAAATACAAACAGGAAAAATATACTGCAAAATAAATAGAATATACCTGCCATTGCAGGTCCCAGAGAATGAGAAGGTTCATAAGTCAAAGTGGCAATCAAAAAAATAAGAAAAATAATAAAAAATATTATTGTTAATATGGAAAAGATATTACGCAGTACAATATATCTTTCTAATTTTTCCATGCTTCCACAGTGATTCATTTATGGATAATCTCTATTCGCAAATACGGAAGTTGCCTTCAAGGAAGATAAAAGCGTTATTCCTTTTCACTCTTCCTCATCAGCCTCGAACTCTGCACCGCAGTTACCACATACAAATCCTTCAGGGGTGAGCGTAAGAGTGCCGCCGCATTCAGGGCAATCGAGATCTTCCTCAACCTCTTCCTCATACTCGTCATCATCAGCCTCGAACTCTGCACCGCAGTTAGTGCACACAATTGCATCGTCTGTTGTGGTAAGCGTACCCCCACATTCGGGGCATTCGAGTTCTTCCTCTTCTTCATCATCCTCGACTCCGGCCACCGGCTCTGCTACGGGAACGTCCTCCATCTCCTCATCTACCATGGGTGCAATCTGGACTTCTGATTCATCAGTGAGAGGCTCCTTCTTTTTACGCATGAGCAGGAGCACTGCAAGAATCCATCCAAGTATAGCCACAACTATCATGCCATAGGCCCAGACGGGGGTCTCTGTTGTCGTATCTCCCAGATCCCACGAATCAGAGTCCAGGGTATCGGGAATACCGTCCCCATCGGTATCGGCGGGCTCTGAGGTTCTATCACTGGGATCTGATAGTGCCAAGATTTCAATGCTATCACTCCATCCGTCGCCGTCATCGTCACTGTCCAGTCCATCCGGTATTCCGTCAGAATCGGTATCTGCTGGCACGGATGCCGAACTTGTGGGGCTGGAAAAGCTCAGGGTTTCGATATCATCGCTCCATCCGTCCCCATCATCATCGTCATCCAGTGCATTTGGAACACCGTCGTTATCCGTATCCTCGGGTGTATCAGTGTCATCCAGAGGGTCGGTTCCCACAAGCACCTCTATTACATCGCTGTAGTCGTCATCATCGTCGTCATCGTCCTGGGCATCGGGAGTTCCATCGCCGTCCGTGTCCTCTGGGAAGCTCGTATTGTCCAATGGATCTGTTCCCGCGAGTATCTCCACGGTGTCATTGAATCCGTCGTTGTCGTCATCTATATCCCATACATCCGGCACTGTATCGGAATCGGTATCCACAGGGAAGCTCGTATCATCCAGGGGGTCTGTTCCCAGTATCTCTTCCAAAGAATCGCTCCATCCGTCACCGTCATCATCCGTATCCCATGCATCGGGCTCGGAATCACCATCCGTATCAATGGGGACACTTATGTTATCGAGAGGATCCGATCCCAAGACATCCTCTACTGAATCGTCCCATCCGTCTCCGTCGTCATCAGAATCGTATATGTCCGGTATACCGTCTATGTCCGTATCTGTGGGTGTGGAAGTATTGAGGAGCGGATCAGAGCCAGCATCCATCTCTGTGGTGTCGTTCCAACCATCGTCATCATCATCAAAGTCAAAGATATCGATGGTCAAGTCACCGTCGGTATCAGCGGGTTGGGACGTATCGTCCAATGGATCTGTTTGGGCTTCCTCCTCAATTGCATCGGGCCATCCATCCCCATCATCATCCGTGTCAAGGACATCGGGAGCACCATCACCATCAGTATCCACTGGAACAGAGGTATCATCTAAAGGATCTGTTCCCACCAGCTCCTCGATTACATCCTCCCAGCCGTCATCATCGTCGTCATCATCAATGGCATCGGGCGTGGTATCGCCGTCCGTATCCACTGGAACAGATGTGTCATCCTGCGGGTCAGTTCCGACCTCCTGTTCAATTACATCGTTCCATCCATCATCATCATCATCACCATCCAAAGCATCAGGTGTTCCGTCGCCATCCGTATCTATGGGTACTGAAGCATTATTCAAAGGATCGGTGCCCACCTCTTGCTCGATGCTGTCGTTCCATCCGTCGTCGTCATCGTCAGAATCCCAGATATCGGGTTCCGTGTCACCATCAGTATCAACCGGGTAACTGGCATTGTCATATGGATTTGTGCCTATGGCTCCCTCCACGGCATCGCTCCAGCCGTCATCGTCATCATCCGGATCCTCATTATCTGTAATACCATCGCCATCGAAGTCCGGCTCTATTGTTATGCTCAGGTTGATGTAATCTGTCCCTCCCTGACCGTCAGAAATCGTGACATTTGCATAGAAGGTTCCCGGGATTGCTGTGCCTGTCAACTCGCCTGTGGTCCCATTGATTCCAAGCCACCCTGCATCAGAATCCACGCTCCAGGACAGATTATCGTTGTCGGGATCGGAGGCATTTATATCCAGATAATATGCCTTTCCTTCCAGACCCGAAGGAGCACTTACATCCACAATTTCCGGCAGATCGTTCGTGTTTGTCACATTGAGTGTAAAATTGTGTGAATCCTCTCCCCCCATACCATCTGAAACACTGATATTTACCCAGAATGAGCCCACATCCGTATCAGTAGGAGTCCCAGAAAGCAGACCTGATTCGGTATCTATTGCAAGCCATGTAGCATTTGTCGCTAGATTCCATGTCAGAACATCGTTGGTTGGATCGATATCGACTGCATCGAAGTCATATGAGAAGAATACATCCTCATTGGCGGGCACGGTGGGGTCTGGTGTCGTGATGGTAGGTTCGTCATTGACATTGGCAACAGAAACTAAAAACTGCTGGATGTCATAGGCTTCCCCGTCCGTCACTTTAACAATTACAATATGGTCATCCAAAGCCTGGTTGTTGGTGGGCGTCCAATTTATCAAACCTGTGAGGGGATCAATAGTCATACCCGCAGGGAAGAAATCAAATGAGAATGTCAGGCTGTCGCCGTAAGTTAAATCGTCATCACTTGCATTCACATCATATTGATACTCAAGCTCCTCGGTTGCCGAGGTAACCGGGCTGGATGTGAACTGCGGGGCATCATTTGCATTTTGAACAATGAGCGTGAAGTTTGTATCATCAGTTCCACCATTGCCGTCATTCACGGTAATATTGACCCAATAACTGCCCACATCGCTGTTATCAGGTGTGCCGCTCAGGGTTCCGTCAACTGGGTTGATACCAAGCCAGGTGGCGTTTGAGTCAAGGGACCAGAGCACAGGGCCATTGGCATCATCATTGGAATTGTAGTCCACAGAATACAATATATCCTCGGTGGCAATGACGATATCGCCTGTCATTATCATAGGCGGGTCGTTGAAAACTATGAGCGTGAAGCTTGTGACATCAGAACCTCCCCTTAGGTCGTCCACCGTAACATTCACCAGATAGGAACCAACATCGTTATTGTCCGGGGTTCCGCTGAGAACGCCTGTTACGGGGTCGATTGCAAGCCAAGTGGCGTTTGAGTCAAGGGACCAAAGCACAGGGCCATTGGCATCATCATTGGAATTGTAGTCCACAGAATACAACATATCCTCTGTTGCAGTGGCCACATTAGGGGTCAGAATCGTTGGGGCTTGATTATTTACCGTCAGGGTAAAGTTGTGAGAATCTGTCCCGCCGTTCCCGTCATCAACAGAAACATCCACCCAGTAGCTGCCAACATGGCTGTTATCCGGTGTGCCGTTCAGGGTTCCGTCAACTGGATTGATACCAAGCCATGTTCCTGCATTGGTTGCTAGGGACCATGTGATGATTCCGAAACCGTCATCATCCGAGTTGTAGTCATTTGAATACAGCAAATCCTCTGCTGCGAAGTATATATCCGCAGTTGTGATGGCAGGTGGATTGTTCACAACCGTCAGTGTGAAATTGGAGTAATCCGAACCTCCGTTGCCATCGTCAACAGAAACGTTCACATCCCATGGACCAACGTCCGTATTATCAGGGGTGCCCGAAAGAGCACCTGTTCCGGGATCAATAACCAGGAAATCCGAGTTCGT
>CBDVCK010000291.1:0-4736 GCA_965372465.1 uncultured Thermoplasmata archaeon | reverse complement strand
ATCTAAAAATTCGATAAGAGTTATCTCTTCGGGGCTTTTTGCCATCTCTTCAAGGGCACTCTTAGCCTCAGTTTCCACTTTGGGTTTTTCAGGGACTGCTTCTTCCTCGAATTCAACTTTCGCTTCCCCCATTGCAGCAAGAATACGGTTAATAATTTCATTCCTGGTACCTTCGGAGTATCCGCCAAGGCATTCTGCTATTTCTATTAAATGCTCATTACTAACCCTTTTGAGTTTCGAGAGGATTTGTCCACCTTTGACACAAACTGAAGCCACATCGTCATTGTAATGTGAACAAATTATACAATATTGATCAGGGAGTAAGAAAAAGCATGGCTCAATAGGGGGGTCATCCAAAAACTCAGAAAGTGATCTTTCTTCCGCGCTTTTTTCCACTTCCTCTACTTCTGGTTCCTCTTCCTCTTGTGCAATCTCCTCCTCGAATTCCCCCTCACCTTCTTCGGGTTTTTCAATCTCTTCAAATTCCAAATCTGCTTCCTCTGTCACAACCCTCTCCTTTACCACCTCTTCGCTTTCCCGTAAAGCTGGTACATCCTCAAACTCCAACTCGGCTTCCTCTGGGACTGTTTGCCCCACCTCCTCTTTTGTTGTATCGACTTCCTCAAATTCTATCTTTACCTCATCAGGGGATACTTCCTCCCCAGATTCTTCAGTTACAGCAAGAATCCTTAAAATCAGATCATCCTTTGTTCCTTCAGCAGATAAACCAAGGCATTCTGCAATATCCTTTATTTGATTTTCATCTATATTATTGAGCTTAGTGAGGATATGACCTCCTTTCATGCAGGCTGAAGCTACACTTTTATTAAAATGGGAGCACAATATACAGTATTTGTCAGATAGAAGAGAAAAACAGGGTTCCTTTGGAAGATCTTCTAAAAATTCGAAAAGAGATCTTCCATCTTGCCTTTTTTCAACTTCCCCAACTTCTGGTTCTGCTTCTTGGGGGACAATTTTCTTTTCGGATTCAACCTTCCTCTCTTCGATAATAGAGAGAATTTTTCCAATTAATTCGTCCTTAGGTCCTTCAGTGGATACGCCAAAGCATTCCGCTATCTCGACAAGGTGGGTCTTTTTTTGCCTTTTGAGTTTCGAGGCGATATTTCCTCCTTTTATGCAGGAAATGGCAACATCTTCGTTAAAGTGTGAACATAAAATACAGTATTCATCAGGAAGAAGGGAAAAACAAGGCTCCTTTGGCAGATCACCTAAAAACCCAGAAAGTGATTTTTCATCAGGGTTTTTTACTTTTCCTTTTTCTCCAGAGTCGATGGGTGTTTCGATTTCCTCAGATATTATCTCTTCCTCTCCCGAAGGAGCTATTTCTTCAAATTCCACTTCAGCCTTTTCAGTTTCGGCAATAATCATTTCCAATAAATTTTCTTTAGTACCCTCGGTAGCTAGGTCTAAACATTCTGCAATATCAATAAGTTGAGCTTTTTTAAGGTGCCTTAGTTTCGAGGGTATCTTTCCCCCTTTAATACAGTTGGAGGCTACATCGTTATTTAAGTGTGAACATAAAACACAGAATTGATTAGGAAGAAGTGTGAAACACGGTTCTTTTGGAAGATTGTGAATAAAGTCTTTTAGTGGTCTTTTCTCCGTGCCATCGTTCATTTTCCGTATCTCCCCCGGTTGCTCTCTCTTTTTTCACTATACTTTTTGAAAATGCCAACAAGATTTCGCCCACAATTTTGTACTTACGGACAGTTTTCTCTAGTATAGACTGTTTGATTGGAATAGATTGGTATGCTCATATATTTTTCGATAAACACCTGATTTGATGCGAAATTTACAATTTTAATTATTTTAAAATGGTTCATAATACTATATTTTTATTTAATGGCATAATTATAATTTATAAAAACAGACATTTGTCCCGCTAAGAAAAATATATATAGAAGAACAATTATGCCTATTTGAAATCTTAGAAATTTGTGGATTTAAAAGAATGATGAGTTGGAGGATAAAGCATGATGACTGGAACACCTATCCTGATTTTAAGGGAAGGGACACAAAGAGATAAAGGTAAAGGAGCCCAATCAAACAACATTGCAGCAGCGAAAGCCATAGCAGATGCAGTGAGAACCACTTTAGGCCCAAAGGGTATGGACAAGATGCTGGTGGACAGCCTTGGTGACGTTGTTATCACTAATGACGGTGCAACGATTTTAAAGGAGATAGATATTGAACATCCTGCAGCCAAGATGCTGGTTGAAGTTTCCAAAACCCAAGACAAGGAATGCGGAGATGGTACAACCACTGCCGTGGTCATTGCAGGTGAGCTATTAAAAAAAGCTGAAGACCTCACAGAGTCAAACATTCATGCAACCATTATCGCCAATGGTTACCGACTTGCAGCAAACGAAGCGGGAAAAGTTCTTTTAAAGATGAGTATAAATGTTTCACCTGATGATGATAAGCCTCTTCAAAACATTGCCAAGACTGCAATGACAGGAAAGGGTATAAGCGCAAGTGGGCATTTGGCGAAAATCGCGGTTGCTGCCGTCTCAGCCATAACTGAAAAAACAGGGGGGAATATAATTGCTGATATCGATAACATCAAGGTGGAGAAAAAGCACGGTGGTTCTATTTCAGATACCACTATGTTGACGGGGATAATCGTTGATAAAGAGCGGGTTCATCCGAGGATGCCAAAGCAGGTTACCAAAGCTAAAATCGCACTATTAAATTCCGCAATTGAAGTAAAAAAGACCGAGATCAGTGCTGAGATCAGAATAGAAGATGCCACACAGCTTCAGAAATTCCTAAATGAAGAGGAGCGAATGTTAAGAAACATGGTTGAGAATATAAAGAATTCTGGGGCGAATGTTGTGTTCTGTCAGAAGGGAATAGACGATCTGGCACAGCACTATCTTTCAAAGTATGAAATTTACGCGGTAAAAAGAGTTGCAGAATCAGATATGAAAAAGCTAGCACGTGCCACAAACGCTAAAATCGTAAGCAGTTTAAATGATCTTACTAAAGAGGAATTGGGAGTAGCGAAACTGGTTGAAGCGAGGAAGATAACTGATAATGACATGACATTTGTCTCAGGATGCAAGAATCCAAAGGCAGTATCCATCCTTGTTCGGGGTGGTACAGAACATGTTGTGGATGAGGTTGAGCGCTCCTTGCACGATGCTTTGAAAGTTGTGGGACTCACTATCGAAGACGGAAAGATCTTAGCTGGTGGGGGAGCAGCAGAGATCGAGCTTGCACTCCATCTGAATAGATATGCATCCACTATCGGTGGAAGGGAGCAGCTTGCAATAGAAGCTTTTGCCAATGCAATGGAAGTAATACCAAGAGCATTGGCAGAGAACGCGGGACTGGATGGAATTGATACTATAATCGATTTGAAAAAAGCCCATGGCGGAAAGGGTAAAAACAAGAATTCAGGAATAGATGTTATTTCAGGAAAGGTCTCGGATATGGTCAAATTGAAAGTCATTGAGCCCCTAAGAGTAAAAACCCAGGCAATTGAATCTGCAACAGAGGTTGCAATAATGATTCTAAGAATAGATGATGTGATTGCATCAAAACAAACTGGAATGCCAGGAGGACCACCTGGAGGCGGCATGGGTGGAATGCCTCCGATGATGTAAAGGCCTGGCTATATTAGAGTTATATTTATTTCTATTTACATACCTATTATTATTTTCCTTTTGTCAGGCTTAAGAACTCTTTTTCTCCTTCCCGGGGGCCTCTTGCAAAAAGCATATCCCCTTCCTTTATCAAAGTATTCTCATCAGGGCCGTAAATCCATTGTTTTCCCCTTTTTACTGCAATAATCCACATTCCAGTTTCGGTTGCAAGCCGTGAAACACCGAGAGTTTTATTGGCCAAATA
Source organism: uncultured Thermoplasmata archaeon (assembly GCA_965372465.1). Taxonomy (GTDB): domain Archaea; phylum Thermoplasmatota; class Thermoplasmata. Next base: position 863 of record CBDVCK010000291.1, on the reverse strand, counting down.
CGAGGATTTCATAACTGGGGTTTTCGTGATAATGACATCCGAATCCATCACGCTCATTTTGAATATGGGGTGTGGCTCGATATCCCTTAAAACAACATCGGCAATCTCCATTGCAGCATCCGCTATCGCCTCTATACTGGATGCAAGTCTTATCATGGCCATGGCCTTATCCACATTTTTGTCTTCTAGGGACACCAAAAATGCTGTTCTTTGGATAGTGTAGTTCAATTTGTCCACCACTTCCTCGAGCATCTGAACCTCTTTGGCAATCTCCTCATTATCGTATAACAGAGCGGAATAGGCTAAATCTATCATTAGATCAGATGTATCTTTTAGTTCCAAAAACTGTTCTTCAATTTTATCGAATTCTTTGGTCATTTCGCCCCCCTCCCGCGTTCTTTCGCTCCTTTATCTACCTCCTCCCTATCCTCCCATGATATCCCTCCTGAAGCCAGCTTTTTTAGGAGAATGAAACCATCCTCAACTCCTCTTATAATGATCCTATCCCCCACCTTCAATTTCGTTTCATCCTCCGGGTCATATATCCACTTTTTTTTACGCTTTATTGCAATAATTCTGACTCCGAGTTCTGATTCCAGGCTCAGCAGGCCAAGTGTCTTATCTTTCAGGGAGGAACGGATTTCGATTATAGTGGTACTAATTTTTTCGTCCGCTTCTTTAAGAATTGATGGAATGAAAGGCCTTGATTCGATATCTATATCGAGAAGTTTGACCATATCCCCTGCAGCATTTGCTATGGTCTCGGCCGCAGATGCTACCTGAAGAATACCGGTCAACTGCTCTGCTTCTTCTATGGTTCGAGCCGCAAGCATGGAGGCCAACCGTATCTTGTATTTGAGTTT
>CBDVCK010000290.1:0-4741 GCA_965372465.1 uncultured Thermoplasmata archaeon | reverse complement strand
CGGACATTATGGGGATTTGTGAAATTGTACATTCCGCTTTCTCCTAATATATATCCGCCGCAGACAGTCCAAATCATCCAACCACTGTTGTCTGCAACAGATGTACGCACCTCTGTTGCATCCGCCTCCTCTACCCTAATATTTACACCAGGGAAGGATTGTCCAAACTCGTCTATAACCTGAACATGAAGATACCACATAGTAACGAGAAATGAGAACGGCTCAGTAATATCCGCATCGGAAAATGAGACATTAAGCAGGAATATGGAGGCGTTCTGGCTCAAGTCTATGTCAAAGGCTGAGGGTGAATTCAATGTGGAGTTCACAAACCAGATATTTGTGCAATTGATACCCATAAAAGCTGGGAAATTCCCCAAGGTTGTGATCTGTGCCGAATCAAATAAACAGTTTATCGTACCGTCATAGAATATGATTCCGGTTCCATCGATATTAGGTAGGTTGATGGAAATATTTGAGACGCTGATATTCTCCGAATAGATGGCTGAGAACCCATAGCAACCGAAACCTGAAAGATCAATCGAGATATTTGTGAACTTTATCCTATGCGCAGTGCCGAGATATATTCCATCACTGAAATCAGAAGCACCTGTAATCGCTACCTGGTTTATCGTGGTATTATCAAGCCAGCCACTGAGATATATCCCTGTACCCTGGCCATTGAAATCGATTGTGGTCCATTCAATTGTTGAGTTCGTGAGATCGTGGATATAAACCGCATCACAGTTGTCAACAAAGGAGACAATATCATTCCCTGTTACATAACATCCATCCATCAACCAGAAATGTATTCCTATACCAGGAGCATACAATGATATGTTGTTGTAAGCTACATAATAATTCGAACTCTCTGCAAGGAATAATCCATAATTCCACCCCTGGGTTCCGTGGATATTTACTTGATTTCCCTGAATGATGGCCCCTGAACAATACCCCACATAAACCCCGAGGTCGTCCCCTGTGGTTCCAGTGATATCAATGAAATTGTTTATTATAGAAAGCCCGGGGCAATTCCAGGCCCTAACCCCTAATGCGATATCGGAAAATCCATTCATATAAATACTGCTGTTTTCAACAATTGAATTGGCAGAATCTTGAAAAATTATGCCAATAAACTGGCTTGTAATGTTCACTTGATCGAATAATGCATTATCAGCCTCAACAAATATTCCCTTGTCCCGGAAAAGTGGTGCATCCCAACCGCAATCGAAAATTGTGGAATTTCTAATCTCAAGAGTGGATCCAGCCCATGCGTAAAAAGAAAAGACATGATCCATAACGCTACCGTCATCTACATCATAGGGACTGTCCAGTATTGCGCTGGCATCGTCAGTTGTTGTGTTATCCCAGTCGTAGTCAAATACGTGAAGTTCCCCGCCACCGTTAACATTAATTCTGAACTGACTGTTGAATTGGCTGCAGTTCATCATGATTGTGCAGTTGTGCAAAATGAGACTGCCTGTCGCATTGATTGTGATGTTGCCATCCATTAAGAAGGTGGTGTTCCAGTATTCCTCTGTGGTATCGATCCACCAGTCACCCCTTCTCACCGCATTTGGAACACCGAGAGGTTGGAGGGTGGCTGTAATATTCCAGTTCTGGTTCATTGTGATTTCCGCGTTCCATGGATCATATCCGTCGTAAGTCACTGTTATATTATGTGGGGTCTTTGCTGTAGAGCTACTCTCGTAATGTACTATCTCTGTAAGAGGTAGAAATCGAACCTGACCGTTTGCATCTGCAGGGCCGTTGAATATCATGGTCCCTGTGCTGTTCTTTATCTGGACCAATGCCCCAGGCATTGCAGTGCCCTGCCAGTTCTCAACTGTCAAATCCAGGTAGTGCTGAACTGTTAGATCTGATAAGGCATCTCCCACATCATAGGCGAAAAATTGCGTGTTTAGAGCTACTATATGCGAATCCGAATCTACATCTATGGCTGTCTGAGGACCTAAAATTGTGGAATTAACGATTATTATATCATACGAATCATCACAATTGATTCCATAGTTATTTATCCCGGAAGTAACCGTGACTGTTGTGTTCTCTATCAATATGTCATGGGCAGAGAACCCGATATCAATTCCTCGGCAGTTGTCCTGACTCACTGTTAAATTGTTATTCTTAACTGTAACATTATCAACCACACCAATATCTAATGCGCAAATGTTCAACCCAGAAGCTATGACAGTGTTATCTATTACCCTTATGAAACTTCCACCTGATAGTTGAATAGCGTCACCTGCGGGATCCCAAATGTAAACTGTATTTGAAGTGATATTGACATATCCGCTGTATAGGCGAATGCCTTCGGAACCTGAACCATTTACAAATATGACATTCTGATGGATCTCATTCCATCCCCCCCCACCCGAAATTCTTATCCCCTCAGAGTTCCCTGAAATGACATTAATAGTATTGCCTGCGATTTTATTTCTCCAACATCCGCTTGTAAAGTATATTCCATAATCACCGCTGCTGTTAAGATCAATTATGTTGTTGTAGAATAACGAATCCGAAGTCGATTGAACAAAGATACCATCATCATCCAGATCGGTCAATGTGCAGTTCTCGATTATTGTACCTGAACTTGAATCAACATTGATTCCTCGATAGTGCCTTGATATCGTGCAGTTTCTAATAACTGCATTGTCTGTATGAATATACAATCCCCTTTCCTCTATGGAACCAGTGCCGTGTCCAACTTCCGAAAGAGCACTGTTTACCATGGTAAAGCTTGAACCTTGATGAACATAAAATCCAAACCTATGGTCTCCATCTGTATTGTTGCTTGTGATATTGCAGCCATCGTAAGTTGTAAGGGGGTTTGCGTCGTAGTCCTGGATTTGAAGGCTTCCTCCGTTATTTACATGAATGAATATTGTCATGTTCCCTGTATTGTTCATTCTGAGGGTGACGTTAATTAGCGTCAGTGAGAAGCCTCCGAGAACTGTGAGGTTTCCATTTACGATTATAGTCTGGTTTACGTAAACGGCATTGGAATCAACAAACCAGTCTCCGTTCCAAAACGTGATGTCGTCCTCTATTGGAGGGGGTTGAGGGGCCAGAACTTGTCCTGTTGGGGACATCTCGTTTAGGGGTAACACTAAAATCAGAACAGGAATCAGAAGTAGCCAGACGACTATCAGCATGCAATGTCGATTTCGCATGATAAGGCACCTTTGAAAGATAAATCCCCAAGTTAGGGATTATTCATTGGATAGCAGGTGCTCTCCAATTGACTATCGATTTTTTTACTATATAATAGAATTATGGCCATTATTCTCAAATAAAGTAATAATAAAAATAGTCTTGATATAAATCACGCAAGCTCAAAGAAATAGCTGCTGTCGGCCTCGACATTGTTGTTCTGACTCTGGGAAAGTTCGAAGGTTCCATTAACCTCGTGGTATAGTTTAAATGAATGGCTCCCCTTGGAAAGCTCGTATTCCTTCTCCACACTTGCCTTGGGTTCAATGGAAGTTGATATTTCCAGTTCGTCGTCGATGTAGAATTCAATGGTCTCTGATACTTCCGTGGTATTTTTTATAGTGACCATCACCCTGTGGTTTTCTGTGGTGCAGCCTGTAAAGAGGGCAATGGAGAGTAAGCATAGAATCAGGGTAAATGCTGCTGATTTTTTTATTGGACCATCTCCGGTGATTCTAGTGTTTATTGGCATGTTCTAATATACGGTTCAGTTTATTAATATTTGCTTTGGAAATAAGATTCGCGCATTCCCCATTTTTTTGCGAGTTTTGTTTAAGGAAGGGAGAGACATTTTTTCAAATCAATGTAGGAGTTAGGGTTATACAAAAGTATAAGTATGAGTTATACAGTATTAGATATGGTGGTTAAATGCTAGAAATAAGTATGACCGTTGGGCCGAAAGGTCAGGTGGTAATCCCTGCAGTATTTCGAAAGAGTTTGAAGATATTTCCAAAGGATGATTTGATTTTTTTATTGGAAGGGGAAAAATTGATCATTAAAAAGCCTCATGGCCATGCCGCCTCAATTTTCGAAAAAATTGCAAAATCCGGGAAAAAGTTTTCAGGTAAAATCGACTCTGACAGGGATTACGATGAGATGCTAGGGGAGCGATCATGATGAGATATTTTGATTCCAATTTTTTTATTTATGCCGCAATAGATAGGGGTAAGAAAGGTGAATGGGCACGGAAGCTATTAAGGGCAATAGAATCGGGCAAAGAATCTGCAGTGACCTCTGCATTGACCTATGATGAGTTTATTTGGAAGGTCAAACTTGAAAAAGGATTCGAAGCCGCAATAACGGCAACGGAGGCCCTGCTTGAGATACCCAATTTGCGTTTTTTGGAGGTCGATGATAGAGTAATTTGGAAATCATTTGAACTCATCAAAAATCAAAAATTGGATCCGCGAGATTCGATTCATGCCGCATGTGCTCTTCTCCATGGTGTATTCACAATAGTTACCGAGGATAAGGACTTTGATAAAGTAAAGGAGATAAATAGAGAATGGATGTAATTCAATCCCCGTGGCGGCATAGAAGAATGATATATTGGATTCACGCTACCCAAGAATGTATCTGGGAAGTGCCACTGTAATCGATTTTAGGGAGAGAACAGTGCATACACTTATATACCGCAAATAAGATTCGCTTTTTCTTTATTTTTTTGAGCGTTTTGGCAACAAAGGGAGGGAAATTATATAAGGAATTAAAGAAGTCTATGGAATGATTGGAA
>CBDVCK010000289.1:0-4742 GCA_965372465.1 uncultured Thermoplasmata archaeon | reverse complement strand
ATTCTACCGATTACTACCATTTTACTTCCAGGTTCTTGAATACCAAACCTTGGATCAATCTCAGGATTTTTCACATCCCAATGTTCCTCAGAAAAATTACATGCTACTTTAATGTGGATTATTACGAATTCAAATAAAGCAGGAGTATTCAATAGAAAATAAAATGTTCTTCCTTTCCACAATGATTTTGCATATACCTTGCCAAAGTCGATATATGCATCCTTTGATAGATCATATTTAAATTCATCTTTACCGTTCTTCATGTTATCTTCCTAATGGAAATATATATGAATTCCCCCTCCAGAGCGTGTCCATCCTCCTCTTATATTCAATTCAAATTGTTCAAATACTAAATGGTATTCAGGTTGACCTTTATGGGGGAAATCAAATCTTGCTTGATGTTTAAATGTTTTTCCCCCAATTGTATAGTCTCTATAAATAGCCGACCCAGGCTTTCCCGGCTTTCCATATAATGTTTTAGACGGCCGCCCAACAAAATCATCCATTGCCTGTCCTGCCCCAGACCGAGAGATTCTCTGCCCATTTTCCCATCTTAGGCCTCCTCCTGCAGGTTCTCTATGTGGTGTTCCTCCAATTCTTGGCAAACATCCCTGTATACTTTGCCCGAATCCAAACCCGAAACTTCCGGCAATCCCTCCCCATCCAAACGCGTATCCGAATCCTTCCATCGTTGGTGTTCCGCCAAGAGCCGACGTGACACCGATATACGTTACCCCGGCAGCCGCGCCAGTCACTATCGGGATTAAGAACAAAAGAAGTAGAGATGTACCACCTGTGGGGATGGCAAGTCCTATGGCAAGGCCAATGATAAAAGCCACTGCTATACCGCTTAAGAATCCGACCTTCTCGGCATCACTGGCTCTATTCGACCACCAATCGAATGTTCCCAAAATGAACATAGCACCCGGAAATAGAACGGTTAAAATGTCCTCGTCAGAAAGCCCAGTGGCATCCGAAATCCCATTTAATATATCATTACCCAAGTCTATTATGTCCTCAATTATTAGCCCGGACGGGTCAGTGAATTTCAATGGATTGTTTTTGCAATAAACATACCTGTTGAGGGTTTGGGGCGCTACTTGAGACCCAGACACAGGATCCTGGGAGATGAATCTCCCGATTTCGGGATCGTAATAACGTGCTCTTAAATAAATCAAACCTGTGCCTGAATCAAGGATTTCTCCTGTGAAGGTATATCTCTCGGTTCCTTGGGTATTGTATAATTCACCAAAGGGCTTGTAATCAGTGCTAAATTTCACATCCTGGTTGTAATCAACTACAGCCCGGACATTACCCAAATGATCATGGAAATATAATAGGGCATTTTGTTGATCGTAACCAACTACCTCATCGTAATCAATCCGTGCAAGAAGCATTCCATTGAGGTATAAGTAGATGGATTCTTTGGAATTAGCTCCTGCTTGTGTGCATTCTTCATAAGCAGGTAAATCTCCCATATATCCAGTTGCATAGTAAAATTCATTATCGTAATAATATAATCTCTTGCCCAATGGGCCGTATGTGGCATCGTGGAAATTACAATCTTCTCCAATAGCCTTTACCAGCATATTTTCTGAATCATAGGTGAATTGTATTGTGGTTCCGTCCTCGGTTTTTGTAATTACATTTCCATTGCTGTCATATGTGTAGGATATGCTTCCCCCACCACCTCCCGTCCATGTGACAGAATCAAGATTATGATAACCCGAATAGGAATAGGTTTTATCGATTATTGTCCCCTGTAGGTCATCCTCCACCATAAACATCCGATTACCAACATCGTCGTGGGCATAGATTATTTCACCCCACGAACCTGAGGCAAAAATCAATCTACTGAGAGCATCATATATGTTACTATATGAGGTGGATGATATTGTTTCCTGTACATCAAGGATATTGGATAACGAATCATAGGTATAATGATAATCGAATAGAGATGTTCCTGATACCTGAGAATAAATTCTCGTAGGTCTCCCTAAACTATCATACTCATATGCAGTTGATGCATAAGGTGCTTCATCTTTGAAATAATCTATTATATTTATTGAATCGTCGAGATTATACAAAACCGTTACGAAGTCTCCAGCGTTTACACTAATTACTCTGTTGAATGCATCATATTTGTAAGTCACTGTGTAAGCTCCGCCAAGATAATCGATTGTTTGTAAATTTCCTACTGGATCGTAACCATACTTGAATTCAATTCGATGTGGATAAATTGAAGTACATGATTCCTGTATTTCATTTGTTACACGATCCCTCTCGTCATAGTCAAATATGACGGTGTCGCGACTTATAAAACCAACAAAATGGGATTTTGCAAAATAGATATCTGGATCACCATCCCGATGGTCATGCCATGCAACAAAACTTTTTTCATTGCCATCAACGGCTATTGTTGGTTGATGTTTCCAGCCTTCACTTCCATCGTCTACCTGTTTGTTTATCCTAAAAAATAAACCTCCAACCGTCGATTTGGTATAATATATGTCAGATTCACCGTTTCTCCAATCTTCCCACACCACATAAATATTATCACTGTTGTCAATAGCTATCTCACAATGGACCTGTAGGCTGGTTCCATCATCATTAACTCTGATATTTGGTCCAAAACTTTGACCTCCATCGGTGGATTTAGCGAGGTAGATATCATAGTTACCATTTCTGAAATCTGCCCATACCACATAAATATACCCGTTACTATCAACAGCTAACCGAGGAGTAGCTTTACCTCCTGGGCTACCATCGTCAATTTGTACATCACCCACAAAATTAAATCCTCCATCTTCGGATTTTGAGAAATAAATATCAGGATCACCGTTTCTATAATCGGACCAAACAACATAGATTCCGTTGTCATCGACAGCTAATGAACATTCATGCTGCTTACTGCTTCCTGGATCATTGCTCACCTTGGTGTTTGGATCTGGTATAAAATTTTGACCTCCATCGATAGATTTTGCAAAGTAAATATCTCTATTACCGTTTCTTTCGTCTTCCCATGCAATATAAATGTCGCCATAAGAATCGACAGACATTGAAGGTTTTATTTTCATCCTGTCACTACCGTCATCAACCTGGACATTAGTCTCAAACCAGTTATTACCATTGATACGTTTGGCAAAGAAGATATCATTATAACCATTCCTACCATCATGCCATGTAACATAGATATTGTTCTCATCTTTGATGGCAATCGAAGGCAACCTTTGGTCATGAGTCCCAAGGTCATCGTTTACCTTAATATTTGAGTCATAAGAGGAACCACCATTTGTAGATTCGCTGAAATATATATCCCAATTGCCTTCCCTGTCGTCATGCCATGCTACAAAGATGTTTTCGCCGCTGTTATCGACAGCTATCGAAGGGGTGCTTTGAGATGTTCCAAAATCATCGTTTACCTTCTCGTTAGAGCCAAAGTCATCCCATCCCCCCTCTTTCCATCTATCTCCTCTTATAAGGTTACTATTTTCATCGTAGTCATATTCACTTCTTTCATTATTGGGATAGTATTTGTTTGTCAAACGTCCTATATCATCATATGTATAGGTGAACTTATCATTATTTTGGGTTATTGTGGTGATCAAATTGCTTGAATCATCATATTCGAAAAACTCTTTTGTATCATCGGGATAATTGATATTGGCAATTTGATCCCAATTGTCATAGGAGTACTGTGTTATTTTATCCAATGAATCAGTCGATTTGACCAAATTACCTGTCATGTCATACTCATACGAGGTTGAATAATAACTGCTTACATCGATATATTCCTCAACATTTATTAATCTGCCTAGATCATCACTGTAATGCTTGATTTTATGGGTATCTTGAATATCAGGATCGCCATTTATATCAACAATTGAGGTAACCGAGTTCTCAATATCATCATATTGAACAATCCGATATGTGCTTCCATGAACCTCATGTGGATCGATGTATTTTACCGGTCTTCCAAAACTATCGTATTCAATTTCATAATATTCCTTAGTATTGAGGTCTAGTGTAGTAATTGCATATCCTGTCACTTGATTAAAATAGTTGAAACCGATAGACCTATCCTCATGTGCATATTCAGTATAGGAATAGAGACTCATATCAAAATCATGTCTCTCCTCTAGAAACATTCTTCCTCTTGGGTCAAACCACTGCACAGTATGATGACTCTTTTGCATACCATCAAAGTTTTCATCTACCATTATAAGGGCGTTAATATTATCATCCCAAGGGGTATTGGGATTATCATAATCATCATAATATAAGTATTGAATAGCATATCGTACACTAAACTCATCGGGAGGATGTATAATCGCAGTTATTCTACCTATAATATCATATTGATAGTCTGTAGTATATCCTCGTGGATTCTTTTCCCATGATAGATAACCAGTATAGAAATCATGTTCGTACTCTGTTGTTATTGTCTGGCTTGGGAGACTATCCACGATTGTATTCATGTAAGCAGAATAATGTTCGTATGTGTAAAAAGTTTCATGTTCACCGTTGAATGAATTTTGTCGGATCCTTTCAACATTTCCATAAGAATCATAGTACATTGACACAGTATTTGCCCATTTTCCGGAATCTTCATCCTTGTTATCATGATGGGTTTCGATGTATACTGGTGATCCGTGAGAGTTGTAGGTGACATGGGAGAGCTTTGAATTTGACAGTTTCATATTAAATAAATTTTCAAATACAGAGCGATCTTCTATGGCATC
>CBDVCK010000288.1:0-4753 GCA_965372465.1 uncultured Thermoplasmata archaeon | reverse complement strand
GTTCCTACCATTCGTCTTGGCAATAAAGAACTGGCATATCAGGATCATACTGCTGTGGCTTATGTTCTGGAGCTTTGAAGGTATGGGGATATCGCTTCTGCCCGGGCTTTCACTTGCTTGATTTTGAGGTCATGCAAAGCTTTTTTTAGGCATTGCTCATTTCCAAACTTACATGTCCCAAAAAATAGCGGTTTCGGGAAAAGGCGGCGTGGGAAAGACAACGGTAGCCGGGGTACTTGCGAGACTCCTGGGGAGGGAAGGTAAATCCGTTCTTGTCATAGATGCAGACCCTGACTCCAACATGGCCTCCGCAATAGGGGTTCCAAAGGAAAAGAGAGAGGGTATAGTGCCGTTATCTCGGATGTTCGATCTAATAGAGGAGAGGACAGGTGCAAGACCGGGTCAGGCCGCAGGGGGTATGTTTTCCATCAATCCCAAGGTTGACGACCTCGTGGATAAGTACGGTATAGAGGGAAAGGACGGTGTGAAACTCCTTGTTCTGGGCACCATAACCTCGGGTGGAGGAGGCTGCTTCTGCCCGGAAAACGCACTTTTGAAAGCATTTATGAGGCATGTGATTTTTGAAAAAGAGCAGTTCGTGATAATGGACATGGAGGCAGGAATCGAGCATCTGGGGAGGGGAACTGCAAAGCACATGGACATGTTGCTTATAGTGGTTGAGCCGGGTCTTCGGTCCGTGGAAACAGCAGGCAGGATAAAGAAACTTGCAGAGGATATCGACCTCCAAAATATCGCTGCCGTGCTGAACAAGCTGGGCAATGAAGAGGAAAAGGAACTTATCGAAAATGAACTTGAAAAGCTCGACATCCCCCTGGCAGGTGTGATACCCTATAACAAGGGCATTGTAACAGCAGACCTTCAAGGTATTTCTCCTTTGGATTTGGAAGAAAGCGTTGATGTTTTGGACGCGGTAAGGAATTTGAAGGAATTCCTGTTCCAATAAAATAGAAGAAGTATGAAGTATCTTTTTTACAACCTAGTTTTCAGGCATTAAAATCATAAAGACATACAAACCTTTGATGTCAATTTATATACTTTGGCGAAGTTCTCCAAGTTTTTGGCACTCTTGAGTTTGAGGCATATCGCAATTAAGATGATATTTGAGTAGACCAGAAGCTGGTGATTCAATAACATTGAGGAGTCCTAGACATAATTTACATATGCCCTCATACTCTTTTGAAGAAACCCAATGATCTTTCATTTCAATCACCAAACCTTAGTCGATAAATTATAAGCTTCGCATAAGATTTATATGGTTAATGTTATCACGATTATATGAAATTTTCGTATTCAATACTTTGTGAACATCCTTTTTTTTAAAGAGAATAAATCCCTTTTTGGTAATTGAATAATCATAACAATACAAATTCTCTCGGTCATCTTATTATTCATATATAGATAATGAGAGCAAAAATATTATATAATGGTCATATGGTGATTTGTCGGGGTTAATATGGAATTAAACGAGGCAATATCGATTTTGGTTGTGGGTTTCATGGCCATTATTGGCCTTTGGCTTGCGGGGCTAACATACCTTGTGCTCAAAAAGCATGGACAAAAAGAAGTTAAAGAAGATGCAGAAAACATAAAGGCAGAAACAAAAGAGGAAATTCAATTAGAACCAGTAGAATAAATCGACGAAGAAGCCATAAAGGAACAGAAGAGCGTTATATCATTAGAGAAAGTTCGTAAGGTTCTAGTGCTACCTCTCTCCAAGTCCCTCTTCCGTTAGCCTTTTATGATTGAATTCACTGTCCATTCCCCAAGCATAATTATCGATTTTGATTCTCATGTTTGATAATATTATGGTTCTTGAATAAACCGATAATCTCATTTAGTTTTATCTCTATCCTCGCCAACCTACAATTCAAACAATCACAATCTTTTAGAGGAACTTTTTCTGTTATTTTCAGCACCCTTAAACGAGAGTGATTTTAACTGTATATAATCTTTCCAAAAAAACTCCCTTACCATCTAGAACAACGAAATCAAGGTATATTATTTATACTCTCGGTGGTAAATAATGCAACCAGGCGTTGGAGATAAATAGGGGGAGTAATAAGATTGCTATATGAAAAAATAGGGATTACACTATTATTATCAATCTGGATAATAATGAGCATAGTATTATAATTGAAGATTGAGTTGTGATTCAACAGTTGCAGTGGAGGGTTAGTCTGCAACTAACTAAAAACGGAGATGAGAAAATGAAAGGAAATATAACATATATGGAAGTGAGCTTTAACACAGAAGGAGTTACGCCCGGAAAACTTACCGAGACTTTGAAAAGAATCGGATGGAAACCGATTTACGGAAGATACGACTTTGCATACGAATGGGGTACAAAATGGGGCAACAAGGACAAGAACATCCAAGAATTCCTTGACCACATAAATAAAACACACCAGACACTTGAAGGTAGCAAAGTGAATTATTCCCTCTGTACATGTGAACAAGGGAAGGAAGACTTCCCAGTGAAATGGAGTGAATAGAACACTCCATCACATCTTTTTTTTATCATAAACGTCTGACTGATAAGTAGTCAATTAGAAATGTTATTTTGCGCTATTGAGAGAAGTCATTAAAGGAATGTAAGGTTTATAAAAATAGAGATAAGAAAGATCACCAAACATTAAATTAGGGGCGGAACTTGTTAACAGGGTTTTATCGAAGTCTATCAAAATATATATAAAGTACGAAACTAATCATATATTTCCTGATTCTCAGCTCAACCCTTCCTCGCATAATCGCGGCTATCTGACCCGAAAATTTTTCCTCCTGAGCTGGGAATCGGGATTTCCCTTACCCATAATTTTATCAAAATTGATAATTATCATTTATTTTATTCTTTAGTATGTTCCAGATATTAATGTAGAAGAAGAATAAATTCATTCTGCCCTCTATAGGCGGATTTTGTAAATTTAGAGCCTTCTATTTGCTAACGATAACACCCTACATTTTTTTAACAGTTCTAGTGCTTTAGGGCGGGGGTCTATAAGCTGATATAAGCTATAAATAGTAGGATACAAGTTCGTGACTTAGGAATGGTATATCTATATATAACTGAATGTCATTTCCGAGTTCTGCGTCTGTGCAAAAGTAAAAGGAGGGGATTGTCGATAAATAGCTGTATTAAAAATCTGTTTCTCAGAAATTAAATCCCACTTTGTCCCACTCATTACTAGCTCTCTCTTACCTGCAATCTTCTTAAGGTCTTCCTTTTCCATATTTAAAAGTTCGTCCCTTGTATCGGTCTTAGTAACCTCAACTATAGGCTCGGCTTTCTCTCTAGCCTTTCCTCAGGTTTTGGCACTGCTGCAGAAGGGTGTTCCTCTACTGCGGAAGGCGGTGTTGTTTCCTGAGCAGGGGATGGTTGGCCTGCGGTAGGATATTGTTGATAAGGTTGAGTTGTAGGCGGCTGTTGATATATAGGGTGAGATGTCACATGGGGTGAAGGATAATGGGTAGGTGTTGGGCCTGGGCGGGGTGGATACACACCTGGGGAAACCTCTTGTATATCGGTTCTTACAACCGTAGTGTTTGCAATTCTATCCAAGTATCTCTGTCGAGGATCGCCATCAGTGAAAAGACCTGCGAACCAATCTATGAGGAGGATAAGCCAATGAATCTTTGATACGTTACGAATCAATGCCTTAGTGAAATCCATTCTCCCTGATGTTGGGACGACCTTGAGGTTGAGAAGATGTTTACCTATTGAAGATCCCTTAGTGCCTTCGAGAAAGGTAAAGTATGCAATCGCTATCAAACCTGCAAAAAATCCACCAATTAAACCGAACCCTGCAAATATAAAAAGTATAGGAAATAACAAAATAGAAAGGAGCCATGTAATCACCACAAGGATAATCCAATCAATGAGCGCTGCAACTAACCTTCTTATCCAATGTTGCTGAAGCTGATTGTTGCTGGTTATTAAATCAGATGTTTTTACCATATTTTCACCTTTCCTATTTATTGTTGTTTGACTCCACCGTTATCAGAACTCTTTGGCGGATGATTTGCACTTCATACTCTCGGGACATATGCTTTTTGGGGGCAGGTATTGACATCAGCCATAGCCATTCGTTCGCCAGCGAGAGGACAATTCCCTTTTACGTCATCGATCGGAGTGTACTCCCTACATTCGGAGCAGTGTTTGGTTCTCAAGGCTTCTTTTGTTGCATCAACGCCTTTCTCTCCTACTTTAACACCTAATTTAACGGCATCCTTTCCCAGCTTTTTAGCGTCGTCGAGAATCCCCATGGTATCAATCCAAGAGATTTAATTACTACAGACATATTAAAGTTTTTCACTGTGATTATCATTTCGGGAAGTAAATAACGTTTTTCTCTACAACAAGTATCTTCTTTGTAAAATATTCGAGTGCGATTATTTGTGGGGATATCCCTGACTGGTGTTTTATGATTGGAAAGAGTTCTGTGCAGTTATACTACTACCAAAAAGCACCTTGAACCCCATGGTTTTGCTGCAAATTGGGTTGATTTGGCTTATTTTTTCCTTTTTGAAAAAAACCATTATCAATTTTAATATCGGAAACCAAACTTTTAAGAGAAAAAAAGAAAAATGTTTTACGTGGAAGAGTTTGGCAATATACGAGGAGAAGTGATAATACGCCGGATTTCCAACCGTTCAAATTGAAGCTGTGTTTAATAGGTGAAAGTTCCGTTGGAAAGACGAGTTTAATCAGAAGGTTCGCTTTCAATCAATTCGATGG
>CBDVCK010000287.1:0-4781 GCA_965372465.1 uncultured Thermoplasmata archaeon | reverse complement strand
CGGGGTATTCCCGCAAAAACCTTAAGTATCCACAGAATACTTGTTTGTTTGGCAGGATAGATCAAAGAAGACGGAAGAGTGGGAGGGAGATCGAGGATAGATTATAATATGAGATTCACCCCAAAAAACTAATTAATACCCATGATATTGGTCTTTTCGTGGTAAAACCATGCCCAAAACCCCAGAAGATTTCATGAAACTCGGAGAAAAACGCTACGCCCTCGGAGACTTCGATGAAGCCCTGGAATGGTACGACAAAGCAATTGCATTGGAGCCCGAGAACAAGGAAGCTTGGACTGCCAAGGCCACTATACATGCCGAGCTCGAGAGATTTGACGAGGCCATCAAATGCTTCGAGGTGGCTCTAAAAGTAGATGAAAATGATTCCGGGCTGTGGTACGGAAAAGGGATATCACTTTCGAGGATGGGTTCGTACGAAGAGGCAATTACTGCCTACGACAGGGTGCTTTACCTGCTGCCAAACCACCAGAAAGCGTGGATTGGAAAAGGCCTGGCCCTGGCAGAGTTGGGGAGATGGGACGAGGCCTTGGATTATGCGAACAAGGGCATCGAAATCCTCCCTGATTTTATAAACGCCTGGTTTCTCAAGGCAATTGCATTGGAAAGTTACGGGAAGTACGAAGAGGCAATCGAATGCTACGAAAAAATGCTTGAAATCGACCCTGGCAACGCCGACGCCCAAGAGGGAATCAAGGAATGCATGGAATTTATCTCGGGGGAAAGATCCCTGGATTATTCATTTTTGTAAATTTCTTAATTCACGAATTTTCGTAAAATTGTGAAAATCCTCAGAGGCATCCTCAGAGGAAAATAAATATAGGAGTATATATATACTAAGTCATCGCATGAAACTTTTAATCCTGGTCGTCGATCGGGATGACGACCTAGGCAACAAAGTTGGTATAACAACACCTGTTATCGGCAGAGAAAACTGCCTCAAAGCAGCTATGGCTATGGGGCTAAAGGATCCGGAAGAAAGCGATACGAATTCGATTTTCTCGGGAATATCGATTTATGATAAATACATCGAAAGCGGTGTTGAAGCAGAGGTTGCAGTGATATGCGGTGATATAAATGTGGGCATCAAATCCGACCAGACCCTCGCTGCACAGCTGGATGATGTTTTAAGCAAAGTGGAACCGGGGAGCGCAATTTTGGTTTCCGATGGTGCGGAGGATGAATTCATCTATCCAATTCTTGCTTCAAGAATCCATATCGACGGAATTAAAAGGGTTATCGTAAAACAGAGCAGGAACATAGAAAGTTTTTACTACATGATTGCAAGATCGATGCAGGACGAGAAGGTCAGGCGGAAGTTCGTTTTGCCCATCGCTTTGGCACTAATTGTGTTCTCCACATTCTATATGCTGACCCAAATCTTCAATAATCTGATTTTTGTTAGAGATGTTGATCCTACAATACCAGATATATCCTTGGCAATGGTGTTTTTAACCCTCGGCTTCTATATCATTATCAAAGCCTACAACCTGGATGAACCCATTAGGGCAATGTCCAGGGATGCAAAGACTGCGATTTCTACGATACCTTTTGTCATGCTTGCAGGGGTAATTATTATTGCAGGGATTATAGCCGCCTTTGATGCAATAGGAAAGTCTCAGGGTACAATTGAACAGATTTTGATACTCACAAGTATACTTCTTTGGACCGGAGTTTTTGCAATTATTCTCCTTGGCATGGGACGGGCACTTCAGGTCTACACAAAAGAGGGTGATTTCCCCTGGGTCTTCTTCCCAATGGTGTTCTCTATCTTATCCTTCGGTTCTTTCATGTACGGGATTCTGATGCTTACTTCGTATCTACTTGGATTCTCGAAATCAAGCGTTTTAGCAGACATTTTCATCTTCTGGGCCATTGGATTCTTCTTCGCATTACTGGGATATTTCGCATACAGCGGCATCAAGGAACCTAAAACTCTAGATTGGCATAAATGAAGGATTCACATGGATTATAAGGTGTGGGAAGGATTTTACAATCAGATTCTTAGCGATTTTAATTTTTCAAAGAAAGAGGACGAGCGCTCTGCCGCTATTCTCTTAGAGCTTCTGGCCGGCAATAATCTAGCCTCACAAGATGAGATTTCTGCGATTATTCAAGGAAAGGAGGTATGCGTGGTTGGAGGGGGTAGGAACCTGCAAGACGAGCTAAATCAGGATATCGTCCAAAATGTCATAATCGCCGCAGACGGTACCACTTCCGATTTATTGAGGAGGGGATTTCTTCCAGATATTATAGTTACGGATCTGGACGGCAATATCAAAGATCAGCTAAAAGCCAATGAAAAGGGAGCAATTGTTGCAATTCACGCTCATGGGGACAATATCGAGGCTGTCCGGAAATGGACCCCGAGATTCCATGGTAAAGTAGCTGGCACGGTTCAGTGCAGACCGTTTGGAGCCTTGTATAATTTCGGTGGGTTCACGGACGGGGACAGATGTGTGTTCTTGGCTCATCATTTCGGGGCAAAAAGAATTCAGTTGATCGGATTCGATTTCGAGAATGTCACAGACAAGATGAACTGCGATACAAAAACCAAGGCAAGAAAATTACAATGGGCAAAGAAATTAATCTCCCATTTGGGAATCCCTTTGAAATCCGAAACTCAAAAATGAGGATAAATCATGACAAAACGATGGGTTAGCGAGAGAAAACATGATGGTTATTATAAAAAAGCTAAATCGGAAGGGTATCGCTCACGCTCGGCCTATAAGTTAAGGCAAATCAACGATAGATATAATATCATTTCCCAGGGAGATACTGTAATTGACCTGGGGGCTGCACCCGGAGGCTGGTTGCAGATTGCACACGAGATTGTGGGTCCACAAGGTACGGTTGTGGGTGTGGATGTTCAAAGAATAGAACCTATCGAGGGTGTGACCATAATCAGAGGGGATATGACAAAATCGGAAACTCTTGAAAAGATAGTATCGATTGTTACCCAGGCAGATGTCGTAATATCTGATATGTCCCCGAATATAACAGGTCACTATTCCATGGATCATGCAAAATCTGTTGATCTTTCGGAATTCGCCCTGGATGTTGCACAAAAATTGCTGAAAGAGGGTGGTAATTTCATTGTCAAGGTGTTCCAGGGCGACCTTTTCAATGATTATCTAAAGAAAGTTAAATCATCGTTTAATTTCACGAAAGCACACTCACCAAAGGCTTCGAGAAAACAAAGCAGCGAGATTTACATTATAGGTAAAGGATTTCTAAAATAAAGAAAGAATGACCTCCACTGTTTATGTGAAGGTGTAGGTGGTAAGAGTATCCCAGTCGTAGGATATCTCGATATAATCTCCGGGTCCTGCATTGTAAACATTTATGGTGTCTGATGTGTCCATTTGGCCATTGCCGTTTACGTCGGTATACTCTAAAACGAAATTACTGGAATAGGTATTTATTACCTCGGGAGAATCGTCGGATAAATCCCCGTCGTCGTATCCGTAACTGGTTGCACTGAAATCGTATATCTCAATATCCAGATTATCCAGTGGAACAACCTCGCTGCCAGAGGTTAAGCTCCCCGTGTAGTTACCGGTGCCTGGTGTGACCTCAGTGAACTCCAAGGATATTATATACGGCACCACATAAATTGAGGCAAATGCTGCGTCCTGCCACTCTTGCACAAATTCCGAGCTTCCCGTGTCAGAAATAGTAATCTCAGTGATATGTAAGGTAATCTCGGCCTCTTCCCCTACTGTATAGTTGGATCGATAATCTCCCTTTATTGCGAACCCGTTGTATATATCTCCAAGGAGGTTATTTCTTGTATTCTCAAAGTAGATGACGGTATATGTTCCAGGATCCAACGTACTGTAGCTTGGGGAGGGTACCTCTGTTAAATCTAAACTCTCAATTGTTCCTTTTACATATATCTCATCGCCAGAATCAAAAGACTTGAAGTTCATAGTCCCTTCACTGAGTGAGACTTCTATGTCATTTAAAAGTTGATTGTAAGTTACATGATCAGGGAGTCCTTCGTCCTCATCCCCAGGACTTAATACGAATAGGTAAGCCATTACAGCTGCAAGCAAAATTACGATTACCAACACAACGGCAACGATTGGGCCTTTTTTAGATTTCTTTGCCGGGGTTTGCGGCTGCTGGTACTGCTGTTGTTGGTAGGGTTGCTGAGGTGCTTGGGCAGGTTGCGGGTATTGCTGTTGCTGGTATGGTTGTTGGGGTGCTTGGGCAGGTTGTTGGTATGGTTGTTGAGGTGCTTGCGCTGGTTGTTGTTGATACTGCTGTTGTTGGTAGGGTTGTTGAGGTGCCTGGGCTGGTTGTGGCTGGGTCGGGGATTGTGGAGGAGGCGGGGGTGGTGCTGCAACTAGGGCGCGTCCACAATTCGTGCATATATTTCCCGCTACTTGAATTCTACAATTTGGACAGTATGGCATTTTCCTCACCGTCGAGAGCGTAATATGTAAGAGGATAAATAATTTCCTGTCTGAGCATCAAGATAGATTATAGGAGATTCAATGAGAACTCTTATACAAGGTAAAATCAATATGGGAACCATGTCGAGTTCCTTCAATAGATCCGGTAATAAAAGTATGCGAAGGGTGAGAAAGTCAAAGTCTTACGAAAGGGAACTTAAAAGGATCTTTCAAGGTGATGTCGAAACCCTGGAAACCGTTACAAAAACATGCTCTGCAATAGAAAAAGAGAACTATTTCAAGACCGTTGATAAACCTTTTGTGGTAATCAGATCTGCTGGCTCTCTTGGTGTAGATATTGTC
>CBDVCK010000286.1:0-4819 GCA_965372465.1 uncultured Thermoplasmata archaeon | reverse complement strand
ATATTGATATTACTATTTCAATTGTTGCATTTAACTCTTAATTGAAAAAAATAAAATCTCTTATTAAATTAAAATTCTTTCCAAGAGACACACATACATATGATATAAAATATACTGGAAGAGTTATTTATGGTATTGACGTTCGCAAACATTTTCCAATTATTAAACAAACTGATATTGGGGAGAAAGATATCGTTTTTCTATTTTTTAATAGAGCACTACTATCAATCGAGGAACTTTCACCACAAATATTACAATCACAAAATAATGGTGATTTGGAGAAAATAAGTCATGAGGCATCGAAAACTATCTTT
Source organism: uncultured Thermoplasmata archaeon (assembly GCA_965372465.1). GTDB lineage: Archaea > Thermoplasmatota > Thermoplasmata. Next base: position 4,505 of record CBDVCK010000286.1, on the reverse strand, counting down.
ACATGTGCGGATTTAATTACCATTAATTTTGGCTCATATCATCCTTCAATTATATCAAGGATTAATAAAATAAGAAAACTAATGCCAAATGTCAATTTAAAATTAGAAAATCAAGAATTTTTATCGGATTTAGAAAGGGCATATAATTTTAAGTATAAAAATCAAGATGAATTGTACATTAATGATGCGTTTACATTATGGCAAAGAGGTAAAAAGGCCCTGTTAACCCTATTTAAAGAATTTATACTTAGAAAAAATAATTTAGATAATATCATCCAATATCCAATTTTTGAAAAGAGAAAGAAATTCGAAGAGCTAAGCATTTATAAAATATTAAAATCCATAAAATCTAGGCAAATTCTTTGGAAACAAGGTGTAATACCAACTTTTCCAAAAGGAAATATAGGTATAAACTGCAAAATGGCTGTATTAATGTTATACCTCGCATTAGATCAAAAGATAGATCAAAAATATGTAAAAAATGCTGAGAATTATTTAAATAAAGTAAGACTACCATTACAACCTGATAAAAAATTTACAAATAAATGGACCCGACTTCAAAATGAACTGATCGATTACCATAAGATGGGGGTTTTTTAAATATAATTGGTGGGTCAAATGATGAAAATTAAACATAAAAAAAACATTTTAAAGATTTTTGTGGCATTCATCACCATTTCACTTCTAGTTTTCATTCTTTTCAAAATCGATTTCAACGAGATGCTTGAAACACTATCTTCTACTAATTTAACTTTATATATAGGAGCATTATTGATTTATTTAGGAGGATTAATCATATGTTCCATTAGATGGAAAGTGTTAGTATCGGCACATGAAATCAAGGTCCCATTTTCAAAAGTTTTATCGTTTTATTTTGCTGGTGTATTTTTTTATTTTTTTATGCCGAGTTATTTGGGAGGGGATGTAGTCCGGATTTATGCGCTTTCTAAATATAGCGAAAGTAAGATAAAATCAATTGCTACAGTTTTTATGGATAGGGTAACTGGCATCGTAGCATTATGTATTTTCGTCACATTTGCATTGATATTTGCTCATTCATATATTGATACGAATCTCCTATTTATTCTTATTATCGTTATATTTTTTGGATTTACTTCTTTTCTTTTACTTTTAAACAGAAATATAATTAAAAGAATTTCATTTGTTTTCAGGCCACTATTTAAACTTTTCAGGTTCGTCAAATTGGAGGATAAAGCAACCAGACTTTATGAAGCAATCCATTTTTATAAAACAAAGAAATCGAAAATATTAATGGCAATAGGTTTATCGTTATTGTTTCATTTAGCAGGCGTTGTAGCCATATATCTTTTAGCATTAGCGTTGGATTTACCTATACCTTTTCAATACCTGATTCTGATTTTTCCAATAATTGGATTATTGATACTATTGCCCATTACAATCGGTGGGTTTGGAGTCCGCGAGGTCTCATATTGGTATTTTCTATCCCAGATTGAAATTTCTGCCACTGAAACAGCTTCCCTTTTGGTACTTATCTATTCCTTGAAAATAATATCCACGTTAATAGGGGGGGCAATGAATTTGAAACTTACCATGAAAAGATGATCCCAATTAATGATGGATAAGAATTTGGAGAAAATCATGATTTACAATCTTAAGAATAACCCCAAAAAAAGCTTCATATTGCCATTTAATAGCTTTTTAATAAAGCGATTCTACTGTAGGAAATTTAAAAAGGGAAGAGATAATTACACGAATGAAAACATTGAATTGATATTTGGTGAATAAAATGGCTGCGGGGATTCAAATAATTTCAAAAACCCTTAATAAAATAAGAGCTTTAATCATTAGCTTTTCTTTATTCCCTATAAACAAGAAAAAGATGTGTATAAGACTTTTGCTGATAATACTAATCATTCTCGGAGGTGTATTACGACTCTACGACCTCTCCTCAAGGCCTTTCTTAACTGACGAAGGAATATCGACGATGGTTGCGATTGACATCTATGAAACAGGTTATCCCCCTATTCCGCCTGGTGGTGGTGAGTATTGGCGGTCAGTATTTCCCACATCAACCATGGCCATATTTTTTCAATTTTTCGGGGTCAGTGTTTTCGTCGCTAGACTGCCCAGCGTGATAATCGGTACAATGTCCATAATATTGATTTACTTCTTCGGAAAGGCACTGGTGAATTGGAAGGTGGGTTTAATTGCCGCGTTTTTGCTGTCCATCAATGTTCTTGCAATAGATTTGAGCAGAGAGGCCAGAATGTACGCTTTCTTTCAATTTTTTTATCTGTTATCCCTATATTTTTTCTATATGGGATTTGAAGCAAAAGAAGGTAAAACCATCCATATTTTCAAAGAGAGGATTAAACTTGAAAACATCAAACCGCTATTTCTTCTCATTTCATTTGCAGCAATATTGATTTCATTCCTATGTCACCAGGGTTCCGCAATGATTTTCCTTGGACTTATGGGATATGCCATTATAATGGGTTTCAATGAATATAAAGGGACTCATGGCCTCCAAAGATACATCAACAAATATTCCATATTCTTATTTCTTGTTATAGTATTGGGTGTTGTTGGCTTTTTAGTGGTAAACTCAACAGATCACGGTCATGAAATCATTCCGACCATCTCAGTTTTGCATTTCGATTTGAAAGCAAGTCTATCGGCTATTAAAGTTTACGGGGTATATATTCTACAAAATTTTCCCATTGAATTTTGCTTTGCTACACTTGGCATAGTTACATTCCTTTATAACAGAAAGAAGAACCTAACTTTCATTATCGCCTCTTTATTAATCCCATTGCTTTTTCAAGTATTATTTTTCCACTCCGATTGGTTGACCGCGAAGTACCTAATTCATTTAATACCCTTATTTATCATTTTAAGCGCGTATGGGATCTATGAGATGATGAATCAGTTAAAGATTTTGGAGCAATTAAAAGTTCCAAATCATTTCAAACCCAGATTTTTCGTTATTGTTCTATCCCTTTTCCTTATCTTTGCCGGTTTCTCCTATGCATTACTAGCCACCCAGCGTGGAAAAATCGCGTCCCCTTACTGGAGGGAAGCCTGCGAATATGTTCTTATCAATTCAAAGAACGACACCGTGCTAGTTACCTCGGTAGGGATTATCCCGTACTTTTTCCTGGAATCGGACGATTACGGCCTTAGACCGGATTACCCGGAATATGCCCATAAAAATATCACAATCTATGACAGACCCTATCTTCATACCCGAGCAGATTTGGAGAATATGACAAGAACACACGATAATGGCTGGGTCCTGGTGGATATGGACCGCTGGAATTGGGAGGCGGTAATCACTGAAGACGCAAAATTATATCTCCAGGAGAATATGACCTGGCATCCATATAAATATCACATGTATCTTATAATGTATTCCTGGGGTTATGATTAGATATCTCAGGCTCCTGAGATTCAACATCGTAAATCACTTCTGAAGTTATAAATATTGGAAGGATTATGATGGAATAGATATAAATGAAAATACTGTTTCTTGCCCTGGACGTGAACATCAAAAGTAAAACCGGGGATGCAGTGCATGTCCGCGAATTGGCGTCATCCCTGGCAAAAATAGGCAATGAAGTGAGCTTAATTGCACCTCAAGTTGAAGGAAGCCCAGATCAGTTATCATCCCTTGAAAACCATACCAATCTACACTTGTATTTTAACAAGTCCAGGGGCCTATTTCGAAATTTATCCACAGTTTTCTTCTGCAAAAAGATAGCAAAAAGTCAGGGCTGTGAGGTAACCTACGAACGCAGATTCACGCCAAAAATCGGATATGCCCTTAATAAGATGATAAAGCTTCCATTTGCAGTTGAGATAAACGGCCTGCGGGACAAGGAAAAGGAATTGCAGAATATCAACGGAAAGTCAGGTATCATTCCAAAAGGGTTGAGAAGGAGGATTTGGCGCCATTTTTTCAAATCGTCAGGAAAAGTGGTTGTTGTTTCATATGGCTTGAAAAAGGGTCTTTCAGAGGAATATGGCATTCCACAGGAAAAAATAGAGGTAATTTTCAATGGGGCCAATATCGACTTGTTCAAAACAATGGACAGCAATAATTGTAAAGAGGAGCTCGGATTGGAGAAAAAACTGCGGTACATAGGTTTTATAGGAAATCTTGCACCCTGGCAAGGTGTTGAGCAGATAATCAAGATCGCACCGAATGTATTAAAAAGGATTCCAGAGGTAAGATTCGTGATAGTTGGTGATGGATTATTAAGGTCTGAATTGGAGAAATCGGCAGCTGAATTGGGGATTTCGGATAAAATCATCTTTACCGGCTTTGTGCCTTATGAAGATGTTCCAAAATACATAAACTCATTTGAAATATGTCTTGCGCCCTTCAGTGGGATAGAAAGGAACGTTAAGTACAGCTTCTCTGCAATCAAACTTTATGAATACATGGCATGTGGAAAGGCTATAATTACAACCGATGTTTGCGGAATAAGAAATGAAATAGATGAAAAGGGGCTGGGAAGGAT
>CBDVCK010000285.1:0-4819 GCA_965372465.1 uncultured Thermoplasmata archaeon | reverse complement strand
CAATAGAGGCTACTTTCACTATCAACTCTAGGCTATCTAATGAAAACATAGATAAGAAAATTGTACCTACGATATCCCAAATAGGTTCATCGTTTATTACATCGTCATATAAACCCATTAATAAATTATTAGCAGAAAATAATTCTGCGCCATTTTCAATATTAACAATTCCTTGAATTATGGAATGTAACATCGATTCTAGAGTATCAAGAACCCATCTTTTTATTGCATTAAGGACATCAATAATAAACTCCAATGCCGCCTGAATAGCCCCCGCGGGATCACTTAGGAAATTCAATATAGCCTGGCCAATATCTTCTAAAAGTTCTCCTACGTTTTCCAGGAAATTATAAAATGCAACCAGACCGTTATGGACAAAATCTTTTATCGCCTCAATAGTTCCGGTAATTGCATTCCAAATATCTTCCCACCATTCAGGCTCGTCATCGGGATTTGGCATGTCGTATGTCGGGGAATTGTCGATAGTAAATGGAATATATTCAAATACCTCATTTGATAACCCCAAGGTGGATAGTTGCTCAGTTACATCATGATAATAAGCGCTTCTTTGGGTTTTAGCTGTATCATAATATATGAGATAATCCAAGAACATAGAAGCTTGTGTACCAGTCAGTTCTCCGAATACTGTTCCAGCTATCGCGCCCAATGTAGTATCTTCATCTTCATCGAATCCCGTAACCTGTAATCCATCGAAATCGGAAGGTAGGGTATCGTCCAAAATACTTTGGTTGAAGAGGGAATCTACGTAGGTAGTTCTTGGAACAATTATGACATTCATGCCAGATACGAAGGGTCCAGATGGGGATGACGTAACATCGATATAACAAATGAAAAACCTTTGTTCCCCAGTATACCTCAATTCGCTATTTGGTGTAACATAGAGTCCTACATCTGTAGAATTTATTAGAATTGTATTCACTCTGTTCAATGCCACAGTTTCGACGGTAAAGGAGATTGTAGCATCCTTATCATCACTATCATCACCACTTGTAGTAATCGACTGTGAGTTACCAATAGAACCTAAGGTATAAGTAAAAGTATACTCACTTCCTGTGCCGGGTTTCACATCTAATTTGTCATCATCATATTCACCATCATCTTCCCAGGCCTCTACTGTGATACTTGCGGTAGTTGCATCATCAAGGATATCGACAGTATAATGATAGTTCATCGAAAAATATATCCCGCTACCTGTAGGTGTTGAAAATGTCTTGTCATCAATTGTCACAACAGCCTGTGGTTCAACAGGCTGATTATCTGAATCATCCCTTCTCGAGTCGATTATCATATAAGATAAAATAACCTTCACCCCTACATTGTGTAGTGGATACCTATCCACATTATCATTATATCCATCCGCATCGCTGTCGGGATTAGCGGGATTTGTGGGAACACCCTTTGTAGTTCCAAGTACCTCATCACCATCTGTTAATGTATCTCCATCTGTATCTGCGACATAAGGCTCTGTTAACCAGCCATGAGTACCACGCGAGACCTCTTCGCTGTCGTTTAGACCATCACCATCATAATCATCATCCTTTGGATTTGTTCTGGCATAAATATGGATTTCAAAGGATTCGATATAACCGACATCATCATCCCAATGGTCCTCTACTTTCAAATACCAAGTTCTCTCGGTGGTTAGGTCAGAGGTTGGGAATCCTTTGGCGATTAAATCGTAATCCTCGTGAACAAAATTGTCACCTCCAAGAAAGTTCCTAATAACTATACTTCTCACTCCATTATCAAGGGTCAATTTCAAATCACTAATACATGAGTGATTTATACCTACTCTAGCTTCAACATGATAAATCCTTGAATCTGGGGCATTTGATTTTACATTAGAAAGTTCAATGTCCACTTTTCCAGCATTGCTATTTTTATGGTCAGGAATAGCATATCGTGTTTCTGTTTCAAACGACGTTATATATTGTTCTCCGCTGTCCAATAATCCATCATCATCTGTGTCAGGGTCTGTTGGATCTGTTATAAAGCCATCTTCACCAATATTACGCTCCTCAGGATCACCATAACCATCGCTATCTGTATCAGCAATTGTTGGATCAGATGACACCGTCCTTATTGTTGTTAATAAAGCGATTGTGACACTGATATCGTATTCGGTAATCTCAACTCCATCAGAAAGGGTATCGTTATCTGAATCCTGATCAAGGATATTGATATACCCATCACTATCTGAATCATCATCCCAAGAAATCCCATCGGTCCTACCAACCCAGTAATCATATTCAGGTCTGTCTCTAAGCCCATCATCGTCACTGTCGGCATCAATGGCATTATGATAAGGATCGCCATCAGGGTTAGTAGGCCTCCCTGAAATCAGGTTAGCTATCTCCCATATATCCATGAGTCCATCCATGTCAGAATCCTCTCTCAGGGGATCTGTTTGATAGGTGGTCAATACCTCGTTTCCATCTAAAATTCCATCGTTGTCGCTGTCGGGGTCCACTAGGTTATTGTAAATTGTGCTGCCACCATGTAAATCTCTATGCTCATCATCCCCATCACTGTTGTTAACTCTGAAATCTGCGCATCTTCCAGAGTAATATATCGCCTCAGAATAATCATCAATGCCGTCTCCGTCTGCATCAGAGAGAGGGGCCCATGGGTCTGAGAATGCATAATTATCAACCTCACATCTGAGGTTAAAAATGAAATTACCAACTGTTTCGGTAATATAAATATCCTGTCCAGTCTTACTTATTTCAAAACTACCAATGAACCCCATCCCTTCTTCAAAAACTTCGATCTTGAGTTTATTGAAATAGAAAGCGACAGATATATTTTCATAAGGTGTGAATGTATTAGATCCTGTTTCGATCTCCCAATAGTCACTACCTGGAACCTTCCAACCATGGAATGGAAGAGGTCCTGTGTCGTTGATCATTAAGTAAATATTCTTTTGGCCACCATAATTGTTTACTATTTCTTTCACACGTAAAATAAGGAGTCGGTTATGGTTTCCATCAAGTATTCCATCTCCATCCGTGTCAGGAATTGTGGGATCTGGCTCATTAAACTCCTTGGATCCATTGCGGTTCGCATCCTCCTGTCCATCCAGCAGTCCATCTTCATCTGTGTCTGGATCATGAGCATCAGTTTCGCTTCCACCATTATAGTCTACCCCTGGATAATGGTCATACTGTCCATTTTCATTCTTGTCCTCAACACCATCTGGAAGAAGATCATCGTCTGTATCTGGATCTAGTGGATTACAGTCATATCGATACTCGTTGTAATTTATCATACCGTCTAAATCTGGATCGCCGTTATGTCCTGCATGCCCAAAATCGTTATCTGGGTCTATTGGAGAGCCGGAATGCCTTCCAGCACCCCACCATTCTTCCCAGCCGTCAGGTATATCATCAGAATCTGTGTCCAAGGTGTTAGCCCTCTGTCCTGCCTCCTGTAATGTGTAATCATGGTCCATCCAGTACCAAACCTCGGGTCCGTCCTCGAAGTTCCAGTAGTTAATGCCCTCCCACCAGCTGTCGTAACTGTCGTGATCTGTATCACGATCGTGGGGATTAGTATCTGCCCAGAACTCGTAGATGTTGTAGAATTCCTCACGATCAGGGTCTCCAAAGGCACCGTTATCCCCGGTTGGATCGTATGGGTCCAGGCCGTTTGCCATCTCCCAGGAGTCAGGCATTCCATCTCCATCCGAATCGATGAAGACCTCGATTATTGCAGTATCCTGACCTACATCGCCATCATCATCAGTAACTGTCAATGTGACTGTATATGTTCCGTCTCCAGTGTAATAATGTATAGGATTCCTTAAATCGGATATTGAGCCATCATCGAAATCCCAGTGGTAGGTAAGATAGGGTTCGTCAGAAATCTAGTAAATTGTCTGGCCATCTCCAATAGGCTATATGGAATACGCCACCGCTCGCCACCGTTTGGCTCGCTTGCCTTGGGTCATTTTGTGTTGGTTGATTAAATATTCAAAATGACCTCGCACTCGCACCCCTTGATTACTCAGAGTAAAAGATTGCTGGGAGTCGTAATCAATTCCGCAAGTGCGACCCAGAGCCCCGTCGGCTCTGGGCGGGCGTGGCAATCCATATAATTCTAAGTAGGGATAGTCCTTGAGTGCCCCATCAATCAGCAAAGGGCTCAGCCAATAGGCACAGCCGCCCTTTGAAACCCGACTGTACCGTTCTTTTGATTTCATTCAAATCCTCAGAAAAGCCTTAAAAATTGGTTTCGGAAGAACCAACCTCAACACTCATTTTAAGTCTTTTGGTCTGCGACCTCCCCTCACACTTTCAGCTTTTGTTCCCTTTCTTATTGCTCCTATCCATAGCCTCAGCTCGGTCCTCTGAGAACCGACATTTTCGTCCAAGCTCAGCTGGTGACGAAAATGTCTACGAACGCATTATTTGACTGCTCAGGGGTCAGACAGGAAGTACCTGAGGCTACTCAACGATTATTGGAGAATGCAATAGAGCTATTGCTCATGCGTTATGTCTAGTTACAGGCTCCGCATATTGCCCATATCCCGATTGTATTGGATGCAAACCTGTTTTAGAAACAATGCTACAGGAGATGATTTATTGAATCACAATCACTCAAACCCAGAAGTCAACATTCTAAGAATGTTCTGCAAAGAAAGCAGAAAGCATTTCATGACCAAAGCCGCCTTGTTTCACCTGTTGAGATCAATGGGACATAATGTAATCACAGAATTCCAATTACCAAATGGCTATGGCGATTTGCTAGATTTAACAGTTAATGTTCACTATGAGTTGGAATTCAACCTGAGATTAAA
>CBDVCK010000284.1:0-4829 GCA_965372465.1 uncultured Thermoplasmata archaeon | reverse complement strand
TTACAGGATGAGATGACATTACATTATCGTTTTATCATCTTTGGATCTTTCAATGGATACCCGAGGGTGATGTAGGGCAGATTGTGTATACATTTGCTCCAGACCCGATAGATCCTGCAACAGATGTACTTTTCACAGGGATAGAATTTACACACTATTTTCTTTACTGGGAGTACGAAAACATCGATATGACCTCTTTTGTAGCTGGTCAGCCGTATGTGAGGTTTGGTTGGCGTCTTTTTGAAGATATTACAGGAAACAAATTTGATGAGGGTGTATATGCAGGTTGGTATGTAGATGATGTCACGGTCAGGGCCGCAAAAGCCAAGCCTGAATTGCTCATCACAGAGTTCATTGATGATGGTACCGGGGGTACTGAATACATCGAGGTCTACAATGCAGGCCTGGCTACGGCGGATCTTAGTGATTACAGTATCACATTAGACGGTGGTAGCTCATGGCTACCTCCCGGTGGTTGGGTAGGTTCGGGGATAGTTGCACCCGGTGAATATGCTTACTATGAGATTGCTGGTGGCGGAAGCCTTGATAGTCAAGGCGAGACAATATACATTGTTAACACCTCGGTTCCTGAAATGCTGATAAATAACAGGATATCATACGGTCAAAAGGGCACTGTACCTGATCCTGTATCTGATGAAAGCGTAGCAAGATACTGGGATGGGAGCGAATATACCGATGAATGGGCAAGGGATGCTACACCTACTATCGGTTCTCAAAATGACGGCCCGGGTGAAGTTACTTTCAAATATGTTGTGCTTAACGAGGTTCTCTATAATCCCAATGGAACACAGGATGGATTTATCGAGCTGAGATATGTAGGAGAGATCAGTGATCCTGATGTTGATGTCAATGGATGGACGATTGTGGTTGGTGATAATGTATTTACCATGCCTCCTCCTGCTCCGTACAACACAATAAGCACGGTACTCAACCTAGACAACCCCTTTTACGTGATAAACGTGAGCATGTTTCCATCCTTATTAGCCAGTCTGGATATAAACGGAGATAACGTGTATCTATATGACTCAAGCGGGCAATTTGTGGATGAGGTAGGTTGGAGCTCTGCACACGAGCAAGGTATGTCAATGTCAAGGGTACCTGATGGCTATGGCGTAAAGCTTGATGGAAAGATGCACGGCTTGATGGGTTATGATAATCCTACCTCTATTGCCGCAGGATGGCAATTCGATAGAATACCAACCATGTCTATTGTTTCCATAGAAGCGGATCGGAGTGGCGTGGGGGATCTAGGCTGGATCGTTGTGTATGATCTAACTATTGTCAACCATCAGACTGTCGCAGATTATATCGATTTGATCATTACGGCCCCTGGTGCAGGATGGACGGTTGCACTATATAAAGACGACAATTCCACACTCCTCATTGCCAGTCTACCTGATGACGATACCATCATAGACACAGGGCTCCTTGCCTCAAATGGAGTAATGACCATCAAAGTAAAGGTAACGATCCCTTCGAATAATCCGGGTGATTTTGATGAAATCACAATCACTGCGCGATCATCCAAGAATCCTAATGGTTTTGACACAGCAGTCATCCGAACTGATACTTATCCCCATATTGACATGAACAAATCAGCGAGCCCGGACGAGATCTGGCTGAACGGTACAGGCATGTTTCCGCAAGCGACGACGATCACGCTTGAGGTTAAAGGTTCCGGGCTGCCAATAACCGAGATTATCCCCCAGGATGTAATATTCTGCATGGATAGCTCCGGAAGTATGTCTCAGACTGATCCATACGGATTGCGTAAAGATGCTGCTAAGTCCTATGTTGATCTGATGTCTGACCCTGATAGTGGTGCCGTCATTGACTTCGATTGTTTTACAACTTTACTTCACGGTCTTAGTACAGATTACGATATGATTAAGGCAGATATCGATAGTATCAACAATTTCGAGGAAGAAGGAACCGATGGGAATACATACATGGCACCTGCGCTGGAGGCTGCAAATGACGAGCTTATTAATAATGGCGATCCAACCCATTTCCAGGTCATCATCCTTTTGACAGATGGTTATGTTCCAGCGAGTGATGTTACGGCTGCCTATGATGAGGCATATAGAGCGAAAGATAACGACATAGTGATATATCTTATTGCACTTGGATGGCAAAATCCACCTTACGGTGATTGGATGTCTACGGAGGAGTATAAATATTTCCAAGAGATCCCCGAGATTACTGGTGGTAAGCTCTATTGGACCAATATTCCTGGGGCTTTGGAGGCGATTTATCAAGAGATCGCAAATGAGACCATAATCGATATCGCAGGAAAAGACATGATTCTAGGTGATGATGTCTATCTGGTGAGGGATGTATTGCCTCCGGGGATAGATTTCGTTCCCGGAAGCTTCACCGTATACCCCACGAATATTACTGTGAATTCAACAGGCCACACGATCCTCGAGTGGGATGTAGAGGAGATTTCAGTAGGTGAAACGCTCACCTATTCGTTTGATGTTGTTTCTAACAATGTCGGTGAAAATATCTCAACCAATTATGTGCCCGATTCTAGAGTTAGGTATGTCAATTGGAAGGATCAGGAGGTTACAAAGCTCTTTCCAAGGGTAAATGTGACTGTAAAGCTCGGCCCACCTTCACCACCCAAGCTTTTTGAAAGGGTAGTTGGAGATGCCGTTCAGCTATATTGGAATCCTCCCGAGCCAGGACAAGGAGTGGATCACTATCATATCTATAGGGCACCAACACAGACGAGTTTTGATTTCTCGGAGGTATGGATTGACACCTCTGTGAATTTCGAGGTTGGCGAGGGCGCTCCTATTCCATTGCGAACCACCTGGAACATAACAGGCGCAGCGTTGGCCACCTATCCTGAGAAACAGGAATATTTTATTATTAGGGCGGTAAACCAGATCGGTGCAAAAAGCCTGACTAGCAACACCGTTGGTAAATGGACGAAATTCTTCGCTCCAGGGGTAAGCACATTTTCCCTCCCTTTGGAGCCCTTTGAAAATAAGACGACAGACTGGTACACAAGCAATATCCCAAATTGTGATTACATAAGATGGATGGACAGCATCTCGCACACATGGCAGCAGCATGATTTGGGTGATGGAAGCTTAAGAGATTCAAATGTGGATGTGGGAGAGGGCTATGAGATATGTATAAATGCAACAGCACCATCTAATAACAATTTTACTTTTGTCGGTAGACCAGGAGCGCATATCAGATACAGAGAGGGTGAGCTTCCCCCACCAAAAAACTTTGAATTACATGTTGTAAACGGTGTTGATGTCAAGCTAACCTGGGATTCAGTGCCTGGGGCAGATCATTATATCGTCTACAAATCAAGCACAAGAGAGGGATTGAATAATCTAAGCCTAATGCATTGGTGGGAGACAAATTACTATGATCCGAATGATACGAGCTTTATCGATAAAAATGCGCTCACGCTTGGAATGTTCGACACAATGGCACAATGCTACTACATGGTCGTTGCCGTGAGTGAACCAACCTTCCATATTGGATTCAATGGTACATATAGCATAGGCGTATGGACTGAAAACTATGATATGGGTTATGACACTTTAGGATTACCATTGAAATCCAACTCTACTCACCCTATTGATTGGTTCTGCGATGCCATACCCAATGTTGTTGGAATGAACTACTACAATCTTCTTGAGAAACGATTGATATGGCATAAAACTCTAATGTCCCAGGGGGCGTACGATACAAATGTTGTAATGGCTGAGGGTTATCAGATATCCACCACCGCCAATACAAAATATAGCTTCATAGGAATTTGAAATTAAACCTATTTTAGATGAAATCTTGCTTTTTTATTATGTCCATGATTGAGGATATTGGAGCATTTTGCTCTCTTAGCAATAACAAATACCTCCAAAGTCATTTATTTTATTGTGGAAATTAACGCACCAAAACCTTTAAAACAATGGAACATATGCCCTCCTAATCTATATCATGGACGGTGGCACAATGGCAGATGAAGAAAAGAAAATTCAGCGCGGTGACATCATACATTATGATTACGATCTATGGATTGCAGAGGATAATGCATTGTTCGATACCACAAATAAAGAACTTGCTGAAAAGCATGAGATTTCTGATGAGAACACAGTATATCAACCAAGGGCCCTTATTGTTGATGAGGGAAAGGCGGTTTCAGGCCTCTACAAATCCCTGCTTGAGGCAGAGGTTGGAAAGGAATACGAAATCGAGATTCCACCAGAGGAAGGACTTGGAGAGAGAGACCCGAAACTGGTTGAATGGCACATGATGAACGATATCAGAAGGCAAAAGCTGGAGCCTGTGGTGGGTAAGGATATAACTGTTAAGGACAAAAGCGGCAGAGAGAGAACCGGGATTGTGACCATGGTTTCACCTAGAAGGGTCAGGGTGGATTACAATAACCCCCTTGCAGGAAAGACACTGAAATACAAATACTTGGTAAAGGACAAGGCAGCCGAGGGAGAGGAAAAGGTTTTGACTATTCTTGAACTGGATTTCGGAAGAAAGGATGATTTTGAAATCAGTGCTGAAAAGGAAGACGTTGAGATAAAACTTCCAGATGTCTGCAAGTACGACCCATTATGGCTGGTAGCCAAATACAAGGTAGTGAATGATTTGAGGGAATATGGGGGCTTTTCAAAGATCAGGTTCATTAAGCACATTGGCGCTGATGTGGCAAAGAAGCAGTCCAAGAAAAACCAATAGAGCATAACCAAGATGAAAGGCACCGTCATACCAAGCCATGCAGGTGCCCAAAAATACCAGCACCACAGAAAGGAGCAGGAACTGCGGTC
>CBDVCK010000283.1:0-4910 GCA_965372465.1 uncultured Thermoplasmata archaeon | reverse complement strand
GTAATCGAATCTCTAACCTCTAAAATCAAAACCAAAGGAAAGGGATTCGGTAAACCCCTTGATCTTCCAGGTCATTTCACAGGACTTATCGATTTCGGAGATTTTGCACTCTCCTTATGCACCGACGGTGTGGGCTCGAAAGTTATGATTGCCAATGCCCTAAAAAAATGGGATACTGTAGGAATAGACTGCATGGCCATGAATGTAAACGACATGATATGCATAGGCGCCAAACCAATTGCCTTTGTGGATTACTTTGCAGTTGATAAACACGATTCAGACATGGCAAAGGAGATTGGCAAGGGACTGGCCAAGGGAGCAGAGTTGGCAGATGTCTCGATTATAGGAGGTGAGACAGCCACTCTACCTGAGATAGTTAAGGGCTTTGATCTGGCGGGAACCTGCCTTGGATATGTAAACAAGAAGGAGATTATCACAGGAAAGAAAATCAAACCCGGTGATAAGATAATCGGTCTTAGAAGTTCAGGTATTCATTCCAATGGCCTCACCCTGGCAAGGAAGATTATTAGGGCAAAGAAGCTTACATACAATCATAATTTTCCGGGCACGAAGATAAAGATCGGGGAGGAGCTGCTCAAGCCAACAAGAATCTATGTAAAAGAGGTCATGGATATTCTGGATAAACACGAAGTCAAAGGTATGGCCCATATTACAGGGGGCGGCCTTAGGAACCTTCCGAGACTTAAACGGAACGTTGAATTTAAAATCACATCACCTTTGAAACCCCAGGAGGTATTTATGCAACTCCAGAAACTGGGAAATGTAAAAGACAGGGAGATGTATCAGACCTTCAACATGGGCATGGGATTTTGTATAATTGCCGATTCCAGTGAGACCAAAGGGATAATGAAGATACTCAAGGGGAGAATCGAAGCCAAGATAGTAGGTGAGGTAGCCAAGGGTGAAGGAGCGAGCATGCCAAGGCATTGGTTGTATTTTGGGATTTGATAACAATACCCTTGAAATCGTGGATTATTTTTATAAACGCCTATTCCTTTCCCATTCGCGGTAGTTAATTTGGTTGACGAGGATTTTGTGCCATACGTAAGACCCGAGGTCAAGATGCTTGAGATCACGATTCGGGCCATCGCTCTCGGAGTGATTTTATCCATAGTAATGGCGGCAGCCAATGCCTATCTCGGCCTCAAAGTGGGTATGACGGTTTCGGCAGCCATTCCCGCAGCAGTAATCTCTGCTGCTGTTTTCAAGGGTCTGAAAGGTACAGTCCTGGAAGTCACACTATCCAAGACCATGGCTTCAACTGGAGAATCTCTTGCCGCAGGAGTGATCTTTACGATACCAGCTCTTGTTATCATCGGAATCTGGGATAACATCGATTACGTAATGACAACATCCATTGCTCTTGTCGGAGGGATACTGGGAGTTCTTTTTACAGTGCTTCTTCGGAAAATCCTGATAATCGATTTGGACCTGCCATTTCCCGAAGGTGTGGCCTCTGCAGAGGTGATAATTGCAGCAGAAAAAGGTGGTAAGGCTGCCAGCTATGTCTTCGGCGCTTTGGGAATAGGTGCGTTTTTTAAGATAGGCTCCTCCCTCATCGTCAGAGGGCAGGAGTACTCCTTGGGTCTTTGGAAGGATAAAGTAGAGGGAGTTGCTTCAGCAGGCAGGGCAAAACTCTATGGTGGTTCAGATCTGTCTGTAGCTCTGCTTGGTGTAGGATACATTGTAGGAGTAAGGATTGCGTCCCTTATTCTCATGGGAGGTATTATCGGATGGGTTATCATAGCTCCACTTATCATAGGTGTAAACGGGATACCAATTGATCCCGAAACTGGACTGCAACATACAGATATGGTTGCTGCATTCAATCAGATCAGGTTCGACCATTTGATTTTTATCGGCGTTGGAACCATGATAGTGGGCAGCTTCTGGACATTATGGACAATGCGAGCAGCGATTTGGAACGGGATAAGAAAGGCCTGGCCTTCAAAGAATGCCATAGTTGAGGTCGAGGCAATAACAAGAACGGAGGAGGAACTGCCTGTTAAACAGGCTCTCATGGCGGCAGGAGCGCTGATAATTCCTATTTTTGCTATTTATTACTTCCTTTCCAATAGTTTCATACAGGCATTTTTTGCTGCGATCATAGGTTTTGTTGCAGCTTTTCTTTTCACAACCGTTGCAGGTTATCTGGCCGGTATCATAGGAAGTTCCAACAATCCCATTTCGGGGGTTACAATTGCCACACTGCTTATCATGTCACTGGTTCTGTTTGCATTGGGTGCAAGAGGTGATATAGGCATGGCCACTGCAATTGGTGTCGCAGCCCTGATATGCTGCAGTGCCGCCATTGCAGGGGATGTCACCCAGAGCCTGAAAACAGGGCAGCTCCTAGGCTCAACACCAAAATACCTGCAGATCTCGATGTTCATAGGTGTGATCTTTGCAGCCATTGTAATCGCGCCAACCCTGATGGTGCTTCATGAGGCCTATGTAATAGGCAGTGACAATCTCCCTGCGCCCCAGGCGCTGGCCATGAAGGGAATTGTGGAGGGTATATTCGGAGGCAATATGAATTGGCTCATGGTTCTCTTTGGAATGGAGCTTGCAGTGTTGTTGATAATAATGGATAGACCTGTACTACCTATTGCAATCGGCCTGTATCTCCCCTTCTCTTTGACACTTCCAATCATGCTTGGCGGGATGGTTCATCTTGCTGTTGACAGGGCTGTTGATGCAAGATATAAGCAGGAAATGTCCATGATTGCCAGCAAGAAAGAGAGGTCATCGCGGCTTGAAAAAATAAAGGAGAAGATTCACAACAAGGGTATTTTATTCAGCTCCGGCCTGATTGCCGGGGAAGCACTCATGGGTATAATCCTTGCGGTTTTCGTGGTAAGAGGAATGTCATTGGCCATAGTGGGGGAGCCCATCGTTATTCTCGGTGTCTTGATATTTTTGTTTTTGGCATTCCTACTGTGGTGGTTCGGGCAGAAGAGTATACAAGAATCCGGATAATAATGATTTAAATATCTCATTCGCATCTGAATATAATAATAATGGATTTCGGATAAAATGGCGAGGAAAAAAGAAACCAAGAACATTCTCGATATGGTACCTGTAAGAGTCTACAACTGGGAAGATGACGAAATCATTTTGGTGAAGGTTCCGAGATTCAGAGGTAAAGTGGGACAGAAGTTCATCGATCTGGTAAAAAAAGAACAAACATATGATGTAAAATTAGATAAGTACGGTTCATATGTGTGGAGAATGTGCGACGGAAAGACAACCGTAAGAGCAATAGGGTTGGCCTTAAAAGAAAAATACGGGGACGAAGTGGAGCCTGTATTTGAGCGGGTCGGGGAAATGTTTAATATCATGGAAGCCAATAAATTGATAACATATAAAAAGAAGAAAAACAATTCATGTAATGGAGATGGAGAATAGAAATGGCGCTAATCGATGGAGCAAGAACCGCCATAATCACCTGTATGGGTGTGAAGAAAGGGGAAAATGTGCTCATTCTCACAGATACTGAAAAGGAGGACATTGGCGAGGCTCTGTTTGAGGTGGCAAAGGAAGTGAAAGCCGAGGTTTCCATAGTAAAAATGCTACCCAGAACAAGGCACGGTGAGGAACCCCCCAAACCAATTGCCGAGATGATGAAAAGAGCGGATGTGATAATAGCACCTACACAGTATTCGGTTACCCATACACAGGCCAGAAAACGAGCAAACAGGGCCGGGGCCAGGATCGTAACAATGCCGGGAATAATAAAAAAAATGATGGGCTCAGGTGGCATGACTGCAGATTTTAAGGAAGTCCAAAAAGATATAAAAAGACTTGCCAAGATTTTGGAAAGCTCAAAATTACTCCAGCTGTATACTGAGGCAGGAACCGACCTTGAGGTCAGTGTATCAGGACGAAAATGGCTGAAGGATACCGGAATTTGCCATAAGAAGGGTGAGTTCATAAATCTTCCAGCCGGGGAGATTTTCATTGCTCCCAAGGAAGGAACGGCAAACGGAAAACTGGTTATTGACGGGGCATTCTGGGAGATTCTGGAAGACCCTGTAGTAATAGATGTCAAGGATGGTTACGCCAAGAGAATCTCGGGCACAAAGGAGATTGCAAAGCAGGTCTCGAGGAGGGGAAAGGAGGGAAGGAATATTGCAGAAGTGGGCATCGGTATGAACCCGAAGGCCAAGATCATTGGCAACGTCCTGGAGGATGAAAAGGTTAAGGGCACAATCCATGTGGCCTTGGGTGATAACTCCACCTTTGGAGGGAAGTGCAAGGCTGGAATCCATATTGACGGTATTATCAAGAAGCCCACACTTTTAGCAGATGACAGGTTGATAATGGAAGACGGGAAACTGAAGGTGTGAAGCTTCACCTTCTCGAATATTTCCCCAAAAGGTGCGCTTCTGCAATCTTATGCTCTTCGACCTTTTGATAGAAGTTCTTTTCGGAAATTCCTTCCAAGGCTTCCACATCTAGAGCATATAGCTTGAAGAAGTATCTGTGCACCCCGCTTGGTGGACACGGGCCTCCGTAATCAACCTTGCCGAAGTCGTTTTTAACCTGAAGCGCTCCAGATGGAACCGAATTTTGCGTGATCTCCCGTTTTTCGAAAGAGATGTTGCACATAAGCCAGTGAACCCATGTTCCCATTGGTGCATCAGGATCGTCCACGATCAGTGCAAAGCTCTTCGTTCCCTCAGGCACATCCTCCCAGGCCAGATGAGGGGAGATATCCTTACCATCGCAGGTAAATATGGATGGTATCATACTTTCATGCTCAAAATCATTGCTCATCAATTTCATTCTACATTCCTCCAAAAAGGGATATAGAGTTCAAAATACAAATGCTTTTTTAGAGATATTTCCTCCCCCGAAAAGAGTTCCATACATTCAAATATTTTATT
>CBDVCK010000282.1:0-4912 GCA_965372465.1 uncultured Thermoplasmata archaeon | reverse complement strand
CAATGACCCCTCGCACAAAATGACCCAATATATCCTTTTTGATCATTGTTACTCCACTATATTATATCCTGATTGATCGAGTGTGGTCTAACCCGTAAGGGCCGATTACTATCCCGGCCACGATAAAAAGCGGTACAGGTGTGACGCGCAGCCTACGGAACATTTCTGGGATCAAAAGGCCCAGAACTACGATAACCCCGAAAATGATCAGAGAAGTATCCTCTATGCCTTCCATATCAACCACTTTTTTAGTGTGCACTAACTATATTAATTTTTGTTCTGCATCCTTACAACTTCACGGTGTTATTCGATACCGTATCGTTCATCCTATTTATGTTTATTTCTGATAAATTTGCAATTGATAATGCGTGTCCACCCATACCCTAAAATACGCTTAATTCATTTATCTTCACAACCATGAAATCTTATGATATAATCATAGTTGGTGCAGGTCCCTCAGGAGGTCATGTTGCCTCATTGCTTTCTAAACAGGGATTTGATGTGGGGCTATTTGAAGAGCACCACGAAATCGGAAGACCCGTTCAATGTGCTGGTATTGTCTCCAACAGGATTTTCGAAATATTGGGTTCCAAAAACGGTGTAATAAACGAGATAAAAGGGGCGAAGGTTCATTCACCTTCCAATAGAACCATAACAATAAAAGGAGACAAACCAAGGGCATGGGTGATAGACAGGGCGGAATTCGACAGAGTAACAGTGGAAGGTGCAGTTAATTCCGGCTGTGATTTATATTTGGGTTCAAAGGTTACCAATATAAAAAGAAAGGAAGGAAAAATTCTCATTGAGGTGAGAAAAAGCGGTACAAAATCGAATTTTACTGGGAGATTGATTATAGGAAGCGACGGTGTGGGGTCCGCTGTTGCCAGGGCTTTTGGTTTCCCTAGACCTAAAGAGGTTTTATCGGGATTTGGGGCCGAATGTCTCATAGAAAATGAAATCGATTCTGATTATGTGGACATCTTTGTGGGGAATAAGATCGCCCCCGGATTCTTTGCCTGGCTTATTCCAACCGGTTCGAATGTGAGGCTGGGTCTTTGCACATCTCACCATAATAAAAACACCCGCCATTATTTCGAGAAATTGCTTTTGCATAAAGAGGTTAAAGAGAAATTGGGTGAAGTAAAAATAGAGCATTATGTAGCGGGAGCGATTCCGTTGGGACCAATGAAAAACATTACCTCAGAAGGTGTCATGCTCGTGGGAGATGCCGCATGTCAGGTGAAGCCGCTTTCGGGAGGTGGGATTTATCTTGGTCTTCTTTGCGGAACCCATTGCGCAAAGGTGGCAGCAGAGGCTCTTGAATTAAACGATCTCTCTCAGAAAAGGTTGAGAGGATATTTCAAACTTGTCCAGGACGATGTGGGAAAAGAGCTCAAAAGAGCAGCGACCCTTCGTAAAATCTACCTGGGATTGAAGGACGAACATCTGGAGGAAGGTATCAAGATACTCGATGATGAAAGAATTCTCACATTAATTGGTAAAAAAGGCGATATCGATTATCCATCAGGTCTTACGAAAGCGGTGCTTCAAAAGGCGCCAAGACTGATGAAATTTGCCGGTCCAGTACTTAAATCCCTGATCTAACCAGGGGAACATATTATATTGTTCTTGGGCATAGAACATTACAGCCAAAATTCCCAACATTACACAAAAGGGTATGATGCAAACATAAAGGGGCCAAATGGGAATTGGCTCCCACACCTTAAAAGATGAGTCAGGTATAATGCCATCCACACCCAGCCGCTCGATTTTCACCTTACCGGGATCTTCCAGATCGCCCTGGTATGTCGCGTTTTCCCATTCTTCGTCTGTAAAGTATCCTCTGGATTTCATGATAAAGAGTGTTGCATTGTATCCGAAGTTAAGCTGGAATCTCATAAAATAAGTTCCCTGGGTGGTGCCTGTTGCGCTTTGGATCGTGAAATTGACATAGGCCAGGGTATCGTTTCCGATTGTATCAAGGTCGAATATGTATTCCACACCTTCGCGGTTGATTTTGGGGGGATTATCTACCTTTTTTATCTCTCTGTAAAGGTAGGGAGTGGCACAGGCGTAGATACTGGCTATGAGAGTTACATTTGTTATATCCTCTTCGTACCTGTTCTCGATTGTCAACCTAAAGGTCCCACTCTCTCCTGGTATGATTTCTGGGGTTTGGATGTTATCGAAAAGCGGGATATTGGAAGGATGGCTAATGTAGTCATCAGCATTAGCTGTCTGGGTAAGTATAATGAGTAACAGAATAAAACCGGATACAATAGCTTGAGCTTTCATTGTCTTTCGAGGAGTCACAAAGCTAAATTGATATAAATCTTTTTGGGTTTACACAGAAGGTCTAGGTAATAGCTTCGCCCTTTCCACGATTTCCGGAACCTTACTCTCCCAAGCTATAGCCATTACATGCACGCCCTTGATTCCTTCAATGGTTTTCAAATGCTCGATTGTCTCAACAGCCTGATCAATTCCCTCGGCCTTTTGATCTTCGGCTTTTGCCATTCTGTCAATTATTTCCTGGGAAATTGTGATTCCAGAGACAAACTTATTGATGGCCTTTGCAGCCTTTGCGGATTTCAAGGGTGTAACACCACCCAGTATGTATACCTCCTCGGTAAGTCCCTGCTTTCGTGCCTCGGCCATGAACTTTTCGAACTTCTCCATGTCATATATTACCTGGGTCTGGATGAAATCGCAGCCTGCCTTGATCTTCTTGGCAAGCCTCTTGACCCTGTAATCAAAGGGATCTGCAAAGGGATTTACTGCAGCACCAATGAACATCCTGGGCTCCACCTTGATATCATCCCCGTTCAGGAATCTTCTCTCGTCTCTCATGTTCTTTACCATCTGAATTAACTGCATTGAATCTATATCGAAGACGTTCTTGGCCTGGGGATGATTTCCAAAGATCTGGTGATCTCCGGAGAGGCAGAGCATGTTCTTGATTCCCAATGCAGAAGCTCCTAGAATATCACTTTGCATGGCAATTCTGTTTCTATCTCTTACAACCATCTGCATCACAGGCTCAAGCCCTTCATTCATGATAAGCTGGGCAGCCGCAATACTGGACATTCGAACAATTGAAGTTTGATTATCTGTCAAATTCACAGCATCCGCATTACCCTTCATGTACTGGACCTTCTTTGTAATTAAACCTGCATCCGCATGTTTGGGAGGTCCCAGCTCCGAAGTCACTGCGAACTTTCCGTCCTCAAGTACCTTTTCAAGATTGCTTCCTGATTTCATTTCTCCCCCTCCTTTACAATTCCCTCGACTTCCTCGCCTGGTTTTTCATCAATCAAAAGATCCTCCCTCACCATCTTCCTGGGTCCACCATGCCTTCCCGGGCTCCAGTCCTTTGCAGGAAGAATCTCATCCATAAGATCAAGCTTCCCCTGGGCCTTTAATCTATCGTAGATCAGCTGCCAGGCACAGTCGATCTCGGAATTCACCTCGCATTTGCCGTTCTGGGAACCACCGCAGGGTCCGTTTAACATGCTCTTGGAGCATCTGACAATGGGACAGATACCTGCGGTTTTGTCAAGCACGCAGTTTCCGCAGCCCCCGCAGAGCTCCACAAAGAAACCCTGCTCCTTGGGCATGCCGTAAAATGTTGTATTTATACCTGGAAGTACTATGGTATCAGGGTAGAACTCCACAATGGTCTGGGGGCCTACACCGCAGGCAAGGGAAAGCACGCAGTCGCTTTCATTGAATTTATCTGCAAGGGGTTCAATAAATTCCTTTTCACACTGCCTCTCCACGCTTGCTTCTTCGATCTTCTGATCCCTACCATCCATTTTGTTCTTTATGCGAAGTGCAGAGGCAAGTATTCCCACCTCTTTTTCCCCACCGGCGTGGCACACTGCAATGCAGGTATTGCAGCCAACCATCAGAACGGATTTGTAATCAGCTATCATCGTGCTTATCTCATCAATAGATTTTTGCTCTCCTACTATCATTTTACTCACTCTCCCCTTGCAGGGCTTGGACCCAGTTTCTTTATCCTCTTTGTCATCTCCTCTGCCAGATCTGCAAACTTCTGGCCCATGGCGGCTGATAGATTGAACATTTCCAATCTTTCGCCTCCGATACCTATCTCATCAAGAATCTTTTTTGTGTATTTCACCTTTTTTTTGGCTTTAATATTCCCGTTGATAAAGTGGCATGTTCCTTCTTCACATCCTGCAACAATTACACCATCGGCACCATCCTCAAAGGCCCGCAGAAGGTAAAGGACATCCACCTTTCCTGTGCACGGAATTTTTAATATCTTGACATTGGTTGGATACTGCAGTCTCATGGAACCCGCAAGATCAGCTGCAGCATATGAACAGTAATGACAGCAAAAAGCCACGATCTTTGGTTCGAAATCCTCATATGTATCACTATTTCTCGTTATATCCTGCTTTTTGGCTTCCGTCATCTACGCTCTCTCCTCAAAAAGTGCCTTTGCCTTTTCAATTATCTGCCGGTCCGTGAAATGCTTCAGCTGTATTGCCTTAACAGGACATTCGGCAGCACAAATCCCACAGCCTCTGCAGGTGGCAACATCGATTTTTGCAACTCCTTTTTCATTGATCTGGGGGACATAATAGGGGCAGGTGCGAACACATGTTAAGCAGGCTATACATTTTCCGGCCTCAACTTCGGAAATCACTCCCCCGACCTCAAGTTGTTCTTTAGATAATATCGTACATGCCCGGGAAACCGAACCCGCTGCCTGATACAGTGATTCGTTTACGAATTTTGGTGAGTGTGCGAGACCGCATAGGAACATACCTTCAGTTGAAAAATCCACAGGGCTCAGTTTCATATGGGCCTCCAAAAAGAACTTGTCCCTGGAAAGCTGGGCTTTAAGAAGCTGGGAAAGTTTCAGGTTGTCCTCATTGGGTAT
>CBDVCK010000281.1:0-4920 GCA_965372465.1 uncultured Thermoplasmata archaeon | reverse complement strand
TGTTTCTATTCTTTCAAAATCGTCCTCCACCCGCACATGCTCGCTAAGCTTCTTTTGCTCCTCTCTCATAATTTTTAATGGATAATGCGTTCTGAAATTCTTAAATATTATCCTCTCAAAACCAACAATCTTATTATCGGAAACCACAACCCCCTCTCTCCCAAGAAACTTTACCTTTTTATCTATTCCTCCCCCAAAACCACCTAGCGCCCCATCACCCATTACAACCCTATGGCAGGGAACGATGGGGGCGTACGGATTGGCATTGAGCATCCTTCCAACAGCTCTTGCAGCCTTTACATCTCCAAGTGCCTTGGCAAGCTCACCGTATGTGCTCACCCTACCTCTTGGTATCTGCATGACCAATTTGTAGAAGTTTTCAGTGAAATTCATCAATATGTTAATGGTTGTTCATAATAAATAAATTTTGGGACTTAATAGTACGTTCCAAATATCCCGCCAATAACAAGTCCAGTGAAAATCGTTCCTAACATCAAGAGATAGCCCAGAATATTAACAGTGAAATGAAAGAGTCTGATATTATCCCCTTTCATCTTCCTTACAAGATACCCGGATGCTATGCCTGTAAAAGCCAGGACAAGGACACCCGAGGCAAGATAACCGTGGGGGAGGTTGGGAAAGCCCCCTTTCTTCATATATGCGGTCCAGGCCCAGAATATGCCAACCGCAAGCATAGAGGCATAATATATTATCGAGGTCAGTATATGGAATCTTTTAGAGAACATTTCAGGCAGTTTTTCCCCGAACTCAAGGCGCTTTGAGAATTTGAAACCTGAAAGCATGGCCAAAGAACCAAAGTATGCAGAGACGGTCATTACCATGCTGTGCGGTCCCCAGTCCATGAGAATATCTGCATCATCGCTCCATCCCCTGCTCTCCCAGAACCCCTCGTAGTTATAGTCTACAACCTCGATATGCGTGATCCACTTCACCCACTTGTAACCGTACTTACCGGGAACAACAAGGCGCAGAGGATAACCGTGATCTTCCGGGAGCACCTCGCCATTCATCTCGTAGGCTAAAATCACATCACCTTTTTGCGCATCCTCAAGAGTAAGACTGCTTGAATAACCATCGGCTGCGTAGAACACAATCTCAGTGGTATTGTCCGAAATATCAGCCATATCAAGTATGGATCTCACTCTCACGCCCTTCCAATCTGCAGTTCCAGTGGGCCCGTCCACGCATTTCAGGGTCACAATCTCACTTTCACTTGGAAATGACGTGATATCATCATATGTCAGGCTCAAATTGTTTTCAACAAGGCCTTCCACCCTCAATCTCCAGGTAGTTGCATCGATTTGCGGAGAATCCCCTATGTCAACAACAAAGAACTCGTCGTTTGGGGTGATCTGTGACTGGGAAACTATACTTGCAATGATAACGACTTCAATAAGGCCGAACAATACCGCCAATATGATGATGAATTTCCAGCCCTTATTCATATTATTATGCCCCACGATAGTGAATTTTTCAATTGATAAAATGTAAAATAAGATATGAATACTTAAAACATTTTACCTGTCACTCAACGGGGGAACTCTTACCTAAATATCCATGATTCAAGGAACTCAGAGAAACATTTAAATAGCCTATAATGTCATATCTAAATGTAATATAGATGTCATTCGGGTGTTATTATGAGTAGAGTCCAGTGGAATAGAAGGATACAAAAGCGGGGCGGTTCCCTGCAGGTTACTTTACCTAATGAAATATGCAAGGCTTTGGACCTCAAGGACAAGGACGAGGTTACAATATACTGCGAGGAGGATTCACTGATAATACGCAAAGAATCAGATCGGTGTCCCCATTGCTATGGCACGGGAACCTGCAGGTGCAGTGCATGTGCCAAGAAGGTCAGGCTCATGCAAAGACCGGTTGTCATTCCTGTGACGTGCAGTGTATGCAACGGTACAGGTAAATCCACTTTGAAAAAAGATGAAGAGCAGGAAACAATAATTGAGGAAAGAATCAAAGTGAAGTGACGCTCAATGGTCGACAAAAACATGGATTGCCTCCGAAACCTTCACCATAATATATTTACCCATTCAATCTATTACCATAAACCAGTATTATTAAGGCGGTGAGCATGGCGGAAAAACGTTGTCCGAAGTGCGGAAAAGCGTTCGAAGAGAGTTGGAAACTCTGCGACGACTGCGGAGTGGATTTAGTCATTCCACCGGCAGAGGGTGGTACCAAAGCCTATCCCCTTTTTATTGCAAAAATCAAGGATACCTTTCGCAACCTGGACTCGGCTCTGGATTCCAAGATGTCAAAGGCCGTGGACACTGCAGATGAGGCAAAGGAGAGCCTGGAAACTCTCACAAAACAGGCAGCTGCCAAGGCAACAGAGATATCAGAAAAAGCCGAGAAGCAGGCCCAGATTTTGGAGAGAAAAAGCATAGACTTCACAAGGAGGATGCGAAGGGCCAGTTCTCCAAACGAAATAATGGATACTGTTTTGGACAATCCAAGAACTGTTCTTGTTGTAGTTGTAATTATATCTGTAATTATCGGTGGATTGGGAGTTCCATTGATGCTTAACAACATCAGCGGAGACATGACAATTTACCTTCCCCAGGATGATGAATCGGCAATAATCTTGAATGAGGTTGAGGAGGATTTTTCCACAAATATAGGTGTTCTTTTTGTAGAGACCCCAAATAAATTTGACAAGACTTACGGCACCAATATAACGGATAAAGCGGTTCTGGACGAGATCAGTGCCATCGAGAATGCACTGGATCCATTGAGAGATGATTTTGGGACCGAGGACGGGATATCTTTTATATTGAGCATATCGACATTGATAAAGGAGATCAATGAAGCACCTAAAAATGTGTGGTATGCAGTTGCAAAAGAGATCGACGAGGATTTAGATCCAGGGGACCCTCCCGGTGATTATGAATATGAAATACCTGAAGACCAGGATGAAATTGACCGGATTGTGGCTCAAATCCCGGACGATACCAAAAAAATGCTGGTGATAGATACAAACAACGATGGTATCTGGGACAGTGCAGGTATAATCTTTGGTGTGGAAAGTAAGAACCAGGACAAGCTGATGGAAGATATTTACATTATGATTGACAAATATTACGTGGATAACAGAGTGGAGCCAGGCGATTACAATAGCGTGGAAAAATGGAAGGAAAGAGTCGAGATTGGTGAGGTTCATTGCCAAATGACCCCGACTGGTCCGGTTCCCATAACCGTTGCATTGACTGAGCGGACCTATCAGGAATTTATGGTTGTATTGCCAGCAGCGTTGATACTCATAGCCGCAATGCTGTTCTTCTTTCACAGAACCCCAAAGATAATCATAGTTACAGGTATACCGATTCTCTGCTCCCTTGTAATTACCCTGGGAATTATGGGACTTACAGGCTGGGTGCTCTCCCCGCAGGTGATTCTTGTTGCACCTATCCTTCTTGCCCTGGGTGTTGCATACGGATTGTACATTGCAAATAGGTATTCCGAAGAAAGAAATAACATAAAAGATAAAAGGGAGAGGATGAAGGTCGCCATACAGACAACTGGGAAGGCGATATTCCTATCCGCTGTCACTACTGCAGTGGGCTTTTCCTCACTGATGTTCGTTAACATGGTTCCCTTGAGGGTTCTGGGTTTTGGTTTGACTGTGGGAATCATGATATGTTATGCCGTAACCATGCTCACAGTGCCCAGTCTGGTGATGTTACTGGATTATGAAAAGAAAGCTAAAATACGCTCAACAGAGAGGTTGGGGATGGTTCCCATCAGACATAGAAAGAAGATAGTGATTTTTGCGGTAATAATAACGATTATCTCATTAGCCTTGGTTCCTTCAATCCAGGCCAATATGGACCTCACCGAGATGGCCCCGCAGGATGAACCAACTGTAATAAAAATGCTCAAGTATACCGAAGCATTTGGCGGGGGCCAGATGGGGATGGTGCTGGTCAGGGGCCCCTCTGCGCCAGGTCCAAATGATCCGGATCAACACACAAATGGCCTGGGCTCCATGAAAGATATCGAGGTTTTGGACAAGATTGACCAAATGGAACTTGAACTGAAGCGGCTTACGAATGAAGAAGGTGATCCGTTAATAAATCCTCCCATAAGCGTCGTGGATGTAATGAAGATGATCAAGGTTCCCGAGAGCTTTGTTGCAAGGATTCCAATGGATCTTTTACCTCAGGTGGTTCAGGACAGGGTTTTAACCTTTGTAAACAGAAGTTTCTGGGATGCAATTCACCTTGCAAGTGATGATGAAAACTCAGTATGGAATCTAATTTTTGGTAAAACCCAGCAGGAATGGATAATCAGCGTATTCTACAACAGCATCAGCACCGAGATGAGGGGTTTTCTGGTAAACTCCGATTATTCCAAGGCCCTGGTATATATCGATATGCCATCCATGGACGCTATAAGCACTGAATATGCAGTTAATGAGGTAAATACCGTGGTCACCAATTACCCTGCAGGTAGTTCCACCTCCAAATTGACGGGATTTGCGGCCTTGGTGGTTGCAGTAAACAACCTTCTGATGTTCAACGCCATTTTCAGCCTCTTCATGGCCTTGATAATCGTGTTCTTCGTGCTCATCGTCATCTTCCGGTCTCTGAGACTGGCTGCACTGACCATGATACCAGTTTCAATGGTGGTGGCCTGGGAACCTTTGGCTTTGGGAGTCACGGGCATCGACCTGAATCTTGTCACGGCCATGATAGGTTCAATAATCGTGGGCATTGGAATCGACTTTGGCATTCATATGACAGAAAGAATCAGGGAGTCAGGGGAGGATTTTTCCGGGATAAAAAAATCTGTTGAAACCTCCGGTTTCACATTTTTGGAAGCCACGGCAACCATTGTAGCAGGGATGCTTTCAATATTCCTAATAAACGTTCAATCAATCCA
>CBDVCK010000280.1:0-4939 GCA_965372465.1 uncultured Thermoplasmata archaeon | reverse complement strand
TTGGAGATTCACCCCAATGCAACCCATGTGGATGGAGCAGTTGGAATGGCGAGAAGCGAGGACCCTGATTCTGCAGAGGATCAATTCTATATCTGCGACGGGGACCAGCATGGCCTCGACGGTGATTACGCGGTATTTGGCCTGGTCATCGAGGGCATGGATGTAGTGCGTGATATAGCACAGGTCCCTGTATATGGAGAGAACAATCCGAGACCCGGGGCCGTGGTCCCTGCGTTATGGCATAATGTTGGAATGCCCAAGGAGGATGTTTATCTAAACAATGTTACCATTGTAACCCCAGAGGTGAACGAAACTTTGGACATCTCCTCACAAAGCGGTGCAGGAGGGAATTTTCCCTTGGGAGTTCTCGTAGTTGTGATTTTGCTTGCAGCGGTTGTGGTCGGTGTGCTTTTCAGGGGTAAATTAAAGATGAGGTTCAATTTCGGGAATTGATTTTAGCTCCTAGCCCATGCTTTGGGAAAACAAAAATCTGATGTTTTTTTATTATTCCTTTAATCCAACAAAAAGCATGGTCACTGTCCCGTTAAACCCTTCAAAAGTATATTCGATGTTCCATTGGCCCACATCGCCATTTACAAACTTTTGGTCTACTATTGTCTCCGCTTTACCTGAGACTTCAGTTGAGAACTTGACCACATCCTCAGGATTTTTAATATCTATATTAATACTTCCGGTTGAGGAGGATATAATGGATTGAATCAAAAGCTCATTATATCCCTCCTCCACATCCACTGAATCGGTTGCATTGCCTGATCCCTCAGAAAAGCTTTGCATGTCGTAAAAGAGTAAATCCCCTTCGATTCCGGTAATGTTGATACTCTCATGTGTGTAGACCAGATCAAGAGTGTACTGTACACTGACGGCGGCAAAGGGGTCGATTATCGCAGTCCACGTTCCAGGGATGATACCCCTTCTTATGCTGATGGTCTCGGGCACTCCAGGGGCTTCACCCGAGGAACCTGCAAGATTTCCTTCAGGGTCTTCGATACTCAAATCCAGGTCCATATCCTGCGGGCTCCATGTGAGTTCTATATCAATCTGAATAACAGTTTCGGCAACCTCGAAATTAACAATCTCATCAGGCATGAAGGTTCCTGGTCCGCCGCCACTTATACTTCCAGTGATGGTCTCTCCATCCTCCCAGTTATCGTGGTTGATAGTGATATCAATCATGGATCCACCATTACCGGATTTCCCCCCGCCTCCGAACATGCCTGAAACCGCGGCTCCAAGTATAATTATTGCAATAATCACAACTGCAATTATTACTGGTTTTGAAGGGAGGCTACCTGCCTTTGCTGGTGGTGGTGTTTGCGTTGGAGGAGGGGTCTGGACAGGGACAGGTTTTTCACTTGAAAGCTCGGATTTGATTTGGTTGTATGTCTCTTCTGATATCTCGCCTTTTTCGCGGCGCTCTTCAAGGAGTTTAACACGCTCCTCGTTTGTGATTACCTCTTTTTTCTTTACAAACTTCATCATTTTTACATCCCCCCATCATACAGCCTTTGTCAACTTATTCCTCTCCTTAATATATTCCTCTTCTGTGATGTCGCCCAAAAGGAAACTGTCCAGAAGTGCCCTGGGGTTTGACTGGCTTTGAGCAGGTGCAGCGGTTGCAGGGGTTTGGGTTGTAGGCACAGGGGTTGTGGCAACAGAAACCGGTTTAGTCGGGGTAGGCATCGGGGTCTGAATGCCAGGTGCAAAGGTTTCCGTTATATCGGTCCGTACCACAGTGGTGCCTGCCATGAAATCAGTGTACTTCCTTCTCGGATCCTCACCTTTTGAAGCCCCCACAAGGCCGTCCAAAAAGACTATGATGAACTCGATCACGGTGCCGATTAATATACCAGCTATCATACCGCCTACGATCCCTCCAAGTATCTTTGAAAGGTTCCTTTTAAACGCCATGAAATATGTCATTTCGCCCTCAAGGGCCACGGGCTTAAGCTTCATGATCCTCTTGCCCAAAGTGCCTCCTTTTGCGTCCAGGATTACCCAGTATAATATTGAGATTGAAAAAGCGATTATTACGAATATTATAAACACGATAAAACCGGCCACCAACGCTCCTGAAGGATCATCACTCATAGACGCTGTAAAAAACGATACAAACAAAATCATGGTTGCGATGATAACCAAAACAAATACGAACATGATGATAATCACGGAATCGATAATATAGGCCAATCCTCTTTTCATCCAGTGGTCCCATAGCTGCGGGTCGTTTTTTATTCTGTCAAGACCCTCTCTCACCATACACAATTACCTCCCTAAAGGTATCTCCTAAGAGTTACGTATCGTTTTTCTGTAATTAATATGTTTCTTTTATCAATGCACAGGAGGTTTCATCCGAATGATTTGTCTTTTACCAAAAAAATATTACAATAAGATTGAATACCCTGTCCATGGATGACGAAGGAGGAGAAACGAATAAAAATGATAATCTTGCGTCTTGGGAATACCGAAAACAAAAAGACAGAAAGTTATTGCGGTTCTTCCTGATTTGGCTAGGTTTGCTGCTTTTCATGAACATTGCAGTTGCATTCATTATATCACAAGTTGCCATAAATTCACTTATTGACGGTACAGTGAGCAGTGTGATGTTCTCCTTTTTCATTACAGGTATTTTGGGATTAAAGTATAACAATAAAAACGAGGGGAGAATAGTACCCACCAAAAAGGTGCTTTCCTGGTTTGCAAAGATCGCTCTGATTTTTGCAATTGTATTTATGATTCTTATTTACTTTTCTGAGGTCCTGCCAGAGACTGAAGATGAAGCTCTTTTCATTCATATAATAATTTTACTGTCACTATATTTCGGAGGATTTCTGGCTGGATTCCTTATACAGCTGGTTATGTTTATTACAGGCTTCGGCGTTATGGGGATTATCTCCACATGGCTGAGGGGAGGTGTTCCGGACATCCTTGTTGAAATAAAAAAAATAACCCCCAATACAACAGATTCCATGAAAGAGAAGAACAAGAAGGTATATGGGAATTACTCCAGATTGGGCTGGTTTTTCAATATTCCAGATTTAATTGATACAAAAACTCTTTCAATAAAGCACGATGGTATTAATTCAAAGTTCCCCTGGCCTATCTTCAAAAAAGCACTGAAGTGGGAGATTTTTTTGGGTACAATTTTGGTAATTTACATCAGTTTCAACCCCTTTCTTCTTAAGGTCACAGATATAACATGGCTGATCAACCTATCCTTGAACATCTCATTTATTATTCCAATGTTGGTTCTTCCATGGTTCATCTTCCTGAGATTGGAGGCCAAAATAAAGGGTCCCGTTAGGGATTTTTCGCTGTTTTCAGGGCTTTCCCAACGGGTGGTTCAATCCTTTGTGGCATTCGGTACAATTATCCTGATCGTTCGTTTTGGTCTAATGGATAGGGACATTCTTGACATGCTTCTTTCGTTTCTAGGGTATTACATGTTTTTTATTGTCACTGCCATTATCTTCACCTTTGTTTATTTTAACTACTTCAATGAGGATCTGGCAAGGGATATTGCTATGAGGTACGAGAATATTAAGGATTGAAATTAATCTGTATTTCATATCGAGAAATATCCAAACCTATTTATCGTTATATTGGATTACTAATAAAAAGATAAAAAAAAGGGGAGTGAATAATAATGACAGCCAAACTTTTACAGGTTTTATCTCATCCTGTCAAACTCGAAATTCTGAGAACCATAACAACCCAGCCCGAACCTCTTGAAACAATAGCCCAGAAAGTTGACATCAGTGTTGAGGAGACCAACGTTCACTTAGAAAGCCTCCACGGAGCGGGTCTTGTTGATAAAGAGTCCAATGGAACCTTTCGTTCCAGCCCCTATGGACAGCTTGTCCTTTCACTTCTCATAGATTTTGACTTTGTAGCAAAACATTCGGATGATTTTCGAGATCTCGATCTATCCCTTATACCCATATCTTTTGTGGAGCGACTGGGTGAGTTGAAAGAAAGTGAACGAATAGAAGGAACCGTATCCAACCTTCAAAATGCAGAAAAATTGTTCGGTAGAGCCGAGAAAAAGATATCGGTCATTGCCAATGAAGTGATGCTTGATGCTGTTCCCATTGTCCGCGAGAAGGTTTCCAAAGGCGCGGATTTTCGCTTTATTATCGACCAGACCTTCAAACCTCCTTCCGATTTTCATGCCACCCTGCCCCAACTCTGGAGAAAGATCTGGAAGATTCCTGCTGCGGTTGTGGTCACTGATAACGAAGGGATGGTCTTCTTCTTGAATCGGAAGCTTGATGTGGACTATTCGGTGGGCTTTACTTCCCAGGACCCGGCTTTTATGAAATGGTGCGAGGATCTTGTGAACCAATTGTGGGATCAAGGGGATCAGATTGAGTGAACATCTTAAGGAGTTGTAACTAATGGTTTCCTACAGGCCTCTGGGTGTCACGATTCTTGCCGTTATTATTATCTTAACCTACTCCGTGATTTTTATTGCAGCACTGGCAGTGCTCATCTTTGGTATTTCCAACATCCCCAGTTTCGTGTTGATTGGAAGCCTTTTGACAATAGCGGGCATAATCTTCATGATATGGGCCTTTTTGCGACTCTCTGTGGGATTCGGTCTTTTGAGATTGAGGAGAAAAGCCTGGAAATCGGCTATGATCATCTTCGGAATAGGCTTGATAATCGACCTTTTTATCGCACCCGGTCAGGTACTGCTTGACATAATAATTATTGTGTATCTTCTTATTGTAAAGAAGCATTTTTGTTCTTTACATTAGATTATTTTTCATATTCTTTCAACGAGCAAAAAACAGTTGCTTCAAAGATATATTGTATAGATAATGGCTTGAGAAATGCAGTTTCTTTTAAGTTCTCTAAGGATGAAGGCAAGCTTGCAGAAAACCTTGTTTTTGTTGAGCTAAAAAGAAGAAACAATGAG
>CBDVCK010000279.1:0-4955 GCA_965372465.1 uncultured Thermoplasmata archaeon | reverse complement strand
AACAATGGTGAACATAACAGGTGGTTGGAGAACCATAAAACCCATTATAATCGTTGAGAAATGCAATAAATGCTATATCTGCTGGAAATTCTGTCCTGAGGCGTCAATCATTGTGGATGATGATCAAAAAGAAGTGCCCGTAATCGATTACGAACACTGCAAAGGTTGCGCAATCTGCGCAAATGAATGTCCTAAGGATGCAATTGAGATGGTGGACGAGTCAATTGAAGATTGAATTTTTATAGGGGGTATGGAATTGGTAAAAAAGGTTATAACCGGTAATTATGCCTCGTCATACGGGGCGAAATTGGCAAGGACACAGGTTATTGCCGCATATCCGATCACACCGCAGACCTCTGTTGTTGAGAAAATTGCCGATTTCGTTGCAAGCGGTGAGATGGATACACAGTATATCAAGGTAGAAAGCGAACATTCGGCAATGGCTGCATGTATTACTGCTTCGCAAACAGGAGCAAGAACTTTTACTGCAACATCTGCTCACGGTCTTACACTTATGCACGAGATGTTGATATGGGCTTCCGGAGCTAGAACCCCTGTTGTAATGACCAATGTCAACCGAGCCATGGCACCCCCATGGAGCGTTTGGGCAGATCATTTGGATTCTGTAGCCCAAAGGGACACGGGTTGGATACAGTATTACTGCGAAAGCAATCAAGAGGTTTTGGACTCGATAATCATGGCATACAAGGTGGGAGAAAGCAGGGATGTGCTTTTACCCTCCCTGCTCAACCTCGACGCCTTTTATCTCTCACATACCTACGAAACAGTTGACATACCCGATCAGGAAGAGGTGGATAAATTCCTGCCTTCCTTTGATCCCCCATATAAATTCGATGTGGAGGACCCTCATCTATTCGGGTCGCTTTCCTTTCCTCACCAGTACTATATGGAATGGAGATACCAGATATCCCTATCCATGGAGAAGGCCAGGGGGAAGCTCCTTGAGGTGGAAGCCGAATTTGAAAAGGTATTCGGAAGAAGCCACGGCGGTCTTTTGGATTTATACAGATGTGAGGATGCTGAAGTTGTTTTGATTGCGGCAGGTACCATGGCCTCCACCATTAGGGAGATTATTGATCGATACAGGGACCGCGGGGAGAAAGTAGGTCTTGCCAGACTTCGGGTTTTCAGACCGTTCCCAGTTAAAGAGGTAAGGGAACTTGCTAAGAAAGTGGATGTCATTGGCGTGCTTGACAGAAGCTACTCATTTGGCTATGGAGGGGCGTTCTTTGCTGAGACTGGAGGGGCCCTATATAACAGCCCAGATAAACCAATTCTCAAGAACTATGTCGTGGGTATTGGAGGTCGGGATGTTACACCTGCCACCGTCTCTGGAATCCTGGATAACGCACTGAGCCTGAAAGAAAAAGGAGAGCTTGATAAGGAAATAGAATGGATCGAACTAAAGGAAGGGGGTGATTGAGGTGGCAAAACTCACCATCCCGAAAGAGGAGCTTTTGATTCCGGGCCATATGGGATGCTTGGGGTGTGGCGGTGCTCTTGCCATGAGATACGTGCTCAAAGCCCTGGGAAAAAGAACAATTGTTAGTGTTCCTGCCTGCTGCTGGGCCATTATGAGCGGTATTTTTCCCAATACCTGCTTGAAGGTACCCATGGTCAATACTGCATTTGAGACCACCGGGGCCTCTGTTTCCGGGATACGAGCGGCTCTGGACGCCCTTGGAATAGAGGACGTGAATGTCCTTGGCTTTGCAGGAGATGGAGGAACACTGGACATTGGTATTCAGGCGTTATCTGGTGCCGTGGAAAGAGGACACGACATAATCTATGTCTGTTACGATAACGAGGCTTACATGAATACGGGGATTCAGAGAAGCTCGGGAACCCCGGAAGGTGCCTGGACCACGACAACCCCTGTTGGAGATACCCAGGCCTGGAAAAAGGGCCCGAAAAAGAATATGGTTGAGATAATGGTTGCGCACAAAATCCCGTACACTGCAACAGCAACTGTTGCCTATCCCGAAGATCTGATAAAGAAGGTGACAAAAGCCAAGGAAATCAAAGGCCCCAAATACATCCATATCTTTGCCCCGTGCCCAACTGGTTGGAGGATGCCACCAGGAAAGGCTGTGGAAATTGCAAGGTTAGCGGTTCAGACCCACGTCTTCCCATTATATGAGGTAGAGAACGGTGTATACAATGTCTCCAAAAAACCGAAGAAGAAACCCATTATCGATTACTTGAAAATGCAGGGGCGGTTCAAACATTTGCCCCCGGAGTTCGTGGAAAAATTCCAAAATGAGGTTGACAGGGAATGGGAAATACTCCTTAAGAAAGAGGAATTTACAAAGAATCTTTAAATGGGTCCCCTTCCCCCCAGATAATATATTTTCCTTAAATTTTTAAATATTTTTTATCCAAAACCATAAACTTTAAACCGTTATGCTTCATTATACATGTCGATGCTCGATAGACACGGGAGACTTATTAATAATATGCGGATTTCTGTTACCCAACAGTGCAATCTGGATTGCTTCTATTGTCATCATGAAGGAGAGAATGGCGATAATCTGAAGAATAGCCCGATGACTCCAAAAGAAATCGAAAGAATCACCGAGATTGCAAGTAAAGTAGGGATAAAAAAACTGAAGATTACTGGAGGAGAGCCGTTACTGCGAAATGATATTGTGGAGATAGTTAAACGTACTTCAAGGCATATTAAGGAAGTCTCCATGACCACAAACGGCGTTCTCTTGGGAGGTTATGCCAAAAAATTGAAGGAAGCGGGACTGACGAGGGTGAACGTAAGCTTTGACTCCTTCAACCCCGAAACATTCATGAGAATTACCAAAAAGGATTTTTTTCATGATGTCGAAAATGGCATTACAAATGCAATTTTGGCAGGATTAAATCCAGTTAAACTCAATATGGTGATATTGAAAGGCATTAATGATAATGAAATTTCGGATTCAATCGAGTTCGCTTCCAAG
Source organism: uncultured Thermoplasmata archaeon (assembly GCA_965372465.1). GTDB lineage: Archaea > Thermoplasmatota > Thermoplasmata. The sequence goes on along the minus strand of CBDVCK010000279.1, from coordinate 1,983 downwards.
GTCGGTGCCATCCTCCAGTTGATAGAGTTCGAAAGCGCAAAAGAAAACATTCACAACACAATATATAAAACGTATCATTATGATCTTTGTGGTGTGGAGGAAGAACTGACCAATAGGGCATTTGAATGTAGGCAGAGGAATATGCATCGTAGAAGAAAGTACATCCTGCCTTCCGAAAACAATGGCAAGGCTGAAGTGGAGATAGTACGGGGCATGCATAATTCAAGATTCTGTAATAATTGCACCAGGATAAGAGTTACTTCCCACGGGGAACTGAAACCCTGTCTTCTTAGGGATGACAATCATATAGATATCATCAATCCCATTAGAAACGGTGCAGGTGAAAGTGAACTTATGGAATTGTTCGAATCCGCAATTCATAAAAAAGAACCTTATTGGAGGGAATGAAATGATGATCAAAGTTAAGTTCTTTGCATCTTACAGTGAAACTTTGGGAAGGGACGAAATTATGGTGGAATTAAAAGATGATAACAGTGTATCTGCTCTTCTAGGGATAATAATACGAGAACATCCAAAACTTGGAGAATTAAATGAAACCATGGTGATATCTGTAAACAGGGAGTATGCGACATACGATACGATTTTAAAAGAGGGTGACGAGGTTGCAATATTACCCCCTGTAAGTGGAGGATGAGAATGATAGAGATAACAGAAGAAGATTTTGACCCAAATTCGATTATTTCGGATTTGAGGAAGGAAAGAATTGGCGCAATTGTAACATTTCTTGGCACGGTCCGGGGATTTAAAGAGGTTAGTTTGGCAGACCAGAAAAATAGACGTGTCGAGGTAAAGCACTTGATTTATGAATCATACAAGGATATGGCCCTAAAAAAAATGGAGGAGATAAGGGAATATTCCCTGGCACACCATGATATCCATAACATGCATATTGTTCATAGAGTTGGGACCTTGAAACCAGCTGAGCAGATCGTGCTAATCGCTGTTGCAGCTGCCCACAGAAAGGATGCTTTTACCGCCTGCCAATATGCAATTGAGGAGCTTAAAAAGAGCGTCCCTATATGGAAGAAGGAGGTTACCTCCAAAAGCGAGCACTGGATTGGTCACGAAAGTCAATCGGGTGATAAGATTTGACCAAAATGGTGGATATAAGCGATAAAAAGCGCTCTCTTCGGATTGCAAAGGCAAAAGGAGAGATATTACTTAGAAAGGGAACCATAAAAGCAATCAAGGGTAAAAAAGTGAAAAAAGGCGATGTACTGGCAACAGCCCAAACGGCTGCGATTCTGGCTGTTAAGAACACCCCCAATCTGATTCCCTTATGCCATAACATACCTATCGATTCAATTGATGTTTCCTTTGATATAGAGGAGGAAAGAATAATCTGTGAGTGCGAAGTAAAAGCATATTACCGCACAGGGGTTGAGATGGAAAGCCTTGTTGGCGTGAGCACGGCCCTTTTAAATGTATGGGACATGGTAAAATATCTTGAAAAGGATGAAAAGGGACAATATCCCACCACCCATATCCGAGATATAAGGGTGGTATCAAAGGTTAAGGAGTGATTTTTTGGGTTATGAGGAGCATAAGAAACATGCACATGAACCGGTAAATTGTGCAGTTATCACGGTAAGCACCACCCGAACGAAAGAAAACGATGTGTCGGGAAAGACCATTATCAGCCTTTTGGAAGGGGGGGGTCATACTGTTCTGCACTATGATGTAATAAAGGATGATATCTCATTAATTAGGAGTTCGGTAGAACACATTATTGAAAAACAAGGCGTTTCCGCTATCATCTTAAACGGAGGAACCGGGATAGGACAAAAAGATGTGACAATTGAAGCGGTTAAGCCTTTTATTCAAAAGGAGCTTGGGGGTTTTGGGGAGCTGTTTCGATATCTGAGTTACAAGGAAATTGGCAGTGCTTCAATGCTGAGCAGGGCTATTGCTGGCACAGGAAAAAAAGGGGTGATTATATGCTTACCTGGCTCCACTGATGCA
>CBDVCK010000278.1:0-5015 GCA_965372465.1 uncultured Thermoplasmata archaeon | reverse complement strand
GTGATCCTGCCTTCCCATATCACCCTTGGAATGCTGCTTTAGAATGGGAAATACCTCGGAAAAATCCCCTCTTTCTAACCCTTTTACCACCACAATATCCTTATATTCCGCAATCTTTGAGGAAGTCTTCTTTACTTTCTCCTTCAGAACCTTATCTTCGGTCTTATCTCCAATGATCTTCAGGATCCCCAGTAAACTGTTGCATTTATTTGTGAGTATGATCTTATATTCAATAGGCAGTTCATCCAGATTATAGATATTTTTTGAGTTTATCAGGCTCTCACAGGCAAAATCAAGAAGGGCGGACATGTGAACGGGGTTGATACCCCCTTTGATAAGATGGCCGAACAGGGTCCACAGAATATCACTCAAATCATTGGGAGGTTCCCTGTAAATCAGGCCCGCTTTTAGGCTTGTTAGAAATTTTATCTGGACCCTATCATCTGATTTCGATATTAATCCCTCTATCTTTTCGAGAATCTTTCCTTTATTCTTTGGTGTATGAACAAAAAGTATGCCTGCATATTCATCCAATCCCTGCAGGTAGGCATCACTTGGCTCCAGTTCCTTCCACACCTCGAAAATCTCATTCTCTAAATCAGACATCTTGACTCCCCCAGTTATATCCTGGTTTGGATTCCATATTCTCCCTGGTACTCCTTTTAGTAAATAATGGAGTTAATATAAAGATTTTTTTATGATATTCTCCCAAATAGGTCTTTTCCCTAAAAAATATTAAATCATAGATGCCTATTCCCACAAGCGATATCATGGTCGATATAACCACGAAATTTGCGGGTTTGAACCTTAAAAACCCTACAATGCTTGCAGCCGGAATCTTCGGGGAAACGGGGGATTCACTCATAAAAATCGCCCAAGGAGGTGCCGGCGCACTGGTAACAAAATCAATAGGTATTGAACCCAGGGAGGGACATCCGAATCCCACATTCGTGGAAACCCAAGGCGGCATACTGAATGCCATGGGACTCCCCAATCCAGGTATTAAAGAATACGAGGATGAGATGAGAAAAGCCCTTACGGCCCATATTCCGGTGATAGGCAGCATCTTTGGTGCCAATGCCCGGGAATTTTCGCAACTTGCCATAAAAATGCAGGAGTACGGCACCTCTGCAATTGAACTCAATCTGAGCTGTCCTCATGCAAAGGGATACGGTGCTGAGATAGGCCACGATAAAGATATGGTTTTAGAGATCACAAAGGCGGTAAAAGATGTTGTTATGATTCCTGTCTTTGTCAAACTCAGCCCGAATGTTAGCAATATTTCCGAACTGGCATCCGCAGTCAAGATGGGGGGAGGTGACGGAATCGTCGCAATAAACACCGTCAAGGCAATGGCTATAAATTCCGAGCTGAAAGTCCCAATTCTTTCGAATTCGATTGGCGGCTTAAGCGGTCCTGCGGTAAAACCCATAGGCATAAGATGTGTATATGAGATTGCTGCTACTTGCGATCTTCCAGTAATCGGGGTAGGGGGTATTCTTACGGGTGGGGATGCAGTGGAATACATCATGGCCGGTGCTTCTGCAATCCAGATTGGCAGTGGGGTATTCTACGAAGGAGAAGCAATATTTCAAAAAATCTCAAATGAGATATACAAATTCATGGAATCCAATGGATACGAGACAGTTAAGGAGATGATAGGAATTGCACAAAAGAGATGAACTCGAATCTCCAAGGGTCGTAGAAATCCTTAAAGTTGTTGATGAAAATCCCGATTGTAAATCCATATTTTTTAGGGATGATTGTAATCCCTTCCCTGGCCAATTTGTAATGGTCTGGATACCCATGGTGGATGAGGTGCCCATGTCGGTTTCTTATTTCGGCGAAAAAAAAGGCATTACCTTCAAGAAAGTGGGCAAGGCAACAGAGGCTTTGAGCCGATTAAAACCCGGGGATAAAATCGGAATAAGAGGTCCGCACGGTACATTCTTTGAATCCAAAGCAAATAAGATTCTGGTTGTGGCAGGAGGTATAGGTATTGCACCCCTTGCACCTGCAATTGAGGATGCAAAATCCAAAGGAAAGGATGTTGTTTTGGCATTTGGAGCAAAAACGTCCTCCGAACTTCTGTTTCTCGATAGATTAAAGGCGAGCTGCAAGGAACTTCACATTGCAACAGATGACGGCTCATCCGGTTATCACGGATTTGTAACAGATATGACATCCGAAATCCTGGAAAAAGAAAGCTTTGACGCAATCTTCGTATGCGGTCCGGAGATAATGATAAAGAAGTTAGCGGATATTGCACAAAGATGGAACATTCCTTTTCAGGCCTCCCTTGAAAGATTCCTGAAATGCGGTGTTGGAATATGTGATTCATGCGCTATTTCTGGTCTTCACATTTGTAAAAACGGGCCTGTTTTTTCAGGAGAAACCCTCTTACAGCTTCATGATTTTGGAAAAATGAAAAGGGACGCCTGCGGAAGAAGGGTGAAGATTTAGTCCATTTTCTTTCTTTTGATGATTCTTGGCAAGGTAACCAGTGCAACAATTAGAATTATTATGGATATGATAACGACTAAAATCTCCAACATATAATCAGGATTTCCTTCAGAAGATCTTTCTGGATCCAGTGGATATGCATCATCCTTGTCCAAAACACCATCCCCATCCTTATCGTCGTCCAGTGCATCCACAATAAAATCCCCGTCCAAATCGGTTGGTGTGGATGTGCTGTTTAAGGGATCAGAGCTCCACGTGACTTCTGTACTATCATTGTAGCCATCCATATCCGCATCTTCGAAATATAGGACGGTTACCATCCAGGTATGGGATGTTATGAATTTCCCGTCAGTCACATTTACGGTTATAGTGTAACTTATCGTATAATCGGACCCGCTATCATCTAACGAAGAACTGAATGTCCACTCATCAAACACCTCGTTGCTTGTTGTCAAATTATGGATTTGAGTATGTATCAATCCACCATCTTCGTACCATGCAACACCGAGAGTATCTGAATCCTCATCCTTTGCCGTGATGCTTAATGTCATCTCTCCTCCCTCTGTATATGATGGATTGAAAACAGGACTGATTTCAATTATCTCAGGAGACATAACATTGGATTCAATCACATTAATCTGCCAAATCTTTTCCACAGAATATTCACCATCGAAAACAATCACCTTAATATCGTGCCAGCCCCCCAGATTCGGATCTCCTTCGAATTCAAAGGTATCTGCGATTTCATCAACTTGTGGCTCCTCATCTATAAACCATGTATATGTAAGAACGTCACTCTCTGGATCAAGGGCAGTAAGATTGAGCATCAAGGAGTCTTCATCACCAATTTCTGAGGAGTTACTTGGTAAAAAGTAAGTTATTTCCGGAGGTAGGTTTTCGGTCAGGGTAAATAAATAAACCTCCCTTTCGGAATCCCTGCTGTCATGCCAAACGATTTTATTTGTGTAAATCGCAGGTCTCATGGACAATGTTTCCTGCTCGAAAGTAACCTGATTTATTGCGGGGTCAGGAATGGGTGTATCGATATCTCGATAATTTGGGGTTCCATCGGTATCTGAATCCAAAGCCAAATCATAAAGGAAAATGTCCTTTGAACCGTTGTAATAGGTCCACACGACCTTGGTTCCATAAAATCCGCAGAGCTCCCCATCGATTTCCTGACTTGGTGCGGTCTCGGTGAGCTGATATTCGGCACTTGTGGTGAGATCGTACAAATAGACATTATCGTTCCTTGTATATACAATTTGATCACTGTAGATAAATGGACAATATTCTGAATCCGGAGTTGAGGTTATCCTTTGTTCTGCGGGATCATCAATAGGTCTATTTCCATCCAAATAATTGGGTATACCATTTCCATCCGAATCCATTGATAGATTATAGATATATAATTCATAATTTCCTATTGAATCCCTATTGTCCACCCAAACGACCTTGTCTCCGTATATTCTCGGATAATCCTGTTTCGGTCTGAATCTGGGATCTCCTGTTTCACTGTGACCAGCAATGATTGCTTCCTCCCCTGATATCAAATCATAAAGGAAGACATCGTTATTTCCGTACCTTTTATCGATCCATACCATCTTCGAGCTGTATATAACGGGATTTTCCTGATGAGCGGGATTGTCTGTTATGCGTATTTCTGCGGGGTCAGGAGAAGGTCTATCACCGTCAAGATAATTTGGTATATCATCTCCATCCGTATCTACCGAAAGATCGTACATATAGATATCGAAGTTACCATGTCTTTCATCTTCCCATACGATAACATCACCATAAATCTCGGGATTCAATTGATTGGATGCATTGTAGGTTATCCTTATTTTTTCAGCACCGTTATCCAAATCATAAAGAAAGATATCCCAATTCGGCCCTCCATCCTGAGTATCCTCTGTCCAAACCACTCTATTGCCAAATATCGCGGGTTTTCCTTGGTCCATTGTATCGTTTGTAAGGTTGGTTTCGATACCTTCCAAATCTGCCTCAACATATCCCAGATATAATTGGACACAGAGCAATATAGACAGTACAATTGATACCGATAATGTAATATGAACTGCTTTTTTCATGCCGATCTCACCTTACATTAACCCCTTTTTAAAATAAATAGTTTGTTACCATCAAAAAGAGCGTCCCAAAGCATATTGCTCACTTTTAAATTCGGGATTACTCCTCTTCCTTGTCACTTTCGTACATCTCGCACAATTCCCACAGGAACTCATTGTATGTTTTTCGGAACTTCAATCTCCAGAGCCTGTCTCTTACCTTTGTTGAGATTTGTATGCTCGTTTTTTGGATCTCCTCCTCTTCCTCTTCTTCTTCATCAACGTCTTCTTCTTCCTCATCCTCTTCCAATTCTTTCTTTTTTTTCTTTTTGGATTCCTTTGGCATATAAATCACATGATGTGTATAAGATTATAGATATTTATTACTTATTATATATTTTATATCGCAATATCATTATCTTAATAATGGTTAATATTGATCTTATTAAAATAGACTATACTATTGTAATCTATGGTATTATATAT
>CBDVCK010000277.1:0-5020 GCA_965372465.1 uncultured Thermoplasmata archaeon | reverse complement strand
TATTAGAACTTTCCAACTCAACCTTCATTTCAACAAGCCCTTCCTCGAAACTTAAGGATTTAACATCCAATTTGTTCTCCATCTTCTCTGTGGAAAGGCAACATCTCTTTGGTCTTTTCGCAAGCCAATTGCTGTCATCACTTGTACATATCGAGATAAGGCCCTCATCAAAATCGAAGATATCTGCAATCCTCTTTCCCATGTAATACCTATTCACGCAGTCCTTTCCTGCAACATGGAAAATCCCTCTTTCATCCTCTTTAAGGATAGAAATGAGGGCATCGCTTGCGTTCTTAATATAGGTGGCATTTCGGAACTGATCCGTAAACAACTCCAATTGCTTTCCTACCCTTAAGTTGTTATAAACCCAGGCAACGAAGTTGAAGGTATGATCAAATAAATTCCAATCGTAAAGAACACTTACCCTGGCAATTGCATAATCATCCAGGATATTGGCCACTTCCCTCTCCCCTTGCAATTTGGTTTTGCCGTAGTGGTTTACTGGATTTGTCTCATCCTCCTCCTTATAGCATTCATTTGTTCCGTCAAATACCAAATCTGTGGAAATGTAGATCAGTTTCGCCTGGACTTTTTCGGAGGCGATTGCAACGTTTTTAACACCCTCCACATTGATCTTCCAAACCTCTTTTTGGTTCTTCTCGCAGAAGTCCACGTTTCTCTGGGCTGCGCTGAGGATTATCCCTACGGGTTTCTCCCTTTTGATGGCTTTCTCGGTTTTATCGCAATCTGTGATGTCCATTTGTATGCTTTTGCATTCCGCAATCCCAAAGGGATGACTGTTATAGGTTGCTATGACTTCGAATTCTTTTTTTGCGAGCTTTGCAATGTGCCCTCCCAGAAGGCCGCTTCCTCCTATAATCATCAACCTATCCATTTATTGGTCACCCTCATTTTCAATCCACCATATCCATCCCCGATGTTCCATGGAGATCTCTCCTTTAATCATGCCCTTGTAGCGCATCTTGGAGAGGAACCTCACAGCAGAATCCGGGCACTGTTTTCCTTTGCCTTGTACGGTTTTTTCGATTTCCCTTGTTGTTAAGGGTTTTTCTGCCTTGCCAAGCAAGGTCAGAATCAATTTTTCGGCATCGGACTCTTTCAGTACATCGGGCATAAGAAGGCCTCTTGAGTATAATAAAGAGTTTACAGCATAAAAAAATTATGTTTTGTGCTTTATTTCATATCGACTTCCTTTGCAATCACAATCCCGCACTCGTTGCATATTCCGGCCTGATCCAGGGTGAACTCTCCGCTGAATTCCTGAAGGAAATTATCGATTGCATCCGGTATCTCCTCCAAATCCGCCTTTTCCAGAAGCTCCCTTATCCGTTTCCTTCGTCTCGTGATTCTCGGGTCTTCACCCTTGATGTAAATGTCCCCGACCACAACATTCCTGTAGGTTTGGATCCTTCCTCCAAACTTCTCAGTGCACTCCCTAAGGATGCAATCTGTAAATAAACTGGGGATCCTTCTTTCCTTGTATTTTGAGAGTTCTTTGGGATCGATTCTGGAAAACCTCATATTGCAGTTTGCACAATAGTAGAAATTCCTTTCTCTAATATCGAACTCGAGCCAGATTTGTTTATCGGCACCATCTATGGGTGTTAAAAGTACTTTAACGTCCCCATAATCCATGGATTCCATTATTACAAGCAGCTTGTACTTCTTGCTCTGGCATATGGGGCAGGTATATTGTGTCTTTTTGGCTTTTATCATTCCAGCTCACCTAAGATCTATCTCCTTCGGGCCAACGAAGTTGCACTCTGTGCAAATTCCCGCTTCATCGTATACGAGCTGACCGGAAACGATTTTAAAATACAATGGAGGATTATTTCCAACGATCAATACGACTTTTTCCGATCCTTCAATAGGATAGATTTTTGCCACAGGGACATTTTTATATGTATCGAATGAGCCTTTGCAATTTATGGTTGGGCAAGGCGGTCCCACCTTTTTCTCCCCCTTTCTCCATTTGGTTCTCTCAAACCTCGCCCTACATTTTTCGTTCTGGCATAAAAAGAAGTAGTCGTTCTTGGTTTTGCAGAAAAACTCAAACCCTATATCATCTCTTGTGTTGAATTCTATCCTGACATTCCCGAAATTCCTTTCACTGTTGATCTCTACCAGGTTGCCAACTTTACAGACTGGACATTTATATCCTGATCCTATTAATTCCTTTAAACGGACTTTGTTTTTTTTCATAGCAACACGTTTTCGTTATTCTCTTCATAATATTCTCAATTGGGAATGAGACTGTAACTCCTTTGTAATGTATAAAACTTACCCGCACTTTGTATACCCGCAGCTTCTGTTCAGGCACTTTGAGCATCCCTCTTCAAATATCAGAGGTCCGCCACAATCAGGGCATACACCCACAACATTGCTTCCCTCACGATGGTTAACGAAATTATCCAACGTTGTGGCCTTTTCAATGATATCCTCTTCACCGATGTCCCTCTTTTTCGAAATATGCCTCTCGATAGCTTTTGACATGGCATCAGGACATGACAGAACAACCCCTCCCTTTGCTAATAGTGGTGCCGGGCATCTTATGCCCCTTAATTGCTTGAGTATTGCATCTGTATCTACACCAGCTCTAAGAGCAAGGGAGATGAGTCTTGCCACAGCCTCGGATTGCGACATGGCACAGCCACCCGATTTCCCCATCTGGGCAAAGATCTCGAATAGACCCTGGTCATCTTCGTTTATGGTGACATAAAGTTTTCCGCATCCAGTGTCGATTCTCATGGTGGTACCCTGCATCATCATGGGCCTTGGCCTGGGTTTTATTACTGGCTGTGCTTTTCCTTTGACTGATCCGATGTTCAGGACCTGTTTATCCCTACTTCCATCTCTGTAAACTGTCACACCCTTGCAGCCCAGTTCATAGGCCAGAACATACACTTTTTTGATATCCTTTGTTGTGGCACTATTCGGAAAGTTCACTGTTTTTGAAACAGCATTGTCCACATACCTCTGAAATGCGGCTTGCATTCTGATATGCCACTCAGGTGTGATATCATGGGCCGTAACGAATACCTTCTGTATATGTTCAGGGACTTCATCCATTCCTTGAACTGATCCCTTCTTTGCAATTTTCGTCATAAGTTCTTTAGAGTAAAATCCTTCATCCTTTGCAATTTTTTCAAACAAAGGATTGACCTCAACGAGCTCCTCATCGTTTAATACATTGGCCCTGGTATAGGAAATTGCAAAGATAGGCTCTATACCGCTTGAGCATCCGGCAATTATACCTATGCTTCCCGTAGGAGCAATTGTGGTGGTTGTGGCATTCCTTAACTTTGGCTGTCCAGAAACATTATAAATACTTTTGTCGAAATTTGGAAATGGTCCCCGCACTTTTGCAAGCTCAACTGACACATCCCTTGCCTTTTCCCTGATAAATGACATGAGTTTCTCTGCGGTTTCAATGGCTTCGTTAGAGTTGTATGGAATTCCCAGCATGAGGAGGGTGTCTGCGAATCCCATCAGACCCAAGCCTATCTTTCGATTGGCTTCAGTCATTTCTTTTATCTTGTCCAAAGGAAATCGGTTCATGGTTATGACATTATCGAGAAAATGCATTGCAGTTCGTACGGTTTTTTCAAGCAAAGACCAATCTATTTCGCCGCCCTCCACCATCTTGGACAGGTTTATTGAGCCGAGATTGCAGGATTCGTAGGGAAGAAGTGGCTGCTCCCCGCATGGATTCGTGCTTTCTATCTCTCCGAGTTTTGGAGTTGGATTATCTCTATTTAGGCGATCCAGGAATACTATTCCGGGTTCGCCGTTCTTCCACGCCATTTCCGCAATCTTATCAAAGACCTTCTTTGCATTTAGGCTTTCAACGATTTCCTTGGTACGGGGATTTATCAGATCGTATTCCTTTTTATTCTGAACCGCTTTCATGAATTCCTCAGTTAAACCCACTGAGATATTGAAGTTATTGAGTTTATCGTTGTCTTCTTTACAGGTAATAAATTCCATAATATCGGGGTGGTCCACCCGAAGTATGGCCATGTTTGCTCCACGTCTAGTGCCCCCCTGTTTGATGGTCTCAGTAGCCGCATCAAAAACCGTCATAAACGAGATAGGACCTGATGAAATACCCTTTGTTGACTTGACTACATCGTTTTTGGGCCTGATTCGGGAGAACGAAAAACCTGTTCCTCCCCCGCTTTTGTGTATTAAGGCAGTGTATTTGATTGCATCAAATATACTTTCCATTGAATCCTCGATGGGAAGAACAAAACATGCTGATAATTCTTGTAATTCTCTGCCTGCATTAAAGAGTGTGGGTGAATTGGGTAGGAACTTCAGTTGGGTCATGGCATCGAAGAATTCTGTTTCCACCATCTTTACATCGGCACTTTTATCATACCTGACATCGGCTGAAGCTATGTTTCCCGCAACTCTGTGAAACATATCTTCCGGATTCTCTATTGGTTGGCCTTGATAATCCCTTTTAAGGTATCTTCGTTGCAGAACTGTGATGGCATTTTCCGTAAGCTGTAATTTCTTGGATTTTTTCTTTAGTTTTCCTTCATTTTCTTCCTTCATACCGAGAGTATCATTGCTAATCCTTATATTTAAAGTTTCCATTGAGCATCCCTTCTAGCGAGATTATGCACCCAGTTTTTCAAAGTAAAGAAAAACACTGATGTAGAGGGGGAATATTTTATTGACTTTAAAAGCCTTTTTGTACACGATTTGTTACCAGTTCAATCCGCTTTAACAGAGTATATTATCCGATTTGTTACCAATTGAATTTTTTATCTTATTCGAAAATCATTTTAATATGGATTTTGAAGGTTATTTTTGAAGGATTATTATCATACGAGCAAAACATAAATTCCAAATAAAATTTGAACAAATTTAAAATAAGGATTTAAATGGATTTTTTCTATGATTTTTAAATTTTCATATTATTCTGTTTTCAATTTAAATACCAAAGTTTTCTTTTAACAGAAAAATTATATAAACATATAACCCTCTTGCA
>CBDVCK010000276.1:0-5026 GCA_965372465.1 uncultured Thermoplasmata archaeon | reverse complement strand
TCCTCCTGATACTGTCAATTGATCCATAATTACATTGTTTGTTTCATAGAGGGTAATACCGTTTCCCCCTTCGCCAGCGGGCGGTAATACTCCGGGATCACCCATATCAAAGGCATTTCCTCCAATGCCACCTGAAATGTCAGGGTTCAGGCTAATTTGTACACTACCAGGAACCTGACAGAACTCAATACGCACGGCATCCGATCCATTTCCAGCCCACCATCCTGGATTACCATCTGGTAACAGGTCTACAGCATAACAATCTCCTCCCTCGCCTCCAGAGATGTAATCGTTATCACTGATTACGATTTCACCACCTTTCACACCGTCATCGGAAATCCTTATAGCCAATCCTCCATCACCGGCTGCACCATTAACGGTAGGTAGGATATCCCCCCCTCTCCCACCTATTATCGCGTTGTTGTTACTTATATCAATAGCCGGTGGGGAATCATAGTTTGAAACAGGAAAGAAATGTATTGCATATCCTCCGTCACCAGCAGATTCACCGCTAATTGCGTTTTCTCCACCGTTACCCCCTTGGATCAAATCATTGTCCACGATCCATACCCTGCCATCGTAATTTATATCAAAGATTCCGAAACCTCCGCTACCTCCCCCTCCGCCTGTATTGTCTCCTCCATCGCCTCCGATAATGGTGTTGTTTGAAATGGTAATCAAAGTGGAGGCACCGGTTATATATATTCCATAGCCGCCATTTGTACTCCCGGTTGCATTGTATCCATATATGTCATTATTGTCGATCACAGCGTCTGAAGATGTAAGATATATACCGAACGTTGATGTATTTGCAATATAACTATTAGATAAAGTAATTGTGGATGTATCGGCATAAATCCCCAGGTTGCTCATATTTGCGATTTTGCTATTGCTCATATCAAGGATTGAATTCTCCACGGAAATCAAAAATCCACTTTCCACGTTTGTTGAATTCATATATGCATAACTGTTGAACATGATGCGTATTGAATCCCACATTACACCTTGGGAAGTGCCGTTAATCTTAACTTCATTACCCGCAGTTCCATTACAAAAGAAGGTGGCTCCTGAGGATTGTCCAATAAAAATGTTGGCTCCTGCACCGAGGGAGATATTACAATCTTCCTCGATTTCGAAAATGTATCCATCCTCGACTAAAAATGTACTGGTTATGAGGTGTGTGTTGTTTACTGCATGCCAAGTAACCTTGCCATCACCAACCGTGTCCCCATTATAGTCCAATCCATCACCCCGATCCTGATCCTCTCCTTGGGCGGTATTGCCGCTGTGATCTAAAGGTGCAGCACTGGTTGGTTGATTTATTGAAATTATCACAATAATTGAACTTAAAATCAAGAGCCAGACCAAAATTATGGACATGATTCTCTCGCCCTTCAAAAAGGTATTTACACTTCTCTCTTTCCTCATATTTATCAATCCTCACCAATATTTTTTCCCATCAAATCGTACAATAGAAAGAATGAATTTATAATCGCATAAGTACTACTTAAGTATTATAGAACATTTTTTGAATGTAAATATTTATCTACCTTTCCCGAGTTTATGTGGGTAAAATATCCCTAATAACAAAAATGGTGAAGAAATGAACATTTACATCACTATGACAGGGCTTTCTGACTGGGCCATTGTTAACAGCTTTTGGGCTGCGGTCCGATTGAGAAACTATTTTCCCGATAAGATATACATTATCACAATCAAAAAGAGAATCAAGCAAGCCAAGCTTGCGCAAAGAAGATTTGGAATAATCCTGAAGGAATACGAAAAAAGGGCAGGAACAGAAATAATCGAGGTTGCCGAAGCAGACTTTATGGCATCGGGAAAACGAATCAACGAGATTGTTAAAAAGGAAAAATCACAGGGAAACACTATCGCAATTGAGATCACCCCGGGTAGGAAGGCCATGGTTGCAGGAGCCCTGGTATCAAGTCTTCAGGGTAAGGTTGATCATGTATTCTACCTCTATCTGGAAAATATCGATTATGCAGACAATATGTTCTTGCGAATTCCCCTGACTGTGCAGTATTCCCACGATTTTATGGAGGAGATAAAGTTTGCAGGAAAGTAGGATAATCCCAAAAAAAGACCTCATGATCCTATTAAACGAGATATACCTGTCCAGGAAAAGGAGGTTTTCGGTAAAATTTCCCTTTTATAATTTGAATCTTTTTGATATTGATGTGGGCAGGCATAGGATTACAAATATCGTCAATAAATATACTTTTAAAAAAGCCAGGAAAAAAAACATACCTGACAGCAATTTTCTGGAAAGCGATCTACCCCGGTTTTCGGATTTAAGAGATAGTCTTATTATTTCCACCTTTCTGCCGTTTACAAACTTTGATAGCGTAAAAGAGAGGCTTATTAGCTTAGCAGAGACCATAAAAAGCCCCACTGGAAGAGCAAAACCGCTTTATCTGGCCTTGGATACGAATCTTGTCTTTCTGAAATTCTTTTCAAGATATTTTCCCCTTAAAAGCGATGATGGTTTACAAAGGATCTCGGCAATAGATTTCAGAATTGCAATAAGTGATCTGGTGAGAGGAGAAATCGATTCCAACATCAGGCACAAATACCGATCATCTAACCTGACGAAGATGAAGAATGCCTTCGGCCATAAAGAAATCGTGGCTCAATTCATCAATTGCAGTATGAGAAAGACCAGAGTGGCAAAGAGTGCCCAGAATGAAATCAAGTTTCTATTTGCGGAATTGGAAGCTGAAAGGGCAGAGGCTGGGGCGCAAACCGAGGATAAGGAGGTTAGGGATAGATTTATTGCAAGATCCTATTCTGACTTCGAGAAGGGCCATCTGAGTGAGATATTGCTATTGACAGCAGATGAGGATATGGCCTATCATGCAAAAAACGCAGGATTGTTACAAGAGACCCTGATAATTCCTCACAAAGTGCCGATAAATGGAGCAATTGAACCCAGCCAAACAGTCAACCTATTATACGATTTAGCCATAGCTTTTGGGGTTATTCAGCTCGGCGGTATCGGAGTTACCATATTTGGCGAGTGGAAAGGGAAAGGTTTTGATGATTACTCAAGAGAGCATTTGAAATTGTGGATTGAAAAGGAGAGTACAATAAAAGAGGAATTCGAAAGAGACCTTGAAATTACCAGTAGAATCGATGAACTGGATTGAGGGATCACATTTACTGAAAATCCGGGAAAATTTAGGGTTTAGTGCCCGATTTCGTAAAAAATCTAATAATTTTCAATTCAAAGCGAAAATTATATGGGAAATTAAAATCTTACTCCATTGGGATTGTCATGAATGTAAATGAAGGTATAATGTTCCTGGCCATAGGTTTCATGGTCATCATCGGTATATGGCTTGCGGCTCTCACTTACCTTGTTTTGAAAAGGACCTCTTCTAAACAGGAGAAGGAAGAGAGTACAGAGGACAAAATGGGTGAAGAGGAAGAGAAAACCATGGATGAAGGACTAGATGCTAAGAAAGAGGAAGAACCCATGGGCGAAGGCGAAGATGAAACAGAAGACGGGAAAACTGGGGAAGAAACAAAACAAGAGACCGAGTCCAAAGAATAATAGATTTCACCTATCCTAATTGAAATAAGCAATGATCATTAAAAGGAGCGCGAATTTACCTAATTTAAAAGTTACCAGGGCCATTTTTTTTCTAACCTTTACTCCATTTGAACTCACGCCTGCAATGAGGACAAAGCCCTGTTCCATCCAAGAAAAACTGAAGGTTTTTTGCATCACAATTGGAACAAATGAACTGTTTATGTTTCTGCTTCGCACGAGCGGTTGTGGGTCTTTGGCTGTATCTGAACCTGTGTCCACATCCAGGGCAACGGCCCAGTCCGTCTGCAAAGAACTGAAGACTCGGATTTTGGCAGTTCTCACATCTGAACCTGTCTTTAGTCCCATCCTTTTTTGAAGCCTTTGTTTGTGTCTGGGGTTGGAACCAGCCCCTTTTCTCCCTTTTTAGCGGGGGTTCTCTTCCTCTCCTTCTCTCCTCAAATTGCCTTCCCCTACCTTCTGGAGGGTATCTTCTTTGCTCTTCTATTGGATACCCCTGAGCACGTCTCATTGGATACCCTCTTCTTTGGTCATCACTTGGTGGAGATTGTCTTTCTTCTCTTGTTCTGCTCCAACCACAGAGAACGCAGTTATTTGGATCTGAGAATATTTCCCTGCCACAGTTTGGGCAATTATTTCTTGTTGAATCTCCTAACCCTGTTCCTCTTGCCTCCTGTGGTGCTCTCCTAACCTGTTCTTGGCGGTATCTTGGATCAGGCTCCCTTCTTCCCCTTCTCTCTTGGTAAGGCTCCTCTCTTCTATTATCGTAGTATTCTCGTTGATCTCGTCTTTGGGGAGGGGGACCCTGCGGCTCAGCTCTATATCTTTGGGGATAACCTCTTTGTCTGCGCGGATCCTCTCTTGGCATCCCCTGATAATATCCTTCTGCTTCAGGTGGATATTGGGTTCTTTGCCTCTCTGGATAGCTTCTTTGTTGTGGAGGATAATCAGGAGCCCTCCTTGGTGCTCTTTGATATCTAGGATCGTCTCTGGGTTGTTGATATCGGGGTTGTTGCGCTCTTTGGGGTGGAGGTCTTTGCGCCGGCCCCCTTCTTCCATCTCTGGGGGGAGGCGACCCTCTTTTCCATCCGCACATGACACAGGAGTCGGGATCCGAGAAAATTTCTCTCCCGCAACTAGGACAGAGTACCACCATATTTTCTCTCCGACATCATAAATGAGGAGGAATTATTTCAATTTTGGGGTGTGAATTCTCGGTTTTGTCATGAATATAAAAACCATATTTCTCAAAAACCGTTTAATCATCCTTTTTTGGTGCAGGATGTGCAACTGGTTCCATTTTCACTGTTTTTGGCGGGGGCGGAGGGGGTGGAGGGGGCGGCTTTAATGATTCAAGAGTTACAAAACCGCTATTAGTTGGAGTATGGGGAGCTACTGGGGGAGTTTCTGCTTGTGTGTTTGATGATAGTGAATTTTTAGCGGCAATTATTTTAT
>CBDVCK010000275.1:0-5071 GCA_965372465.1 uncultured Thermoplasmata archaeon | reverse complement strand
CCAATCCCATTTAAACGGTGTGTGGTACCAGATCAAGGTGACGGAAGAGAATGTGCATGTTACAGCAGAACACAGGAATTCTTTGGAATATCCGAAATTGGAAAACGAGATAGCATCCAATTTTGAAAAAGCCCTGAATCAGAAGGTCACTGTGGAGTTAATACCCTCAGGTTCCCTGTATAATTACAAGGAGATCAGACCTGGTAAACCCCTATCCAGGGTGGTTGACGTAAAAAAGGGTAAATCCGAGATTGTGGAAGGCGCGTGAGGAAGTTGGAAGAAGATAATAAAAAAATCACAATTGGCCAGAAGCTCTGGGGTCATTTCATCCTTACAAGACCGCAGCAGCTTATATGGCTTGATGTTTTCGGAACCCTTGGTTTTTATGCCATCATTGCGCGACATTCGCCAAATGCACATTTTATCCTCTTTATACTGTGCGCAATCCTTGCCGATGCAGGTGCATGTACTTTAAATGATGTTGGTGACAGTGATTCCGATTGCCAAAGTTTGGAGCCTTCCAGAAAGAAAAGGCCTCTATGTACCGGGGTTGTGTCAAAAAAGGCTGCAAAAATCCAGGCCTACATCTTGTATTCCATTGGTCTGATACTGGCTTTATATCTGGATATATTGGTATTTCTGGCAGCTTTTATGCTGGTTTTGATATCACATCAATATTCCTTAAAACCCCTTAAGATGAACAGCCACCCCGTGGTTTCGCAGGTATTCTGGGTTTGCTTTGGACTCCTATTTTATATTGCGATCTCCGGATATTTGGTAAGATATGAAAATATTCCCACACAAAATTACTATCATGGACTTTACTTTCTTGCTGCATTGATATTATTTATGGCGATAGCACATACTCTTGCCAAGGATTTGCGGGATCTCGAGAACGATAGAATGGGTGGTAAGATGACCACTCCAGTATATTTCGGACCCAAATCAGCAGCCGGTGTTTCTTTTATATTTTCTGTAACCGGCCTGATATTCTGGGCCACACCTTACTTTACAATTTATGAGACCGATTTTATCCTGAAGGCAATTATCGTGCTGGTAGTTGTAATGTGGAACGTGATGTGTTTTTTTCTATGTAAATCCATATACAGAAATTATACGAAGGGAAAAGCAAGAAAATTGCACAAGGGTTACATTCTAACATTCACGATAGTCTTGACAATATCATTTTTTGCAGGAGTGATGTGAGGTTGGGATTGTGAAAAAATGGTTGGTGAAAAAATGTCAGGTTGCGGAAAAAAAATTCGTATGAGAAGAATAGGAGATGAAAAAGGTCGTTTTGTAATAGTGCCCATGGACCATGGTGTTTCCTCAGGACCCATAAAAGGAATCATCAACATGGAGGAAACTATTGGTAAAGCCGCCCTGGGTTGTGCCACGGCAGTTGTGGTTCATAAGGGAATTGCAAGAACCGGTCTTGGTAAGTGCGCGGGAGAAATCGGACTGATTCTTCATCTTTCTGCAAGCACGAAACTGAGCCCGAATCCAAATTCCAAGGTAATCGTTGCAGGTGTGGAAGAAGCACTGCAACTGGGTGCCGATGCTGTTTCCATTCATGTCAACGTGGGAGCAGAAACAGAACCCGAGATGCTGCAGGATCTGGGTTTTGTATCAGAAGCATGTTATGAATGGCATGTTCCTCTTTTGGCCATGATGTACCCCAGGGGGCCTGACATAAAAGACCCCTTTGATGTGGAAGTGGTTAAACACGTGGCCAGGCTCGGGGCCGAACTGGGTGCGGATATCATTAAAACGAATTACACTGGAAGTACCGATACCTTCTCTGAGGTAACATCGGGATGTCCGGTTCCTGTAATCATAGCAGGGGGACCAAAAGTTGATAGCGACAAAGAAGTGCTTCAGATGGTATATGATGCCATGAAAGCAGGTGCTGCAGGTATTTCCATTGGCCGAAATATATTTCAGCATGATAACATGGCTGGTATGATAAAAGCATTGGTCAGGATCATATCTGAAGATGCACAAGTGGATGAGGCTTATAAAGAGATTTTAGGGTGATTTGTTGGAAAAAATCGTTTGGGTGAGAGCGGATTGTGCGAAAACTCAAGATGAAAGAAAGAAGATCGTAACCACTTCCCTTGAGAACAACTTCATCGATATCATTGTGAGTGATGAAGATAAAGAGACCTTCAAGAAACTGGGGAAGTTCAATCTCATCCAGATAAAAGAGGGTAAGATTGCAGCCAATGAAAGAAAGGGAGAATTTATCACAATCAAAAGCAAGGACGACGAGGTGCGGGCTTCGCAGCTTGCAGGTAAAACAGATTATGTTCTGATATCTGCTATGGACTGGAAGGTGATTCCTTTAGAAAATCTTATCGCAGCTTTTCAGAAATCCGCAACAAAGCTAATGGTGGAGGTCTCCAGTGCCGAGGAAGCCAGGCTGTTCTTCGAAACCCTGGAGGTGGGTGTGGATGGTGTGGTTTTTTCTGCCACAAGTTTTAATAGGATTTACGAACTACGAAAATTCATGGATGAACTGGAGAACAGGCCGCTTGATCTGGTTTCGGCAAGGATCACGAAAATCAAATCGGTGGGGACTGGTGATCGGGTCTGCATCGATTCCTGCTCCATTCTCAATATCGGGGAGGGTATGCTCATTGGCTCCCAATCCAATGGATTGTTCCTTGTTCATTCCGAATCAATGGAATCGGAGTACGTGGCCAGCCGGCCCTTTAGGGTTAACGCCGGACCCGTTCACGCTTATATTCTATCAACAAAGGACAAGACCAGGTATCTTTCAGATCTGAAAGCAGGGGACGAAATTTTGGCAGTGGACAGCCAAGGGAATACGAGAATGGTTGTACTTGGAAGGTTGAAGATAGAGAAAAGACCCTTGATGCTAATTGAGGCCGAGTATGAGAATAGAAGTTTCAATATCATATTACAAAACGCTGAAACGATACGATTGATATCGGAGGGAAAACCTGTTTCCATTGTGGATTTAAAGGAAGGTGATTCGGTTCTTCTGTGGACAGATACTGCGGGAAGGCATTTTGGAATGAAGGTTGATGAGAGCATCACTGAAAAATAAAGTGGGTGAATCATGAGTCTGGTCTGTGTAACATTGAAGGAAGCGGAGATTGACACCCTTAAAGAAAAAATAGATCGACAGAAGCATCTGGGTGCCAGTATGATGGAAATCAGGGCTGATGGATTGAAAAATGAGCTTTCCCCCACCATTCTGGAAGAGATTTTGGATTTGAAACAGGATATTGGCATTCCCATTGTATTGACCATTCGGCCGGATTGGGAGGGCGGCGATTTTAAAGGTGACGAGGAGTTGCGGTCATCTCTTTTGGAAGAGGCAATAACTCTGGGATTCGATTATATCGATTTGGAAATGAGAATGGAAAAGGCACTAAGGGATCCCTTGATTGTCATGGCCAAGGAAATGGATACCAAAACAATAATCTCCTACCATGATCTTCTCAAGACACCTTCGTGGTCCGAGATATTTGCTATAACAAAACAGTGTGTAAGCACTGGTTGTGATATCGCCAAGGTTGCCCTTACAACCAAAAACTATGAGGATGTTCTCAACGTTATCAAGGGAGGAAAAGCGGCAAGGGATCTGAATCACAAGTTTACAATTATGGGTATGGGACCCTTTGGCCAATATACACGGATACTTGCTCCCTACATTGGCTGCGAACTTGTGTATGCAAGTTTGGATGCGGATGATAAGGTGGATGAGGGGCAACTTAATCTGAGAACGCTCCTTGAATTATGGGATGCCCTTGGAACTTCCTGACCCATGAAAAATTGCATAAAAGGTGTAAAAAGATTTGGTGAATCGGCATGGATTTTGATAATATCGATTCAAAAACCACGATATGCGGGATTATCGGAAAACCTCTGGGTCATTCACTTTCCCCTGCGATGCATAACGCGGCCTTTGCAAAGCTTGGTTTGGATTTTATATACCTTGCCTTGGAGATTGAAAAAAATGAGCTAAAGGATACATTAAAAGAGCTTGTGAAAAGAGATTTTCGAGGGCTGAATGTTACCCTCCCATATAAGATCGCAATTATGGATTTTCTGGATGAAATAGATGACATAGCCTGTGAGATTGGTGCTGTGAATACCCTGGTGAATCGAAACGGCACCCTCAAAGGTTACAACACAGATTCCATTGGTGCAATGGAAGCCTTAAAACGAGCCGGGGTAGAGCTTGAGAATTCCAGCAATAAAATATTGATCTTGGGGGCGGGCGGAGCTGCAAGAGCGGTTGCAACACCCCTTGCAAAGATGGGATCTGAACTTATCATTGCCAATCGCACTCATCAAAAAGGAGAGGAACTTGCAGGAATGCTTTCAAAATTCGCAAACTCAAAGGCCATAGGATTCAATGAAATTGGTGATGTAGTGGATGAAGTTAACATTCTCATTAACTGCACATCTGCGGGAATGAAAGGAGGGCTGAAGGACAGTCCCTTTCCCACACATCTATTGAGAAGCGATTTGGTAGTATTTGACATAGTATATTCACCAAAGGATACACCTCTTCTTTTAGCTGCAAAAAAAGCAGGGGCCAAAATTATTTATGGCTACGAGATGTTCATATATCAAGGTGCGGCTGCCTTCGAGCTGTGGACAGGGCATCACGCTCCAGAGGAAGTGATGCGAGAAGTTGTGATAAATGAGTTAAAGAGCGGAAATTGAGGAGGATAAGAATTTGGAAGGAAATGCACACTGTCATGGAGCCGCCACGATAATCAACGGGATTGCCTTGGGTCTGGGTGCTGCCTTTGGAATCAGGTTGACCACCAAGGCGAGGGTTGAATTGAACAACGAACCTGGTGTCTTTGAGGTGGAAATTAAGGGGGACGAGAATGAGAACCTCAGGCTTGCCGAATTCTGTGTTTTAGAGGTATTGAAAAAATTTCAATTGGACACCCAGTATGGAGCAAAGATCGTGACAAGTTCGGATATCCCGATTTCAAGGGGACTGAAAAGTAGTAGTGCCGCTTCCAATGCAGTTGTTCTTGCTACCTTCAAAGCTCTTGATCGCAAATTTTCAGATATGGAT
>CBDVCK010000274.1:0-5116 GCA_965372465.1 uncultured Thermoplasmata archaeon | reverse complement strand
AACCTACGCACCTGCCAATACAAAAGAAGGAGAACCCGGTGAGTTTGTAGTTTTCCAAATAGAGGTAACGAACACAGGGACAGCCAGTGACAGGTATACCTTCGATTTCACGAGCTGGGAGGATACAATCTTCCCGAGCCCAAATGTCGAGAATATCAACGTCGATGTGGATGTAGGTGCGTCCAGGACCGCCAAGGCCACAGTCGAAATAAAGAGCACAAAAGATGTCGCTATAGCAAACACTTACCCTTTACTGATCACAGGTGTATCATCCGCAGATAACAGCGTAAAGGTCATCATCCAGATAAACGTAACAATCACACCTGCGGCTGGAGTCAAGATCGAAGCCGACCCATCAACCGGCAGTGAGGAACCCGGAAAATACATCGATTATCCAATAAAGATCACCAACGAGGGCAATGCAATAGATACATACCGCCTCTCAAAGACGGACGAAGCATCCGAATGGGGTGAGTTTCTGAATGGGACAACCCTTTCTCCCCAGAATCAGTTTACCATTGCTGCAGGGTCAATTGAAGAGTTCATATTAAGGGTAACGATACCAGGTACAGGGGAAACCGAGGCCCTTGAGCCCTATGGAATAACAGTAAAGGCGACATCTACACTTGAGGATATATCGTCAACTGTACAGGTTACAACCACGGTGGAGGAATTCCTGGACCTGTATCTGGAATATTCGGGCACAGGAGAGCCAACAAAGGACTACGACCCCAACAAGAAGACCCCGAAATTCTCGTTCAGGGCCACAAACAACGGCAACCAGGACGAAAGTGCAATAGAGATCAGGGTGGACGGCCTGGGTTCGGACTGGGACTACACTCCAAAAACGGTCTCTGCCACCCTGGAGCCAGGTGGATCATCCACATTCTCCATAGAGTTCATCACGATACCTGCCGATGAAAGCGAGGGTGAATACGAGATGCGGATTGTTGTTGTTTCTTCAGTTGATCCCTCTGAAGAATCCGACCCTGTCTACATCATCATCAACATCACGAAACCCGATCTGGTCATTGGCTCAGGTGACATCGAAGGCCTTGACGATCTAGATGAGGTTAAAGAGAAGGCGGAAAAGGGGACAATAACCATATTCGCCACGATCCATAACGATGGACATTCCAAAGCCGAGGGTATACAGGTCAAGCTCTATGAGGACAATAATGTTAGAGGTACAAAGACAATATCGTCCCTGGAGGCAGGTGCCGAAAGGCAAGTGAGCTTCAGGTGGACAGTGGTTGCCGAGGATGTGGAGCTCAGGGTGGTGATCACACCGCAAGAGGAGATAGACGAGGGTAACAACGAAGAGACTATCCAGATCGATCTTCGACCTGACCTGGCTTTCACTGGTCAGGAGATCAATTTCACAAATGACAACCCGTCACCCGGAGACAAGATCACGATAACGGCCCTTATCACCAATTCAGGCGGCAATGCAGAGGATGTGGTCGTGAAGTTCTTCTATGGAACAAAGACCATAGGCACAAAAACCGTGGATATCGACTTCAGCGAGGACGGAGACGCGGAAAAGATAGAGATCGAGTGGGAAGTGCCTGATAAAGCTGGTGAGTCCATAACCATCAAGGCAGAGATAGACGCCTCCGGTGCACAAGGAGACGGGGATGATGTCACAAAGACCCTCAAGATCGCTGATGATGGAGGACTGGCCGGTGGAGTGTTCTCTGAGCAGGGAATGACCGGTATGGGAATCGGCCTTGCTCTAGGCGCAATCATATTCCTTCTCATAGGTCTTGCAATCGGCGGAAGGAGAGGCGGCAGAAGGGAAGGAAGAGATATGGAAGGCATGGGAGGTCCTGCCTTTTCAGCCTTTGAAAAGGAAATGGACGAGGGTGCAGGTAAAAAAGCCCCGAAAGGCCCTGTCCCCTTCGAAAAAGCCGGAGACGAGGAAGAGGCACCACCATCCGAAGAAGAGGAAGCCGCAAAACCAAAGGAAATCGCCAGGGTGAGATGCCCCAAATGCGGAAAAGTTACTGAAGTCACATCCACACAAAGACCGCTTCAGATACCATGCGACTGCGGAACAACCTTGATGCTGAAAAAATAAACGAGACGGGTTAATCCCGTCTTTTTTTGTCTTTTTTTATTGTTAATAGATAGTTGTCACCAGGAAATGGTGCAACAATATTTATATCACAAAAGGGATATTGTCCACATAACATGAGGCTCGGCTCTCAGAGATTGTGGTTTCTTGCAGGATTCATTCCGCTTTTGGCAGGCCTGGTAATCGCAGTAACCCTGACCTATCTGCCCAGGTGGGTGGGACTGATTTTGATGCTTTTGGGCCTGTTCATACTATTTCTCACGGCCCGTAAAAAAACCGAAGAAGAGGAAATAGAAGGGGAAGAAATCACCCCCGAAACAAAGAAGGAAGAGAAAAAGACCCTGGCTACGATATTGATCAATCTCCTGACCTTGAACGGGAGAATAAAACTGTTGTTACCTGTAATCGGGGCCATTCTCATCTTGTTCGTTTATGCATATAACTTCTTCTTCAGGAAGGACTTCACAATAGGTGTGAACGATACCATTGCCCTGCTTTTGGGGGCCACACTGATGTTATACAACTATGTACCCGAGAAATTCGGAAGAGAGCGGGATTTTATATTTCTGTTCTTTTTGTTCTTATTTTTGATTCTGGTGTTGCCCATCGGACTTTACGAGGTGCTCTTCGATCCCATTCCTGAAAATCCGAATTCACCCTTTATCTTCTATCTTCTGGCCAGGCCCACAGCAGATATGCTGAACTTCATTGGAATCCCATCTTCAGCACATTCCATCCCCCCCTATCAGGCCGTTAAGGACATTTATTTGTCAAAAGGCGGAGTTTGGATAGTATACAAGAATCTTGGAGATTCCCAGAATGCATCCTGGAACTCGGTTGGAATCGGCCTTTCCTGTACGGGTCTGTACTCTGTTTCCATTTTTATCTCCGGTTTTATCTCCTTTGTTCTTTTGGAATACAGAAAATTGGACATCAGGGTGGCAAGTTTGCTCACCCTTGGTGTGTTCACGTCATGGTTCGCCAATATAATGAGGATGACAATCATCGTGGCTGTGGGAAGCCATTATGGTCGTGAGGCCCTGGTCTGGACCCACGAGAATCTGGGGATATTCATTTTCATGCTCTGGGTTGGATTGTTCTGGGGTCTAATGTTCAAGCTCCTAGTGCCGGTAGAATCGGGGGAGGATGAGGATACAACAGAAGGCAGGGATGAGACAGAAAAAGATGAGCATAATAATAACTCAGAGGCCGAAACCGAAGAGAAACAAACAGAGGACCTCAAGGTAGAAAAGGAGCCTTCACCCGGTAAGGACGAAGCCCAGGAAGATGGAAATGAACATATGGATTCCAATGAAAAAGCTGATTAATTTTTTCCATGAAAAATGATTCAATGTTTTTGTTAATCATTCCTTGAAATGAGAAAAGGGTTTTGGGAAAATCACATGGTTACTGATTCCGATAAATATAGGGATAGGCATATAAAGGTGAAGGGTTTTATACGTCCTGATTTGGTTGATAAATCCCTTTATCCTGAGGTTGTATTAAACCAATGATAGTTGTAATTTAAAGAGGTGATATGATGAGCGCATGTCCAAAATGTGGAAGTGAGATGAAATATGTTGAGCAATATGCCCAGTGGTTTTGTTATACCTGTGGACAGTACCAGGCACCCCAACAGGTTCAACAGCCCCAACAAGCACAACAGCCCCAGCAGGCTGCACAACCACAACAGCCCCAGCAGCAATACCCCCAAACCCCGCCTTCAGGCGGGAACCCTGGCCAGCGTGCCATGGGAGGCGATCTGGAATACGAGACAGTACATTCCCCGTCCTTCTCAGCGCTTATATTCTATATGAAACAAGGACAAAGCATTGTGGCAGAGAAGGGTGCAATGATGTATATGCATCGAACCATTGAAATTAAAACTGCTGGAAGAAAAGGCGGTCTTTTGAAGGGAATAATGACATCTGCTTTGGGAGGCGAGTCCTTCTTTGTTAATACCTTCTCTGCAAATACAGGTGCAGGCGAGCTGGCTTTGGTTGGACCCACCATGGGTGATATCAGGGCAATTGATGTTACCCAGCAGGGTATGATATTACAGAGCGGAGCCTTTTTGGCATCGGCACCCCAGGTCAACCTTGACACAAAATGGCAGGGTTTAAAGGGCTTTCTTTCTGAGAAGGATTTTGTAATGCTCCATGCAGGGGGGCCTGGAAACGTTTGGGTATCCTCGTTCGGTGGTATCTTAGAGATGAACCTCAGACAGGGAGAAGTTCTTTCGGTTGATACAGGCCATCTGGTGGCATTTCCGGATAACATGCAGTTCTCAATTCGACGTGTCGGCGGTTTGAAGTCCACGTTACTTTCCGGAGAGGGCCTTGTTTCCGATCTGGTCGGTCCGGGCAAGATATTGATGCAGACAAGACATCTTCCCGCCTTTGTCCAGGCTCTTATCCCTTACTTGCCAAGACAGCGTTAGAAACAGAGAAGGTACAACAACCAGTTCCTTCCCTTAAAGCCCAAAGAATTGACACAAATTTTCTATTTTTTCTTTTATTTTAAGTTGGCCTCTGACCCCAGGGAATCGAATTTAAAGATTAACTTCCAATCGATATAAAATAATGAATTATCAGTTTGGATTCTCATGATAATTTGAAGTTCTTTGACCCTGGTATATCCATGAAATACGGCTTTTTTATAGAGCAATATGCAAGTTTGATAATTACTTTTGAAAAGTGGGAAGAAGGCTTTATAATGCTTTGATGAGCTCGGGCCTTGTGGTGAGAATAAATGGCATCGATAATGAAAAAAGGGAATTCGAAAAAAAGTAATGAAATACTTAAGTCATGGGCAGTTGCGGAGGTAACAGATAAATGGGTGATTTTGCATAAACAGGGAGGACCGAAATGGGCGATATATTATCGGGGAAATAATCCCAGGAAGGCCGTTCCCTGCCGGGTGCTTGTCCCCAAAAAAAAGAGAATGAGTTAGAGTTTGAACGATAATTCTAAAATAGATACCTAACGAAATCAATTACGGATTTTTATTTATTTTGTAGTTTAGCGCGAAATTTCGGTT
>CBDVCK010000273.1:0-5118 GCA_965372465.1 uncultured Thermoplasmata archaeon | reverse complement strand
AAGGTTGATAAAAGATAAAGATGTCATAGATAATCTTGAAAAAACTCTAATGTAGTGGCTTTAAAAAAAGTGCTTTATATCAACTGGAATAACATCAAAGCAACTAGGTTCGAAATAGGTTGAATAGAAGGAGAATTCAAAGAGGTGAGTTTATGAAAGCAAAGAACAGGAAAAAGACTGGGATACGAAAAACAAAACTCGATCCCTCTCTTGAAGAAACTGCAAAGTTGGGTATAACGTCAGGCCGATTAATCAACTTCACAGTGATGATAATGGTAGTATTAACGTTAATGATCTTTATTAATATCGATTTACAAGATAAATCAAGGTTCAATAGCCTGGGAATAGGAATTCTTATAAACATGGGTCTTATTAGTTCAATTATTATTGTTATGTTATACATGATTGCGGATATTTATATCTCGAAGGGAGATTACCTGTGCCGCTTGGATAATCCAAAGGGATACAGTAGAGCAAGAAAACAATACGAGAAAGCCCTTAAGATCGATCGAAGGTCAAAGAAAGCATGGACGGGCAAGGGTCTGGCCTTGAGAATGATTTCCCACAGCGATGATGCCCTAAGAGAAGCTCTAAGAAACCATAATAGGGCGTTGGAAATCGATCCCGAATATTCAGTGGCCTTAGTGAACAAAGGCAATGTTTTATTCAACTTGGGAAGTACAGATGATGCAATCACATTTTACAATAGGGCTTTGGATTTGGATCCCAATTACATAACTGGATGGGTAAATAAAGGGGAGCTTCTCAATAAGTTGGGAAAAACAAAAGAAGCTAAAAAATGTCTGGATATGGCAAGGATGTTAACAAAAGGGAAGGAGGAAACCTCTACAAAAGTCCCAAGATTATTGGGCAGACCTGGCACCTTTATTGTGGGGCTCTTTGTGCTGCTTGCCGGACTTTTTATCTCACTGGGATCAGTGGTCCATAATACATTGAGGGTGTTTGTCAATGAGACCAGCTGGGCAGTTTACGGCCCATGGGATTGGTCTATGCTTATAATTGGATCCGTAACATTAGTGGTTGGTATTATATTGTTGATGCTCTCCAATATGGCGCGCGCGAGAGGGTCCTTCGCTTCACCCTCTTTGAATCTTGGTTGAATATTACTGCAGAAAAATTAAAAGGCTGGGTTTCCGGACACCAAGTCACTCGTTGGACTGCTTGTCGAAATTTATTTTTGGGTCGTGATTTCATTGTGGTAACGCAATGCTTAGAGCATTCTGCGATTCAAATTCCCTCCTAATCTTTTATTCTTCTTTTTATTATTCATTTCATAATTCATCTTTTGAACACAAGTGTAATTTATTTATCAAAAGGATGCCCCTTTCAATGCATTGGGTTCCCATTTTGCAATTAACAAGAATAAAAGAAAGGCCCGGAGGGGGTTTGGCGAGAAAATAAGAACCGGGCCTAGATGGAACGGGTATGAGCAGGATGTGTTATCTTCATGGTTCTCTGATTCTCTGTGTACCATAGTATAATGCCTACTATATATCTACTATATGTCACCATTATTATAATATCTATCGTTCAAAATATCGAAAAAGATAATTTACTATGCTTTAATTTATCCATCACTTTTTTCATTCATAGTGGGTTGTAAACACTCCCTCTGGATATGCCTTGCCTCTTTCTCGTCAAGCACTCCCAGGTCTAAAACCATATAAATAGTCCCCTCATTCAATGCGATTTTATCATTTAGCAGTTGAATGAGATTCAGAAGATCCTTGAAACCAACGATGCTTAGAAGGTATTCAACACCCTCGAACAATACGAAACCGTTTGGTGCATGTTTAAAGAACTCAGTTAGCACCATTGAAAGACGGGTAATATTGGAAGGATCCAAACATACTATATCAGATACCCGGTTCGCGGTCAACCATATTGTCTCCACATCTCTTTTCAGGATTTGACAAAACCTATCCGGAGGAGTTCGAACCACCGCCAAAGTAGGGAAACCAGCATCGAATATCGATACAAAAATAGAATGAGCGCTTTCTTCGTATCCCATGGAAAAGAGAAATACAGCACCTTGGTTTTCGCTTTTTATCTTTGCAGCTTTTGACGATATCGGTTTGTTTTTTTGATCCACTCTTTTTAATAGACCATCAAAAGCGCGTTTCAGCTCGATATTGGCCCTCTCAAGATCCTCTTTTTGTTGTTTGAGCACGGACTCAGCTTCTTTGCGTTTCGTAATATCGCGAAAAACGAGAACTGTGCCTATTATTTTCCCATTGTCATCCTTAATCGCCGATGTGTTCTCTTCAATGGGATATTTTATATTATCCCTGGATATCAATACAGCATCGTTCGTAGATCTTATATTTGAGTCTCCCAGTAAAACTCTGGCTGCAGGATTCTCGATTTGTTTTCTTGTTTCCTCACTTATAACATTAAAGACTCTATCCAGGGAGTTTCCATAAGTGTTTTCCCGCTTCCATCCAGTTAGTTTTTCAGCCACGGGATTCATAAAGGTAACCAATCCATTTCTGTCGGTGGCAATCACTGCATCATTTATACTCAATAGAGTCGTGGAAAACCACTTCTCACTCTCCTTTAGTTTCTTCTCCATCTTATGTTTGTAAAGTGACATTTCGATATTGACGTGCAAACTCCTATCATCAAATGGTTTTATAATATATCCAAAGGGGTCTGTTAACTTGGCTCTTTCTATGGTATTTTCATCCGCATACGCGGTAAGATATACAATCGGGATATCATAACTTGAGCGGATTTGATCGGCGGCCTCGATTCCATCCATATCTCCTTTCAGGTTTATGTCCATCAGTATCAGATCAGGGTTGTTCTCATTTACCTTTTTAATTGCATCTTCACCAGTAGAGGCAATCGCTGTAATGTGATACCCCAGACCCTGCAAATCCGCTCTGAGGTCCTCTGCAACGATTCTTTCGTCCTCAACTATTAATATCTGTTTTTTCTCCATTTGCATGCCTCCAAGATTTAAATGTCCCTTTGGTAAGCCTAGGTAACAAGATGAAATGTGCTTGGATATACTGAAACAGAAATTATGTATTTGTTCTCGAAAATCCGAACGTCCTTTATACGGGCATTCTCCCTTTTTTCGATTTCAAAGGAGAAATTATTAAACTCAGAAATAGAGCCGAATTCGAACATCATTGTTTTTTTGGAAGATTTTCGCATTCCTTGGGTGTGGATATCTTTCTCGAATCGGTCCAGCATTCTCAGGGCATCCTTTGCATTATCGACCCCTATTACATCACCTAATTCATTTTCAGCTTCTCTCCTTGGGGGAGGGTCTAAATTTTTAAACTTTTCTTTATTTTCCGATTCCCTTTCGGACAACTCATCGATTGAAGATTTTCCGAAATCAATATATGGCATCTTCCCTAGCTCGATATCAGATTCTTTTTTTAAAGTTTCGTAAATATTTAACTTGAGTTCGTCATTATCCCAGGGTTTCTCAAGATAGTAATGAACATTAGCTTTATTGATTGCATCTTTTGTTACGTTAATACTCGGATAACCTGTTATAAGAATTCGTCCTGTATTGGGATGTCGAGTCTTTACCCAAGCAAGAAGGTCTATCCCGTTCATACCAGGTAATTTATAATCTGTCAAAACAAGGTCATACTCTTGTCTTTCTATCTCAGCGATTGCTGATTTGCCATCCAAAACGGTTGTTATGTCGCTTTTGAATTGATTTGCATTCTTCAATATCAACTGCATTACATCCAATACATCCTCATTGTCATCAACGATTAATATTCTATAAATTTTATCCTCGGCCGTTTTTATATCTACATTCATATAATCACCTATATTGGGAGTTTTATGGTAAATTTTGTACCCTTTCCGACTTTGTTTTCGACTTTGATTTCCCCGTGGTGCTCTTTGATGATTCTGTAGCATAAGTCCAAATTAAGCCTTGAATTCCCTCCCTGTGTCGCAAGAAACGGGTCGAATAACCCTTCCATATCCTCCATATGAGGACCTCTTTCGCTGCCTGCAATCTCGATGTAAATATAACCATTATCACTCCATGAGTTTATCCATATCTCGCCTTTCCCAATGGACTGCGAAGTGTTCATGATAATCGTCATAAAAACCTGACCCAATTGTTCTGAATTACCCATGATTTTTGGTAATTTTCCGTACTTCTTGTTCAGGATTACTCTTCCCCTCAATTGACCCTCTAAAATAAGCACTATTTCTTCAATTTCCGAATTGATATCCGTGGCAACTTTTTCTCCAGAATCGGATTTTGCAAATCTCTGCAGGGTTTTTGTAACTGCTGCAATTCTGTCTATTCCCTGTAAATTTTTGTTTAAGATTCTTCTCATCTGTTTTATATTACCGATTTCAATGTTTTCACCTCTTAAGCTTTTTTTCAAATCAGATATTCCGTCCCTGACAAATTCAGTATTTGATTTGACATAAGCGAGAGGATCGTTTATCTCATGTGCGACACCTGCCACCAAGAATCCCAAAGAGGCCCTCTTTTCAGATTGCATCAACTCGGTATTTTGCTGTCTTAACTGTCTTTCTAAATTCTCCAGGCTTGTTTTCAATTCCGTTTCCTTTTGTTTTTCTTCTGTAACATTACGGAGGACCATTGAAGATCCAATGAGATTTCCCAATTCATTTTTAAGGGGGGAAAGGTTCCTTTCCAGGAAGCGCTTTGCTCCATCCTTTGTTCTTATTTCTATTATGTCTTTAAGTTCGCCATTAAACCCCTCCGAAATCATTTTAACAAAAGGGTATTCAATTTGTTCACCGGTTTTTTTGGATGTAATGTTAAAAACCGAGATAATGGGCTCCCCAATAGAATCTTCCAGATTACTCTCTGTTAGCGATTCAGCAGCCGGATTCATAAATGATATAAGGCCATTTTTATCAGTGACAATCACCGGTACACCAATCCCCCATAGGGTTCTGGAGAACCATTTTTCTTCATCCTTTAGTATCTTCACCATTCTCCATTTGTATAATGCCATTTCTACTGCGATTCTCAGGTCCTCGGTTTCAAAGGGTTTTACAATGTATCCAAATGGTTCGGTGATTTTTGCCCTTTCCAAGGTTCTTTCATCAGCATGGGCTGTGAGGTATACAATGGGA
>CBDVCK010000272.1:0-5140 GCA_965372465.1 uncultured Thermoplasmata archaeon | reverse complement strand
TGAAATGTCAAATGCAGAGTTAAGGGCATTATTATATAAAAAATATAATAAAGGCGAAGTATCCAATGAGACTTATTTATATTTTATGAATAATATCTTAAACAAAGAATGAAGAAAATTTACATGTGTTAATAAATCTAAAAATCATGTAAAATCAGAAAGTATTAAATCTTTCTCAATTAATTATGTATTTAAGGCGTAATATTATGAATCAAGGAGAAAACATACTTCAAAATAAAACTAGGAAAATGATATATAATCTTATTATCACGTATCCTGGCGTCTCATATAATATTTTAAAGAATATATTCGAATTAACAGATGGTGTATTAAGATATCATCTCAATTATTTGAAAAAGGCGGGGATGATAAATTTTGGATTTGAAAAGAGATTAAGATGTTATTATCCAGATTATAATACAGTTAATGGTCCGAGAAAATCAATGAATTCTTTAGAAATGCAAAAATTAACTCCAAAACAAGAGCTATTACTCGGAATAATCAAGCAATACCCGGGAATAAATCAAAAAGAATTAATTAAAAGATCGAGATTGAATCAGATTCAAGTCTCAAAAAATTTAAAAAAGTTATCTAATTTAAATCTTATAAAGAGAACTCAAAAAAGTAGAACTATTTGTTATAATTATGTTCCAGATGAAGAATTGAAATTTGAGATAATGAAGAGACTGTTGATTAAACTTCTTAAGGATGAAATCGACGATCAGACATTTTTGAAATTAAAAAGAAAATTGGAATGAAAGTATGGCATATTTATTATTAAAATATAACAAGGTTTTTATTTATATTTTTAAGGTCTGTGATGTCTCGATAATAGATACGAAAAGTTAGGTAGAAGATTCGAATTGCTCTAGAAGTAGTTATTTCCTAACATATTATTTCTTTAAAGGAATATGTTGTCCCTGTACTGGTGTTCGTTTCAAATATCTTTTAATCGCTTTCAGTCTAAGACAAAGGCATTCAGACGAGCAAAATTGTCTATTTTTCCCTGTTTATATGTTTTATTTTCCATTTTCAGATTTTTCGGGGTACAGGAATGAATCGTTTTCTGCAGCAGCGCAATAATCAAGGCGCTTATCCTCATATCCTTTGCGTTTTGCTACAATGCGATACGAAAATGAAACATTACTCGTACCATTGTTAAGCTCTATAACATCGAAACCTGTAGTTCCTTTTGAGACATACACGCCATTACAATTGCCTTCAACTTGGATAAATACTTTCATCGGATATGTTCCATTGATAGTTACGGTCTCAAGAAATAGCTTGTCTAGGTCGATGTGGACACTACCATTCATCAACTCCCCTTCTCCAAAATCCTCAAACCAGTTTTCAGGTGATTCTTGAGCATATAGAAGAGTTGGACCTTGAGAAGTGTTTACAATAGCACATTTTGCACCTGACCCTCCAAAATCACCTTCCGAATAAACTCCATAAGCATTTCCCGTCCCACTTTCTTGGGCGTATCCGTAAACCCCATATTCATTACCACTGCCGCTATTACTTGCTTTTCCATAAACGCCATAAATTCCTCCAGTTGTACTCCCACTAGATATTCCCTCGACTCCTTTATATCCACCTTCACCTTGTACACCAATACCCCAATAATCAACGGGATGACATTTACCATAAATTGCAATGTCATCTTGTGAATTTGTTCCAGTAGTTTCTGCATGTATGACCTGTGTAACCTCTGATACAGGAGCACTGAAGTATCCAGCATAATCATAATCAGTCGTTCCTACAACAGTAAGTTTAGCATTTGAATTAGGTGTTGTTGTCCCAATTCCGATACGACCGAGATTGTCTATATAAATCCCTTGTGTACTAGAAAGACCCACCCATTTATTACCATCTGTTAATTTAATATTACCATTCACCTCTAACCTTTGGCTAGGACTCGACTGACCAAGCCCCACTTTACCATCAGATGTTATTGTAAAGTCACTTGTATCGGCTAATACAGAGCCTGAATGGATCTTAAATTTACTATCACCAGCGTCTACACCCAGAATAAATTCAGGAGTATCAGAATCATCTGAAAATGCAATAGCATTATCTCCACTATCATCCCTTAAATGAAGTTTGGCATTACTAGTTGGACCCGTTGTTCCAATACCAACATTGCCTGCACCTGCTTCTGTAACCAGTGCATATTTATTTGTAATTGATCCATCTAATATGTTCGGAGCATCTATGTATACCCCATACCATTTATTCATATCTTTGGGATCAAAAAGAGGATCATAAGTCATCTCAGCTCTAATTCCATAGTAATCATCATTAGTCGTTTTTGTAGGATTTAAATGTAAACTCGCGGTAGGGTTTGTTGTCCCGATTCCAACATTATAGTCACTTCTTATCCTCATAATCTCATTTGAATTATCATTGCCTGGAGTATAAAATCTTACCACATCAACATCATTACCTGAATCATATTGAGTCAGAATTAGATTTTTGTTATTATAAAGTCCACCAAATTTTATACCTTGCCCAAGGCTACCTCCAATCTGAAGATTTCCAGCAATATCTAATGCTTCAGAAGGATCATCTACACCTATACCAACATTAGAACCTGTGGGATTTATATACAATTCCCCAGCTAAAGTTGTTTTTAAATCAGTATAAACATCGGGATCAGGATCTTTTGAATAAGTTAACCTGAGTTGGGGTTTAAGTGGATCAAGAACCTCTAATCTTGCGACGGGGGTTTTCGTGTTAATTCCGACATCACCACCTTCAATTGCTATTCTATACGCATGAATATATAACTTACCATATTCATCTTCTTGAAGATAAACACTATCGGTACCAAAATCTAATCTTGCTCCATAAAAGTTCGCACCACCATAAGGGCCTAATAGTTTTAATGCATTAATATCTTCAGTACTGAAAATTGTTAGTTTAGACGTTGAAGATATACCTCCAATACCTATTTTATTATTGTTTTGGTCTCCGTTCGAAAAATACATAAAATTATAATCTTCTTCATCATCTATTCTAAATTCATCTCCAGATAAAAGTTCAATAAAATTATACCCGTAAGTAGTTCCCCCAGTAGATGGGTGTCCTGCAACAAACGCCCCACCACCTATAGTCTGAACATTTCCCTTGACAGTTAATGTTGTTTCTGGTTGTGATGTGCCAATACCGATCCAGTTTCCAAGAAACCAAGATATACCAGATGCTGATATTTTTTTGTTATATGCATCAGTAACCAATGGTGGGGCACCACCAATTGGATTTTTCCTCGTATCAGTAAAGTAACTATCGGTTGGAGTGCCAACTAAACATGGATCATTATATGTTCCGCTATCCGTTGTTCGATAAACGTTATAGGAAACTGCACCAATTGTAGTAAGCCAATCTAACATTATACGACCATTGCCGCTACCCCCTAAGATAATTGCAAATGATTCTGTTCCTTTAATTGTTTCCCCAACTCCATCAGTAGATGTAATAACATAATAATATCTTCCAGCATCCATATTGCCTCCAGTTGTATAAGGTGTTCCTGATGGTTGA
Source organism: uncultured Thermoplasmata archaeon (assembly GCA_965372465.1). GTDB lineage: Archaea > Thermoplasmatota > Thermoplasmata. The sequence goes on along the minus strand of CBDVCK010000272.1, from coordinate 1,597 downwards.
GCACCAGGCACCATTTCAATTGCAAAATTTGATACAGGTAAAAGTGTAAGTTTTTCCTGGGGACTCGTAGTTCCAATACCAAAGTTCCCTGTAATATCGTCTATTCGCGCTCGTTCAGTTCCAATCGGGGCTTCGGCAATCCAGGGGCTATTACTGGCAAAAGCGCTAGCGGAAACTTTTCCACTGGCATGAATATTTCCTAAAACATCTAATTTTTCACTTGGAACTGTGCCAATACCTACATTGCCATCACTTTTAATATATATACCCTGTGTGCTAGAAAGACCCACCCATTTATCACCACCTGTCAATTTAATATTACCACTCACTTCCAATTTCTCACTAGGGCTCGCTTGACCGATACCAACATTGCCATCACTTTTAATATAAATGCCTTGAGTGCTGGAAAGACCAACCCATTTATCACCACCTGTCAATTTAATACTTCCATTCACTTCCAATTTCTCACTAGGGCTCGTCATTCCGATGCCGACATTACCTGAAGTTGCTAATATTATATCATTACTCTGTGGATTTAGAACCCATAAATTATTACTACCAGATAATGCACTTCCACCTTGCTGCAGGATTTGCAACCCGGATATTGTTGATTGACTTTGTCCTATTTGAAAGCCATAAACAGTTATTGTAATGTAGCGAGCAGTGAAGGGCGTTGCTGCAATATGAACTGGTGAAACATCCAAGTTTCCAAATATAAACCTAAAAGTTGTATAAGTTGTATCATTCGTACTATAATTAATTAAATAACCACTTGGTGTATTATTACCATCAGTTCTCGGATAAGTTCCAAAAGTAATGGCTTTAATTTCACTGACATTTTGCCCTAAATCAACCTTTAATTCCTGACCTATAGCAGTAATATTCCATCTCGAGTGATATCCTCTGTAAGTCGGTCCACCACTATATAATGTTCCACCTGTAACCGTAACGGTCCCCCCAGGAGCAACATCGGTTAATGATTGAGGCTCTATTAATTGTTGAATTATTCCTATTTGAGTATTGGCACCGCTTACATCCAATTTGGATCTTGGGGATGCAGTTCCCATACCAATATTACCACCACTTGGATTTATATAGAAATGGCCGGAAACAGTAGTTTGTAAATCAGTGTAGACAGAACTATCACTATAAGTTAATCTGAGTTGTGGACCGCCAGAAGCATTAAGGACGTCCAATTTTCTATCAGGTCCCGCGGTCCCAATTCCAACGTCACCTGTCGAAGTAATACGCATTCTTTCATTATTATTCGTCTTGATTATCAAAGGTTTGGCATTCGTTGTTCCTAAAAAATCCCCGTCAGAAATACTATTTCCACTAGTGGCCCAAGGTCCTGCTGAAACAGATGTGGTTAACATTGTTGTCAAAAACATTCCTATTATAACTAACGTTAAAACTTTCCCAATTTTTATCATATCTTCTTACCTCCAATTTTTATATTGTTACAATTTTCACATTTAATTATTATCATTTTTATTAATTATTTATTTATAGGTAATCAAACTGTGAGTTGAAAGATATTATTATTTTAAATAAACCTATTCTTAGTAATTTTTAAAAATAGTCTTTCAATTACCCC
>CBDVCK010000271.1:0-5141 GCA_965372465.1 uncultured Thermoplasmata archaeon | reverse complement strand
TTTGAAAAAGCTAATAATGCTTTTTGAGAGAGCCGTTGCAAATTTGTTTTATTACAATATATATATATTTCTTATCCCTCCTTCAATCAAACCATTATTCGCACCCTCGCCTTCAAGTCACGTAATAATATTAGCTTATATAAACTTATATTAGCTATATTACCCCGCCTTAAATAACCAGGCCTGCTTATAAAGGGAGGATTGTCTTATTAGATTAAATACAGAATCGATAATATATAGACTTGACGAGGAAAGGTCAATGAATCTACTCCCCCCAAACCCCTTTTTACCACCCTTACAAATACACCACTGCTGAGCCCATGCCCACAAACTTTGCGTACGCCCAAACACTTGCAAGATCAAAGAATGACAGACATGAGAGGGTGGAGGATTTCATGCTGATAAACGATTCGGCAACAGTAGCCTCTGAAATTCCTGTATTTCTCCATCCTGAAGAACTTACCGAAACCCAAAAGAGGATTCTTGGAATGGAACTTAAGGACACCCTAACCGGTCACATCGATATTCTCCAGGTCAGGTTCAACCAGATCCATGTGCTGGATTACAAACCTGATTATAAAACCTCGGATCAAAGGGCGGCAGAGCAGGTATATCTTTATTCCCTTGCCCTGAGCAAACGAACCAATATCCCCCTCGAAAACCTCACCTGCGCGTATTTCGATGATAGAAATTATTATCAGTTTAAGCCAGTATCCAGATAACTCAGATAAAAGGATAACAAAAAGATCTCATTACATCTGTGAATACCTGCCAAACCCAACTCCCCCCGAAATCATAATATCCTCCCTTTTTAATCCCAAAACCGCGTTGTGGTGATCTATCATGAAATTACATGAATACAAGGCAAAGGAGATATTTTCTAGTTACGGGATACCGGTTCCAAGCGGTATACTGGTAAAAGACCCGGATGAGCTCAGGGAATTCAACTTCCCTGCTGTGCTGAAATCACAGGTACTTGTGGGCGGAAGAGGTAAGGCCGGTGGAATAAAGTTCGCAGACAACCTAGAGGAGGCCAAAGCCAAGATAGGCGAGCTTCTGAACCTGCAAATCAAAGGTCTTCCTGTTAAGCTGGTTCTTGTGGAGCCGAAATCAGACATAACAAGGGAGCTCTATGTGGGCTTTGTAGTGGACAGAGCCGCCAAAAGGAATGTCATGATACTCTCTTCGGAGGGCGGGGTGAATATCGAGGAAACCGCCAAGAAAACCCCTGACAAGGTAGCTAAGTTTCAAATCGATCCTGTTTTAGGTCTTCAAACCCATGAGGTCAGGAACCGCGTAAAAGGAATAGGACTTCGCGGAAAAGAGATGGTCAAGGTAACAGATATTGCCACAAGATTATACAAAGCATTCATTGATTACGACTGCGAGCTTGCAGAGATCAATCCCTTGGCAGTAACACCCGAGGGGTTGATTGCAGTGGATGCGAAAATGAATGTAGATGACAATTCATTGTTCCGACACAAGGACCTTGCAAGTGAGTTCACAAGAAGTGAAGAGTTCACAGATATCGAAAAGAAAGCCAAGGAGGCAGGCCTATTTTATGTAGAGCTGGAAGGGGACATAGGGGTTATCGGATGCGGTGCAGGACTTGTGATGGCCTCCCTTGACACTCTCAAATTGTATAACGGCAATGCCGCAAACTTCCTTGATGTGGGCGGTGGAGCAAATGCAGAGAACATGAAACAGGCACTTAAGCTTGTGTCCGAAAAGGAAGGCATAAAGTCAATGTTCATCAATATCTTTGGAGGAATTACAAGATGCGACGAGATTGCCAAGGGGATCGTGGACTTCGCTCCTAAAATCCCGATCTCTGTCAGGATGATGGGCACCAATGAAGATGAAGGCAAAAAGATTCTTGCGGATAATGGATACAGTGTCTCCGACACCCTCGAGGAGAGTGCAAAAAAGGCCATAGAACTTGCAAGAGGTGATTGAATGGCAATAGTAATCGATTCCAAAACAAATGTAGTTATGCAGGGTATCACTGGTGGGCAAGGGCGATTTCACACGAGGGCCATGAAGGACTATGGTACCAACATCGTAGCAGGTGTCACCCCGGGAAAGGGAGGGACAGTAGTTGAGGACATACCGGTTTATGACGGGATTGAGGAAGTCACCCAAGAAATAAACGCATCCATTATTTTCGTTCCGGCACCCTTTGCTAAAGACGCTGCATTGGAGGCCATAGATTACGGTCTTGATCCTGTTGTTATAATTACGGAACGCATTCCGATTCACGATTCAATTCAGATAATGAAGAGGGCGGAAGAGAAAAAAATAGATGTCATAGGACCAAACACACCTGGAATCATATCATCCGGCAAATCCAAGATGGGTGTGATGCCCTCCCATGTTTTCGAGGAAGGCAGTGTGGGTCTGATATCAAGAAGCGGTACCCTCACCTACGAGATAGCGAACAATCTGAGCAAGGCTGGCTTGGGCCAGTCAACTACAATAGGTTTAGGTGGAGATCCTGTCGTGGGTCTCAGTTTTGTGGATGTCCTTAAGAAGTTCGAAAATGATGACCAGACAAAGGCAGTGGTTCTTGTGGGGGAGATCGGAGGAGCGGCAGAGGAAAAGGCAGCCGAGTACATCAAACGGGATTATCCAAAACCAGTAATCGCCTACATTGCAGGTAGAACCGCACCACCTGGAAAGAGGATGGGACATGCTGGAGCCATAGTATCAGGAGGTATGGGTACCGCAGAGAGCAAGATTGCCGCACTTTCCGAAGCAGGTGTGGAAGTAGCTAAATTGCCAAGCGATATAGTAGGTATCATAAAAGAAAAGATTGGAAAGTGAAAATTTCCGATTTTCGGTATATACCTTTTTAACCCGTCATTGTATTCACCAACATCATGAGAATCGCTGTGCTTTTAAGGGATAGATGTCAGCCGAAACGCTGCGCAATGGAATGCATTAAATACTGCCCCAAGGTAAGAACCGGTGATGAGACCATCATAATAGGTGAAGACGGAAAGCCTGTGATCTCAGAAGAGCTCTGCCCGGGGTGTGGAATATGCATACACAAATGTCCTTTCGAGGCAATCAGAATTATCGGGCTTCCTGAGGAGCTTGAGGAGGATCTGGTACACCAGTTCGGAAAGAACGGCTTTCGTTTGTTTCGACTTCCCTGGCCCAAGGAAGGCAAGGTTATTGGTCTTCTGGGACCAAATGCCATAGGAAAAACCACGATATTCAATATTCTTTCCGGAAACCTCATACCAAACCTTGGTGACTACGAACGAAAGCCGGATTGGGAGCCTGTATTGGAGCATTTTGCAGGGACTGAATTACATGATCATCTTAAGAAAATCGCGGACAAAAGCGTTATCCCCTCACTGAAGCCCCAGTATGTCGATAAAATACCCAAACTTTATGATGAGCAGGTAGTTACATTATTAAAAGAAAAGGATGAACTGGGTCAGTACGAAAATATCATCCGGACCTTGGATCTTGAAGGTGTTGTAAACAGAAGAACAACCGAGCTTTCAGGGGGCGAATTGCAGAGGGTTACAATAGCAGCTACCATGCTCAAAGAAGCGGACATATATTTCTTTGACGAACCATCCTCATATCTGGATATTCACCAACGTTTATCTGTGGCAAAAAGTATCAGGGAATTATCACAAGAAAAGCAGGTTGTGGTAATAGAACATGATCTGGCTGCACTGGATTTTTTGGCTGACGATGTCTATCTGATGTACGGATCGGAGGGGGCATACGGCATAATAGCCCATCCTAGGGCAGTTCGAACCGCAATTAACACCTATCTTTCAGGGTATATGCGGGAGGAGAACATCAGGTTCAGGGATACTGAAATCAGGTTCGAGACCCACGCGCCGAGGACGGGCTGGGAAACAGCCACTTTAATCTCCTTTGGAAACCTGGAAATGAAGTTGAATGGATTTATCCTTGAAACCCAGGCGGGTATATTACATGTGGGAGAGGTTGTTGGTGTAGTGGGCAGAAATTCTACAGGTAAGACAACGTTCGTGAAGATGCTTGCCGGAATCATCAAACCAACAAAAGGTAAACTTGAATCCCAGGTCAAGGTAAGCTACAAACCCCAGTATCTCAAGCCCGATTTCGGTGGGACTGTATTGGAACTTTTTTTAACAAAACTGGGCAATTCATTCAAATCCGGATTTTTCAATTCAGAGATTGCACACCCCCTCAATCTGAAACCGCTTATGGACAATGATGTTGACAGTCTTTCAGGGGGTGAGCTTCAAAGGGTAGCTATTGCGCTGTGCCTGACCATGGAAGCAGATATCTACCTCATTGACGAGCCCTCCGCTTATCTGGATTCCAGCCAAAGGATGGTTGCCGCAAGGACCATAAGACGTGTTATGGAGAAGTCGGGAAAATCGGCTCTGATAGTGGATCATGATGTGTACTTCATTGATTTGGTCTCAGATTCCTTGATGGTTTTCGCAGGTGAGCCATCAAAGCACGGTAGTGGAGAGGGACCTTTCATGCTCCGTGAGGGGATGAATAGATTCCTGAAAAATGTGGATATCACTTTCAGAAGGGACCCTGACACCAAGAGACCCAGGATAAACAAGCTGAATTCCGTGCTTGACAGGGAACAGAAGGCCAAGGGAGAATTTTATTATACAAAATAGACCTGATTCATGGTTATTTTAGTAAATAAAGCGTTTTCCATTATTTTACACACATTTGTAAAAGACCAACAAATTATCATACAACACATTGTATGATTTCGCTATATTTTCCTTATATATGTTCTCGGAGAATAGTATAGAATAGAGAGCATATTTTTTGCTCGTTTAGAGGCTCAACATGTCACCCGATGAGAACAACACCCAAACATGCCCTTTCTGCGGTTCTGAAATAGCTTCGAAAGATAATACTTGTGGAAATTGTGGGAAAAAACTCCCGAAAGAGAAAGAGAACGGTGCAAAGAGGGGTCTGGGGAAAGCCCTTTCAGAAAAATACTGGAAACGAATCACTGAAGCAGAGAAGGCGAAGAAGGAGGAGAAGGAAAAACCCGAATCAAAGGAAATCGCACTGGGTTTGTTCTCTCTTTTACCAAATATCGGCAGAAAACGGGCAGAAGCCCTTTGGAATGCTGGTTTCAGAACCTATGAGGATTT
>CBDVCK010000270.1:0-5143 GCA_965372465.1 uncultured Thermoplasmata archaeon | reverse complement strand
ATTCCAGTATCGCTCGGATCATAGGCAGTATCTGTTCTTCCTTAAAATGCCTGATGGATATGGCTTTATTGCAACATCCCGCAGAACATTTTCCGTCTCCCTGACAAAGAACCGGGTCAACATATGATATCTTCCTTCCGTTTTTAATTATCAATTGTGCCGCTCCAAATTCGCAGTTCTCAGCACACTTCCCACAGCCAACGCATATGTCCTCGTCTACAACTGCAACTCCGCCTCCGATATATGTTGCTCCCTTTCCAAGTAGTTTGATAGCATTGGTGGCAGAGAGCCTGGCATCCTCGATGGAATATCTGATTCCTTTTGGTCCTTGAGCACAGCCAGCAATGAAGATCCCTCTCCGCTCCTCAGGCGTTAGCATGGGGTTCATGTACTTTATGAAACCGTCAATGTCTATCTGTAAGTGCAGCTTTTCTGCCAATTTTGTGGTACCATCCCTTGCCTCCTGACCAACAGACAGCACAACCAAGTCGCTTTCTATTTCCAAGGGAGTTCCTGCATCCACATCCTCGCATCTCAGAATGATCTTGCCATTCTTATGGAAAATCTCAGATACCCTTCCTCTTACGAAATTAACACCAGCTTTTTTTGCCTCCTCGTAAAATTCCTCAAAACCTCTGTAAGGTCCTCTTAGATCTATGTAATGGATATAAACTTCTGCATCTGGATGACGTTTTTTAATCTCCATTGCCTGACCCATTGCATATGTGCAGCACACCAATGAGCAGTGGGGATTACCCTTGTTCACATCCCTTGATCCCACACATTGTATGAAGTTTACGGTTTTCGGGATCTTGTCATCCGAGGGTCTAAGGAGTCCCTCTCTTTTATCCCTTCCTGAGATTATCAATTTTTCAAGTTCGATGGTTGAAATCACATCCTGATTTTCATAACCGTATTCATTAAGTTTTGAAGGATCAAAGATCTTCGAGCCTGTGGCTATAATCACAACCCCCACATCCAATTCCTTATCTCCTTCTGGTGTTTTGATTTTCACATGTCGATTGCCCAATCCCCCCGATATTTCTTCCACCTCTGATGAAAGTAAAACCTCGATCTTTTCATGCTGGTTTACATCCTCGATCTTGGGGGTCAGCACGCAGTTTTTACAGGACTGGATGCAACAGATACCGCAGTTGTGGGTAGGAAAGGTCATGCTGAGCTCGTATGCCCTTCCACCAAGCTTTTCCGTTTTTTCAACAAGATATACCTGATAACCTGCATTGGCAATATCAAGTGCAGCCTGCATCCCTGCCACCCCACCGCCAATAACTAAGGATTTGGGAATTATGTCCACCTTGGTGTCCTCGAGAGCCTCAAGGTTATTTGCCCTAGCAACTGAACCTGCGATAATTCGTTTGGCCTTTTGTGTAGCCTCATTAAAGTCATCATGGACCCAGGCGCACTGTTCTCGAATATTTGCCTGTTCATATTGATACTTATTTACCCCTCCTTCCACCACCCCTCCTCCGATTGTAGATTCATAAATCTTGGGAGTGCATGCAGCCACTACAACAGAATCAAAACCACCTGCTCTACATTCTGAAGCCAGGAATTTCTGTCCGGAAATAGAGCACAGAGAATCATGCTTTTTTACGGCTCTTACTCCCGGTAAGTTCTCAGCGAATTTTATGATTTCATCAAAATCGATTCTATCTGTGATATTATCATAGCAGCTGCATATAAAGACTCCAATTTTTTTCTCCTTTTCTTGCTCCAAGATCACACACCCTTTAGATAATCGCAGCAATTTTATGGTCAAATTGCGAGTTTTTCTATTTTACTTTATTTTTTCTATTACAGCTGATATCAAATCACCAACCGGGATATCCACCTTCTCTTTCTCAACCGGTATTTCCTTCCATGTTGCGCAGCTGAAATGAATTATGCATTTGGGGCAGGTTGTAATGAATTTATCCGCGCCTGTACTTTTTGCCTCCATCAGTCGATTAATCTGCATTATTTTGGAAAGGGACTCGCATGTCGCAAATGCATTAACACCGCAACATGCGCTGTTCTCCTTGATGTTTTCCATCTCCACCAATTCAAACCCTGCGGCCTCAATGAGTTCTCTTGGACTATCATAAATGCCCAAATGCCTTCCCAGCCTGCATGGGTCGTGATAGGTAACCTTCTCTTTGCCATCACTTTTAAATTCTAGTTTTCCGTCATCCACCAAATCCATCAAATAATCCGTTATGTAGGTCACCTCGAAATCGAGGTCGCCTGCGATATCCTTATAATCGATGTCAAAGGTCCGCATGCCCTCCGGACACGAAAACACAACGGTCTTTGCTCCCGTATCCTTTATTGCCTTGATGTTAATGTCCATGAGCTTTTCAAAGGTATCTTCATCCCCTGTCCAGTTCAGATCGTGGCCGCAGCACACCTCGTTTACGCTCATGGCAGGAGTGATACCAGCTTTGTTCAAAATCCTGATGCTGTTCCTTGCGATATCAAGGACACCCGTTTTCCTCTCCTCAAAGATCTTGTCGAGGTGGGCTTGGCATCCCGAGAAATAGTACACATCTCCTTTTTCCGTTACCTTTAAATCATCGGTAACCCAGCTCAATCTGTCCTGTGGCAACTGATGGCTCTGTATTCTGGCTATGGTCTGCATCAACCCACCTTGCGAGCATGTAGGTTCAAAACCATCGAGCACAGCCTCTGATCTCAATCCCCTTATGAACTCCGTATAATCCACTTTATAGGGACACATTTGGCTGCATATACCACATGTGGTGCAGCGCCAAATATCCATATTTTGGGCAAGTCCCCCTTCTATACCTTCTAATGCTTTTACCACTATCACTCTTGGAGCAAAGTTCTGGTCCAATTTGGCAACGGGACATACAGTCGTGCACTTCCCGCATTCAACGCAATCGTACGCTCCGGTATCGTCGATTAAATCATCTATTGAGGACATTCTACCTTCTCCTTTGAGAGTTCATTACTTAATTGATTTGCAGGATTAAGCGGATTTGGTCCAAGCTCTTTGATCTCCCTGACAAATTCGTTCATTACCTCTGCAAACCTTTTGCCTTCGGATGCAGAGATCCATTCGAGCCGTAATCGTTTTTCATCGAGTCCCAGCAATCCAAGAAGGTCCTTTGTGCTTTTGATCCTTTCCTGAGCTTTTTCGTTTCCCGAGATGTAATGACAGTCACCGATATGGCATCCGGCCACAAGCACGCCGTCGACACCTTTGTTTAACGCGTCCATGATAAAGGTGGGGGCTATACGACCCGAGCACATGAGCCTGATAATCCTGATATTAGGGGGGTACTGGAATCTTGATACCCCCGCCAAATCCGCTCCTGCATAGGAACACCAGTTGCAGGTGAAAGCCAGGATAAATGGCTCGAATTTCTCTTGCTCTTCCCGTTGTGTGATCTCTGCAACCGATGAATCTATCATGGTGGAAATCTGATGGTTCTTGAAATGCATAACTGATATGGCATTGTTGCAGCAACTTGCAGCACATGCTCCGCATCCCTTGCAGAGGGCTTCGTTGATTTTGGAATGCGTTACTCCCTTTTCATCTTCCACCAAACTCGGTGCTCCGAACTCGCATATCTCGACGCATTCACCGCATGCCCGACATTTTACCTCATCCACTACCGAGATAACAGCATTTGCCTCTAAAAATGTCTTGGAGAGAATGGTTGCGGCCCTTGAAACCGTTCCCTTTGCCTGTGAGATACATTCCTCCAAAAACTTAGGTGAATGGGCAAGTCCGCAGAGGAATATTCCCTCTGTCGCAAAGTCCAGGGGTCGAAGTTTCATGTGAGCTTCCAAGAAGAATCCATCCTTGCTCAGGGGAACCTTCAACATCTTGGCAAGTTTCTCATTGTCCGGGCTTGGAATGGTAGCCGTGCCCAGCACCAATAGATCAGAGGGAATCTTTATCTTCTCGCCGAGGAAATGATCGAAGATGTATACAACAAGATCTTGGTCTTTTTTCTCAACCTCGGGTGGTGAATCATCGTAGTATCTGATGAATTTTATTCCTTTACGTGCAGCCTCTTCGTAATAAAGTTCCCTAAAACCATAGGTCCTCATATCCTTGAACAGTACATAGATATCGGAATCCGGATAAAGCTCCTTCATCTTCAATGCATTCTTGATGGTCTCGGAACAGCATACCCTGCTGCAGTATGTACGCTCCTTTGTTCTCGAGCCTACACATTGAATCATGACAACCGACTTTGCGGATACCTTACCGAAAGCGAGCCTGTTCTCAAAATCCAACTGCGAAATTATCCTTTCATCCTCACCGAAAAGATACTCTGTTGGTTTGTATTCGCATCCTCCCGTTGCTACGATCACGACCCCATGTTCCAGGGTCTTTTCCTCCCCGTTTTGTGCAATCGTGGTTTTGAAATTCCCAACGCATCCTTCTATTTCCTTTATTTCGGCATTGGTGTGAACAGAAATTTTATCATTGGAGTTCATAGAATCTATACTTTTTTTGAGGAAATCCTGGAGATCTTCCCCGCTCAGCATGTAATGCAAAAGTTTGAGATTTCCCCCAAGCTCTGATTCCTTCTCGACGATATGTGCGCAAAATCCGCGGTCAGCCATTGCCAAGGCTGCGGTCATTCCCGAAATACCGCCTCCGATTATGAGGGCCGACTGGTTAATGGGAATTTCCACCTTGTAAAGGGGCTCGAGAAGTTCTGCCTTGGCTGCAGCCATTCTCACCAGATCCTTGGCCTTGGCTGTGGCAGCCTCGGGCTCTTGCATATGAACCCATGAGCATTGATCGCGGATATTTGCCATCTCGAAGAAGTACGGGTTCAATCCCGCTTCCCGAACCGTGTTCTGAAACAGCGGCTCGTGGGTTCTTGGTGTGCAGCTTGCAACGACCACGCGGTTGATGTTATGCTCATCTATCATGGATTTTATCTTCTGCTGTGTGTCCTGGGAGCAGGTGTAAGGATTGTCTTCGGCATAAACTACATTGGGGAGGGTTTTTACATATTCCACTACATCGGGTACGTTCACAACCCCCCCGATGTTTATTCCGCAGTGGCATACGAAGACACCTATTCTGGGCTCCTGGGAGATCACATCCTTTTCAGGGGGATATTCCTTGACCTCCACAAGGGTATCCTGCTCCGAT
>CBDVCK010000269.1:0-5144 GCA_965372465.1 uncultured Thermoplasmata archaeon | reverse complement strand
CTGGGGGATGTGTTGCTGTTAAAAATACCAAAGGAGTTGGAGCCATTAAAAAAAGAGGTAGCAAAGGCTTATGCAAGGGAGCTTTCTGCCAAAACCGTGCTTAAGGACCTGGGAATAGAAGGTGATCTCAGGGAGCCGAAGGTTGAACTTTTATGGGGCAATAACACAGAAACCGTGCACAAAGAAAACGGTGTGAAGTTCAAACTGGATTGTGCAAGGGTCATGTTCTCTTCAGGTAATATCGATGAACGTATTCGAATGGCAAGCATTGCCCAGGAGGATGAGGTCGTGGTGGATATGTTCGCAGGAATCGGATTCTTTTCCCTTCCCATGGCAGTTCACTCGAAACCCAAGAAGATATACGCATGCGAGTTGAATCCAGTAGCCCACCGGTACTTATCAGAAAATATTATCTTAAATGATGTGGAGGATATAGTAAAACCTGTCCTGGGTGATAACCGAGACTTTGAATATCCAGGAATTGCGGACAGGATAGTTATGGGCTATCTTGATGACACCCACAAGTTTATTTCCAAGGCCCTTTCCTTCCTGAAATCGGATGGCGGAATTATGCACTACCACGAGAAGTGCCCCAATGAGATTTTAAAAACAAGGCCTGTAAATAGGGTTAAAGATGAGTTGGAGAAGAAAGGATTTGAAATGGAATTGCTGGACTCAAGGACAGTGAAATCGTATGCGCCAGGGGTTTCTCATGTTGTTCTGGATGTGAAGGTGAAATATCCCTAAGGTTCATTACTTGCCTTCTTTCCCATTGCATCTAATCTATACAAAAGTGCAGGGTGTTTCGCTATCATTGATTTATTCTTGAAAAGTATCTCAGGAATGATTTTTCTTTTTTTGTAAAATGTATCAATGAAATCCTGTTCTTTCTCAGTAAAAGATAAAATCTGTCCAAGGAAATCCACTGCATCTTTTTGAACTTTTTCTGCATCAAGCCTATCAGCGTTTCTTATAAATTGTCGGATCTCTTGTTCTATCTTTTCGAGATCATTTTCTTCAATCTTTTTCAAAATATCCTTTGTTTTACTTTCTTTACACATACAGTAATAAACGGAGGCGTATTGTCTTGCCTTCTCCAATATCATTTTTTGTTTTGAGAGGGAGTAGAGATCGAAGATATCTCTTGGCTCTGTTCGTTCTATACAAGCCTTTGTTTTTTGTGCCGCAATTTCTTCCAGTGAATATGTTGTTAAAGGAAAGAGGGTTATATCCGGAAAAATCGATGGAAACTTTCTTGTTACAATATCTCCAATGGGGAGACGATCAAGATAATTAATTTCTATCTTTATATGATCTTTTGTGCCTCTGATTGTTGTATATCTCAGTCTGTGTCGGGAGAGTATATATGAAGAACCTCTCTCCTCAACATCGTATCCCAGATTTTCACCGAATGTTATTATAGTTTTTTTAATTGCGGGTCGAATTTCTATCATGTCCTCTTTAGCGATTTTCCCTGTAAAATTAAAGTCAATATCGATGGATAAACGGGAGATATCCAAATAAAGGAAATTGAGGGCTGTTCCTCCTTTCAAAGTGAGATTATCCCTCATTACTTCGCTCTCTTGTATCTCATTAAGAACTCTCGTAAGATGGTATACTTTTTCCAGAAGGTCAAGGTTGAAACCTGTTTCTCGTTGAATTTTCTCGAAATTGGATCTTCTAAGCATGAAGCACCTCTACTATTTTTTTTGGTATTACCATGTTCCACTCGTGTTCAAAAACCCCTTTTTTTGTAGGATCAAAGTAGTAGATATTTTTCCCGCTGAATTTTTTGATATCTTTCTTTATTTTTGTTGGCATTAGGATGTTTTCCAGGTTGTCAAGAATATATCCGATGCGCCGGGCCAGTGCTTTATTATCAAATCTCTTGATATATTTTAAAAGAATATCCCAGTGTATATTCTCCAGGTTTTGCAAACAATTGATCGTTTCACTCCATCCTCCTGCATATTTGGGTCTATTGATAACATCCAAAATAGTCCGCTCTTGATCTGAAATCTTTATCTCTTCGTTGGAATATTTGATGGTTTTAATGCCAAAAAACCTGTTCGGTGTAACTGTTATGAACCTGATGTTGATCTCATGATATACAATATCCCGTTGATGTTGCTTCGTTGTGACATACAGCTGTGTTGTATATCTTTCTGAAAGTCCAAGAATCGAAAGGGAGGTATAATGCGAAAGAAATGCGCAATCAACCGCTTTTGCCGCTATGAGCACGGCATCAGCTTTATAGAGACGCTTGTCTAAAATGACCGATTCCGGTATACGAACAAATAATCCCGGTTTTATTCGTTCGGCAACATTTTTTTTGACCATGTTTGAAGCAACTTTACGAGCGTGTTGTAAGGAAATCTCCAAAGCGTTTGCAATATCTTGAATTGTAAATACACGCTGTTCTTTTTCACCGAGGCTGAAATATAACCGCTGCTCCAGATTAGACATCGCATTAAACACAGTTACTTAATGTTTTTTCACAGATATAACGGTTTTGGTCATGTTTTGGAAAATAGATTAAATACCTTGAGAAAGAAAAAAATCGGTGTGAGAGCAATACCACGGGGTTTTGAATCCTTTTCCGAATGTCGCCAAGACTATAAAGAACATCAGGTGATTGTAGTAGAATGTCATGGCATGACCTGCACCTCTTAGATATAGTTGATAATAAAGATATGGATCAGATTGTTGGGTTTACCGATGATGATCTTATTTTATTAAAACTGTCTAGGATTTACTCAACCTGTTGTTTCAATCACCTTGCTTCCGTCCAGTTCCCTGTTCTGCCAATCAAGCCAACCAATGTAGAGTGCCACCTCATTGAGATAGTCATTTGCATCGTAGTAGGAAAGCTCCCACATCTTCTCTGTTTTGTGTTGCCTCAATATCTCCCTTGTGCTTCTCAACCATGCAATGAAATCCGTGGGCACAGCCCCGAAAATCAAGGTAACCAAAAGACCGTTCTCGAATCCAAATTTTCCTTTTTCGGGTTTGGGTACAGGCTGCGGTTTTAAATTGGCAGAATGACTGATTACACCAACTTTTTGTCCGTCCTTACCTCCTATGAAATTGAGTTGGCTGGATAGCTTTGGAAACCATACATCGGAAACCAAATCTCCGAAATCCTCGAAGTATTTACTCCCTTCTGGACTTATGGGAATACAGTATAAACTGTTTGCTCTAAAATCGTGAAGTGCGGAAGGAGCTCCCGTAAAGGTGAATACATCAGGCAGGCCTTCTTTTTCATCACCCTCTGTCTTCTCTAATACGATCTTCCCGTCTTTTAAATCCTTTATGACCTGTTCAACCCGTCCTTCTTCCCAGCTATCGGGATCGATCCAAAGATGGGGTAGAACCAAGGGCCGTTCAGGTGCTACTCCCGCCATGATATCCGGGATATCAATGGGTCCCATGGGCCAGTGCTTCTGCATCCACTTCTGCTGCTCTGGAGTTGAGACCACATACTTCAAGAAAGGGTACAGGGCTTCTGAAAGAAGCTCGATGGGAAATGGATTGAGCACCTCTTCTCTTATTTCACGTTTGCTATGTCCCTTATGACATTGGGCAAAGTGGTCGTTGCTCATGGGAAATAAGGCGATTCTCGAATGTTTGAAATCATATGACTCATCAGCTCTTCGCATGGGGGCCACTTCACGTATGGCTTCTCTGCAGTCGAATGGGATGTGGGAATAATCCTCGGCAGAAATCCATCTTATTACCTTGATCATCTTACCCATGTTTGGAGCAACGGTTCTCGGACCCTGAAGTGACAGATCGGTCTGGGTTGGCATGACCGAAAAGACCCAGAACACAGTGGACATGGGCAGGACATAGGCCAGTTGTTGAATGACTTCAGGGGTAAGCCCTCCACCGGTCCCTCCATCAGCTGTATGAATAAATACAACAATGGCAGGGCTGATATCCATAATCGGTTTGTATAACTTCTCTGCTAATGTTCTGGAAACCTCCTTGTTCAAAACTGCTTTGGCTGCCCGGCCAGGCTTTCCACCAGCTCCTCTGGACATACCCTTGATACTGCCGGAAAGCGAAATTTTGTGATCTTTTGGGATATTTGTGTAGAATCCCTTTGTATTGGGATCAGAGCTTGTATCCACAATAAAAACGTGGGGTTTTTCTGAATCTGCTCTAATGACCTTTGCTATGCAGGAGTATCTATCGATGTCCAGTAATTTGTTTATTTTATCCAAACCCTCGGATAATATACGTGATCCCCCACCGCCTACACCCACAATTGCGATTGCTGGAATTTTCCTTACCTCTTCGTCGTCCACTGTCACACCCAAGATGGAATGCATCTCTTGAATATAAGGGTTGCTCTGGAAAATATATGGAAAATAAATATCATTATAAATGCGGTGTTATTTAAAACCAGGATTATCTTTTCTTCTTCTTTTGGTAAATTCGCTCCCTTGCGTTTATAGGTTCAAATATTTCTGAGGCTTCCCCCATAAGTGTTTCGGTTTTACCTATTATGAGATAACCATCATCGTTTAGCACTTTGTAAAAATTCAAAAAGAGTTTATCCTGCATTTTTTTGGTGAAGTAGATTAGGACATTTCTGCATGTGATAAGGTCGTAATGTGTCCCTTGTGAATCTGAGAAAAGATCCTGTTTTTTAAACCTGACCATATCTTTGATTTCCTTAGAAATCTCGTACATCTCAGCATGGAAGTTGAAATAGCGATAAAGATAACTGGTAGGGACATTCTCTATTTGTCTGGGAAGATATTTTCCAATCTTTGCTGCATTCAGGCTTGCATCATCTATGTCGGTTGCATGGATGTTCACAATGAAGTTATGAAATTCCTCACCCAAAAGATCATGCATGAATACAGCAAGGGAATATGCCTCTTCGCCACTTGCGCACCCTGCACTCCAGAGTCTGATCACTCTCCTGTTGTTCTTAACTTTTTGGTATATCAAGAACGGAAGAATTTCCTCAAAAATAAGTTCAAAAACCTCGCTATCTCTAAAGAAATAGGTTACATTGATTGTTATATCTCTTAATAAATCATTGTATTCAGAAGGATCCGATATTAAAAGGTGCATATATTCATCATATGTATTAATTTCCCTGATATTCATCCTTACATTGATTCTTCTTT
>CBDVCK010000268.1:0-5162 GCA_965372465.1 uncultured Thermoplasmata archaeon | reverse complement strand
TTATCCATGATCAACACATCACCGATTATTTGGATATATACATAATCTAAGGTATACATTCTATAAATATTATTTATCATTATCTACCTAAATATGTCCAAAGATTGAAAAAATCGAAAACAATCATACAATTTGACATTTTGATTGAGTTCATTTTAGATATGTCTGACTAAAGGGAAGAACGGACTCGTGCGGGATGTTCGAGCTTAAGAACCATCATTGTGTAATCATAATTCAGACATGGGGCCGAGTCCGCTGACTATAGTATTAAAAAAATAAAAGCGGACTCGGCGGGATATTCGGGTCGTGGAAGGGACATATATTATCACCCACCACTCCATTCGAACCCGCGACATCCAGCTTAGAAGGCTGGCGCCTTATCCATGCTAGGCCACGAGCCCACTCGTGATTACGAGACCCCAAATGTGTTTTGTTTATTAAATGTTGCCATTGAAGAAATGGAGGTTATTAGAGTGAGCCGGAGGGGTGTTTTGTTTTAGGTGGACCGGAGGGTGGTCAAGCTTAAGAACCAAGCAAGTCCAAGCATAACTTGACCACATCTACGGTCCACGAATATAATTATATAAAATTAGAGTGGACCGGAGGGGATTTGAACCCCTGGCCTCTACCATTCTGGCTTTCTGGTTTTCCAACCAAATGTTGCCAAGGTAGCGATCTTCCAACTGATCTACCGGCCCTTGTTAAATAATCCTGGATTGATGAGGGTATGTTAATTTTGCATAAATATGTTACCCCAAGTGCAGAAGGGGAGCCTTAAAGCATGCCTCCCTCTTTCAATAAGTCCTCTAGGATCTTGGCAATGTCATTATCCACCACAATTTTGTGCTTTTCACCCTCTATCTCAACGAATATGGACGAGTCCTTGCTTCCGTGCTTGATCTTCTTAACCTCGTCATGCAAAACCTCGAAGAATTCCATGGCCCCTGCCTCTTTGGCCTTATCCGCTTTATCCGGCCAGTATTGTCCATCGCTCATTGAGTACAAACGCTTTGCCACCTTGTCATCCCCTCCTGGATAGCTTTTGGGTTCTCTAATAAATACAGTCCTCAAGTTGGTTATGGCAAAGCATCCTGGACCGTCCATGAATATGACCTTCCACCCTGCCTTGTGCTTCTTATATACACCCACACAAAGGCCGTCTTGGGTCTTGGTTAAACATTCTCCATCATGGATAAGCATCTGACCTGAATCATCATAGATTACTCCTTTACCATCAATGTCCCCGAGTCTCATAATCAATGCCTCCATCTTCATATATCCATTAAGGGATTTTATCCCCATTAGTATCCCAATATAAAACTTTTTGGAGGATGGGATTCAAAATCATTCGTAATCCTGCAATGTGTGCTGGAATCTATGTTTTTCAGGGGGAATATCGATGGGATACTTCTCAGTGATACAGCCGAGACAGAGATCGTTTTTGGAAAACATAAGGGCTTCAAGAAGGCCGCACACGCTGATATATCCCAATGAATCGGCATCCAATTCCTTTCTGACCTCCTCGATACTTTTATTGTATGCAATGAATTGATCCCTTGTCGTCATGTCTATACCAAGGTAGCACGGAGAAATAAGAGGGGGGGTTCCAATTCTTACATGAACCTCCCTTACCTTGGCATCTTTTACCATTTTCACGATTCGTTTCATGGTGGTGCCCCGAACGATACTATCGTCCACCAGAACCACACGTTTTCCAGCTACCTCGCTTTTTATAGGATTGATCTTTTCCCTCACTGTTAGGTCCCTCAGTTTCTGGGAGGGCATGATAAATGTCCTGGTAACATATCTGTTCTTCATCAGCCCTTCAGCCAGGGGAATACCCGAGCCCAGGGAGAAGCCAAAAGCATGAGCTCTTCCCGAATCCGGAACCGGAATTACAATATCTGCTGCAACCGGATGCTCCTTGGCCAGTCTCCACCCGATACGCTTTCTTGCCTCGTAAACGCTTTTTCCGTCAATATTCGAATCGGCTCTTGCAAAGTAGGTGTATTCGAAGAAACAGTGGGCTGTATGCTTTCTATTGAACAATTGATGAGAGGAATATTCTCCGGGAGTTATCTCCACCAATTCCCCTGGATACACATCCCTTATCATTTTGGCTCCTATCACATCCAGAGCCACAGTTTCCGAGGCAATGACATACCCATCTTTAAATTTACCCAGGCATAGAGGTTTTATTCCCAGGGGATCGCGTATCCCAAATACCCTGTTTTGGAATAACATTGTAAAGGAGTAAGAACCAGCAAGTTCTGATAATGTCCTTTTTATCGCCTTTATGGGATCCTTCGTGGATTTCAGATGATCAGAAAAAAGGTAGGCGACAACCTCTTCCTCGCAGCCTAGCACGAATTTATAACCTTTTTTCTTTAAGCGATTTTTCAGTTTTTCAGCATTAACTAAGATCCCATTATGAGCCAGGGCCACATTCCCGGATTCGGTATTCACTATAGTGGGCTGGGCATTCTCAGGTTTTGAGAGTTTGATGGAATAGTATGTATGCCCGATTCCCTTTTTTCCTTTAAGCAACTTCAACTCCGCCTCATCAAAAACCTCGGCAGCAAGACCAAGCCCCTTGTGGAAAACGATTTTTTTATTATATGTGGAGATACCGGCTGCCTCTTGACCACGATGCTGAAGTGCCCGCATACAGTAATAGATATAATGCGAAGTTTTTGATTTGGATGCTACGGCAACCACACCGCAATGCTCTTTGATTTTATTAATAAAGGGAGTGTTGGAACATACCACTTTATCCCCAATGCTCATACAAATTCTCCCGCAATAATGTATATCATCCTTTGCAAAAGCAAAAGGTGATTCCCATCTCCCATTCAATTTATTTATTTCCCGCACCAGCAATGTACACACAAAGACTCTTTTGGAAGACCTATGGCATTTACCATGTCATCCAAAGTCTGGTATATTAAAGAAGTAACACCCAAATCATTTCTGATCCATTCAACCATTTTAGAAAACTTCTCTGAGCTCGAATCTATATATTCTGAGACATCCTCGATATCGTTTCCTTCCAGGGCTTGGATGGCTCTTCGAGCTGCGAGCTCATGTATGGTCCTTGTTGATAGGATATATTTACAGGGATACATAAGTGGAGGACACGCAACCCTGATATGGACCTCCTTTGCCTCGTTATCCCACAATTTTTGAACAGTAAAATTCTTAAGCTGGGTGCCTCTGACAATGGAATCCTCGCAAAGTACCATTCTATTGTCTTTTATCACCTCTTTTATGGGAATCAGCTTCATTGTTGCCACCATGTCCCTTATCTCCTGTGACGGCGGTGTGTAGCTTCTTCCGTACCCGGAGGTGTACTTCACCAGGGGTCGTCTGAACGGAATCCCTTTTCCCATTGCATAGCCTATGCCGTGAGCCGTTCCTGAGTCGGGAACCCCTGAAGCAAAATCCAGTTCCATATCATCCTTTTTGGCAAGGCACCTACCTGTTCTTTCCCTTACACCTTCCACACTAATTCCTTCATAACTGGAAGCAGGATACCCCGTGTAGATCCAGAGGAACGAGCATATTTGATTTGCCCCTCCTGCTCCCTTCTTTTCAGTAAGTCCGTCCTCTGTCAAAAGCACGATCTCACCAGGGCCCAGGTCTTTTACGATTTTGTAACCAAGATTGGGAAGAGAGCAGGTTTCCGAGACAACTACGTTTTCACCGTCCTTTTTCCCGATCACAAGGGGAGTGTGGCCCAACCTGTCCCTTGCTGCATATATGCCATCCTGGGTTAGAAGTAATAGTGAAATAGAACCCTGTATTTTATCAAACATTTTCTCTATGCCGTCTACAATATTATTTCCACGGGTGATTAGCTTGCCAATGATCTCTGTGGTATTCAGAGCTCCATCGTCCATTTCTGTAAAGGAAAGCCCCTCATCCTGGAGGTACGCTGCAAGCTCTTCAGTATTTTCTATTAGACCTGCAGTCACTATTGCAAAATCACCAAATGAGGATGAAATGATTATGGGCTGGGAATCGGAATCACTGATCACACCTATCCCGCTGTTACCCTTCATATCCTTGTAATCGTCATAGAACTTTGATTTAAACTGGGATTGGGTGATGTCATGAATCTTTCTGTGTATCATCTTTCTTTTGTTATCGTAGACCGCCATTCCTCCCCGCTGTGTACCCAAGTGGGAGTGGTAGTCCACACCGTAAAAAAGATTATTTGTACAATTACCCTTACCGACAACGCCAAAAACACCGCTCATATTTAGTGCCCCTTGACCCAGTTATAGGTTCTCATCTTTGTTGAGAAACCAAAGCCGCAGGCCGCGCATCTTTTCTTTCTGATGTGATAAGACCTCTTTCCGCATCGCCTGCATCGGATATGCGTTTTTTTATGTTTTTTACCCATGGACGGGGTGCCCTTGCTCATCTGAAATCACCATCCACATCACGGGGAAATATAAACCACATTATCCCCGCGCACAATTGCCAAATCGAGCTTTCTTTTTAGCTCCTTATCAATATATTCCTCGACATTTTTCAAGACCAGGTTCATATGAGGATCGTAGCCCTCCAGTATTCCGCGATATTCTCTGCGAGCCTTTAACTCGACCAGCACTTTGTTGTTCAGATTTTGATTCAACATATTCAAAGGTTTTTGCATGGGCTTCCCCCTTTGTGCTCTAAATATATACAACAGTACTTAAATCTTTGTTATAAATTTACCTGTCCTGGTGCATCAATCCTAAGAACCTTCGGAAAGACCTTTCAAATATTTAGAAAGACCTGATGACTCCCTGGGACCAACTAGAACCTCTCTTCCCGATTTCTCATTGAGCTTCGAGCTCATCCGAGCAACCATACCTGGTATGATTATCTTTTTATGTTTTATCTTTTGTAAAGCACCTGATTTTTCCAAAGCCTCAACAACCATCTCGGGTGTAAGCTTTCCTGCGGCATAGGCGGTCATCACAGAAAGGCCTTCCGTATCCACCACCTGAAGGTAGCTTGGAATCTTGCTGTTTTCAATGTCCCCTGACACAGTAAAGTAAGTCAGAGAGAAATTGGTTGTGAAAAGTAAAGGAGAGTTCTCGTTGGGATTATTGATCTCATAAAGCTCGGGTTTTACCTGAATCGGTATCTGTGGATCGGTATATATGTTCTGT
>CBDVCK010000267.1:0-5178 GCA_965372465.1 uncultured Thermoplasmata archaeon | reverse complement strand
TTCATCGAGCATGCCATCGAACCATTCCTTTTCACCATTAGCTGATTCATGGCCATTAAAACCTAAATAATGCATAGCATTGAATAGAACGCAAGGTGAAGATAAACCTGTCTTTGGTGAATCGGCAACTTCTTGGCCATTAACATAAAAGCTAAGTGCGGAGCCATTGTATGTCGCGACGAGAAAATTCCAAGCATTTTCCGCGGTTTCAATCATACCATTAATACTAATATAATTATAAGGTGTAGACTGACCATCTGGGATTGTTACTCCGAATCGGGATGAATTGTAAGAATTTAACGTAATACCTGCATTTCCTGTCCACCCATCATAAATGAAATCTCTTCCCCAAACCGCCTCTTCTTCTCCGGTACTGGGTCGTGCCCAGATCTCCATGGTAAATGCGGCCATATTTCCCACAGAAGGCAATTGAACCCTTTGATTTTGGGGAGTATCATCGAATTGATAACCTTTACCTATTTTACCTGTGATATCTAACGAAATGCTATTTTGGATTGTCCCATCGTTGGAGTTATCAGTAGAATCATATGAAGTGGTGCCGGTGGATTCATTTAAATGATGGACCATTGTATAATTACTATCCCAGACTCCACTTAAATTCTGTTGGTCGGATGCACCAGGATTTCCATAATACATATAGATTACGGTATCGACAGTCGAACTGAGATTTGGAATTCTAACCCATGCTATTAACTCTCCTGTGCTACTGTTGTAGCTCTCTATCTCATGGTCGAGCTTGGTCTCAGCATCATCAGCTGTGAACAGGATGTCGTAACCATCAGTTCTCGCTTTATTTTTAAGGTCGGAGTCCGTAATGTTGATCAGCACTGGAAAATCGGTAAGGTTACCAGCCACTTGATTCGAATTAATAGTGATCTTCTTCCGATACAGCCATTCATCAAAAGGATAGAATTTATTCATATCTCCTACAGATGATACGGAAAATCCGAATTTGTCTCCATCGTTCTCTCCGGTCATGATAACATCCGCATCATTGTCTGCGTCATAAACACTGTTCCAAGATGCCGTGGGTCTACCGTAGAAAATGTAGGCTCTTCCTTTATCGGCACCCCAACCTGGTGCCCCGATGATTATGTCGTCATACCCGTCGTTGTTCAAATCACCAGCATCACTTACCGACCATCCGAAAAGATCGCCTGAGTTGGAACCGTAAATTGTAACGTTCGCATTGTTGGCGCTGATG
Source organism: uncultured Thermoplasmata archaeon (assembly GCA_965372465.1). Taxonomy (GTDB): domain Archaea; phylum Thermoplasmatota; class Thermoplasmata. The sequence continues at coordinate 3,953 of CBDVCK010000267.1, read as the reverse complement.
TTATTTAAGGTTATACCTGGATAGCCGAAGAATAGATAGGCTGCGCCACAATCTTCTTTTATTGATTCCTCATTACCATATGCAATAAAACTATTTGTATGGGTAAGATACTGAGCAGAAATCCAATCGTCAGTACGGGCAACATTGGAGATGCGGACCTCGTCGATACGTCCGTCAGTATAATAATCACTACCAATAAAAAGGCTATCTGTATTATTTATATCACCCAGAGAGCTAATATCTGTCGCTGATCCGATTTCTGTACCATCCATATAAAGTCGTAACCTATCATTAGCTCTATCAATAACACCTACAAAATACATCCAATTATCAAATGAAATAAATGTAAGGGGAGACATGTAAAGGTTAGTTCCATCGGCCACACAAAATTTAAAGTCTCCTCCATCTTGTGCGGTTTCAAATTCATAACCAGGGATTATATCCTCGCTGCCACCCTTTTCAATGAGTAGTTGAAAATTTCCCGTACTTTGGTCAATATTTACCCAGAAGCTCACTGTAAGGTTTCCATATCCGAAATCAAGATGTCCATCGGCAGGGTCTGGAACACCCACAGAACCAGTCGAACCATCGAATTCATAAGCACCATCTATCGGACCTGCGACTCCTTGAGTAACACCACCTGAAGGAGTTCCATCTGTACTATATGAAGTAGAGTCTAAAGCATTACCACTGGATTCATTCAAGTGCCAAACACCCATGTAATTCGAATTGTAAGTTCCACTCACATCTTGAACATCAAGTGCACCCGAGTTGCCGTAATACATCCAGATATAATCAGTGGATGAGCCTGCAGCTATATTTGTAACATTTACCCAAACATAGCTGTTTGCTGTAGAATTCCAGCTTTCAATTTCATAATTCAATTCTGCTACACCATCATTATCTACAAACCGAAGATCAGTTCCATCCAATTTCGCCTTCGAGAAATCGAAGTTGGATATGTCCAATTTTACCAGGACAGGGAAATTCACTAAATCCTCGGATTGCCCGCTATTATCAAATACCAATTTTTTCCGGTAATCCCAATCCAGGTTCCACCAGGACTTTGTTTCCTCGCTTCCAAAAGATATAAAAGTACGGTTCATTGAAAGGTGTTGAGCTCTGATCCAATCTGCGCTTTTTGTGGCGTTCAGAACCTGTACTTCATCGATTCTACCATCGAAACTATACTGGGCGATATCAACATTGGCACATGTGCCGATCCAAAGCGTATTTGCATCGTCATCTGCTCTGCTTCCTACGCCATTTTGAGTTAAATTATACGAAACTTCCTGACCATTAACATATAATCTAACATTGCTTGCGTTGGATGATCCATCCCATGTAAAAGCAATATGCTGCCATGTATCCAAAACTATTGAATTATCGGTTGATCCTTTGATCATATCTGTAGTGGCAAAATCGACACGAAGATCGAATCTTAAGGTATTGGCTAAAACCAAACGCCAGCCATTGGGAGGTGGTGATCCTCCTCTCTTATTTATTACGTGAGAACCCCAGTTGGCGATAGATCGTGGAAATACCCAGGCCTGAAATGTAACATTCCCGAGATTATCAATATTTGGAGCGGACCCTGCATCAAGATAATTAAGAACCCCGTTAAAATCATCGGCTCCATCTATTCTACCCTGAGCATCTTGGGTAAGACCATTTTGCGGAAACCCGTCATTATCGGAATTTGTTGCATCAAAGTGAGTTCCAGAGGTTTCATTTAAGTGTTGAACCATTTTGAAAGAATCTTCATAAGTTCCTGCCACATCCTGAACACTGGAAGCCCCTGGATTGCCATAATACATCCAGATATAATCAGTCTGCGAACCAGCAGCGATATCAGTTACATTGACCCAAATGGAACTGTTCCCTGAAGGATTCCAATCTTCGATATGATATTTTAACTCGGTTGAACAATCAGTATCGAGAAAACGCAGATCTGTTCCGTCTGGTTTGGACTTTGAATAATCGAAATTTGAGGAATTCAAATTAACTAATACAGGGAAATTCACCAAATCCTCGGATTGGCCGCTGTTATCGAAGGTCAATTTTCTACGATATGCCCAGGTGTTATCCCACCAGTCCTTTATTTCTTCTTCACCAAATGATATGAAAATATTGTTCATTGAAATATATTGTGCTGCAATCCATTCTGATGAGCGCGCAACATCTGAAATACGGATTTCGTCGATTAGCCCATCTAGATAACTTGCGCCACCATCTGAACTATACCCAATCCTCACATCTCCATCATCCCAGTTTCCTGTATATGATGCGGAACTACTGTTCTCCTGGACGCCATCAACGTAAATATAGAGATTATTTCCATTTTTAACCCCTACAATATGGTGCCATTGACTATCGTTTATGGTGGTTGTTCCATAAACGTCTGTTTCGACATTATCGCTATCCCTTACACCAAATTCAGGCAGATTATTGGATGGATAAGCATTGAGTCTATAATATTCAGAAAGAGTTGTTTTCTTCTCAACAAATTTGCTTCCACTACTTTGAAAGCTTGCTGCGTTTACCCATACCTCTAATGTGAAACTACTGCCTGCGCCAAAGCTCAAGCTAGCAGAATCAGAAATAAGAATATGATCATTGGTCCCGTCAAGCTCATCAGCACCATCAATTTTTCCAGTTATTGCCTCATCACCATCGTAATTTTGAGGTGATCCATCATTATCGTTTGATGTGGCATCGTATCTTGTCCCGATTCCTGTTTCATTCAAATGCCAAACACCCACATAATTCGCATCATAGGTTCCTCCCACATCCTGAACATCCAATGCATCTGGATTGCCATAATACATCCATATGTAATCAGTGCTGGACCCTGCATCTATGCTTGTGACATTCACCCAGACATAACTGTTTCCAGATGTGTTCCAATCCTCGATATGATATTTTAGCTCGGTTACTGTATCGGCATCTATGAATCTCAGGTCGGTACCATCTGATTTAACCTTGAAGTAGTCAAAATTCAATGAACTTAAATTAATCAAAACCGGGAAGTTAACAAGCTCCTCTGATTGAGCGCTGTTATCAAACGTTAATTTGCGACGATATGACCAATTGGTATCCCACCAATCAGCTGATGGTGTTCTATCAGCATATGGCGCACCAACGATTATATCGTCAAAGCCATCGCCGTTCACATCACCTACCCAGGATGCATTCCAACCAAAATTATCCCCTTTGTCTGGGCCTGTAATTGTGGTTATCGGAGTTAAAGGACTTTCAGCCGCGGCAATTTCCATCCCGTCCAAGAGAAATATGGAAGTGAGTGGGGATATAATAAGCATCATTATTATGCAAAGCGATTGCAGCCTTCTGAACCGGTTCCTATACATCTTTCGGCCTCGACTCTATTGAATGCCAGTATATGGTTCCATCTATTGAGCTTGATTTTCCTGAACCCTTTGGGCTTTTGGCGCGGTAATCCTCGGCAATCTCCCTTTTCTATTAATTTAGTTATAAATATAGTATAGCTAATCAATAATTACTATAGATATAGAATAATACTTTTGACTAGAAAATCATGTTTGATTACTATATTTGAGAAAAATGGTGGTTTCAGGCAAACTTTCTTTCTAGACCTCCCAATAACAGGCATAATAGGGCTAGAACCCGACCTTCTTCCTGTATCTCAGGGGAAGGGATCAACCGGTATTCTATCTCTGTAAATACAACAGTACACAATAGAAAGGACGATCACTTCGTTTTATCTTCTTTCATGTACTCACACGAGCGGTATCATTGAAATCGACTTGCTCTAATATTATCTCATCAATCCTTCTGATAGAATTTTCTATTTCCAACATCGCAAGGCTGATATATCCCCGTTTTCGCAACAGAACCAAAAGCGTGATTTTATCCTTCAATTTCTTTGCAAGTATCTTGCAACCATTATAGTCAAGGATGCTCTGTGCAAACAT
>CBDVCK010000266.1:0-5274 GCA_965372465.1 uncultured Thermoplasmata archaeon | reverse complement strand
AAATACCAAAGTTTTCTTTTAACAGAAAAGTTATATAAACATATAACACTCTTGCAATAAGGGTGGCTCTCATGGTACACAATTACAAAACATATATTAGAGGATTTGATGAAGAAATGGGAGGAGGCATTCCTGAAGGTCATTTGATTCTTATTTCGGGAACACCAGGTACTATGAAATCATCGGTGGCCTACAATATTCTTTATAACAACATCAGGGAAAAGAACTCAGTTGGTGTTTACGTTTCCTTGGAGCAGAGCAGGGAGAATCTTCTATTTCAGATAGAAAGCCTGGGATTGCATGATAACGAAAAATTAAACCTTACTATCCTTGATATGGCAAAAATCCGAAAGGAAGTTGACATGACAAAGGAGAGGCCATGGATCGATGTCATGAAAAAGCACTTAGGATACTTGAAAGAGAGCTTAAATTTTGATCTTCTGGTAATAGATTCATTACCTGTTGTGGAGATGATCTCCAAGATGGAGGACGAGCGTGCGTATCTTTTCTATTTCTTCGAATGGTTAAGGGATCTGAAGGTAACCTCCTTTATCATATCAGAGATATCAACAGACCCTTCGAAAGTCTATCCCGAGGAGTTTTTGGCAGATGGTATCATACTTCTTACTTTGGAGCGGATCAATGAAGTGGATGTCTCTCGTCGCATCAGATGTGTTAAAATGAGAGGTGTGAATCACAATACAGGTTATTTCACATTGGAATTCAAAGATGACGAATTTCAGGCCGGTCAGGCGATTTAAGAAATCAAATTTTATCAAAGGATTTAAGGTATTTGATGAGCATCAATTCATCTTTTGTGAACTTACCACTTTTTTCAAGGTGGCTTACATCCTCTGATTTAATAAGTTTGACTGCCATGGGATTTCCTTCTGTCAACCTGAAGATCTCTTCGAACTCGTCTTTTTTAAGCTTTTTTTTACCAAAAAGGGTTTTACAACTTTGTCTATCCAAACCTTTTAATTTAATGGTCTTGACGAACTTTGAATCTGCCAATCCTTTGGCAATCTGTTTTTCTAAGAGTCTATTAAGGATAATGATCTTTGATCCGCTCAATTCATTCAATTCCTGGGATAGGCCCAGGATAAATCGTTTTGACTCATTATCCGCTTCATCAAATGAATCCATTACCAATAAAGAGCTTGTTCCGCTAATTGATGTGATGGTGCCTCTTAGGATATCTCTTGCGCTCTTTTTCTTTGCCTTGAGAACCGTCTTTAGCTCTGTCCGTGAAAGCCTTGTCAAAAATTCAGAGAGATATTCGACCATCTCATCATATCCCTCTCCTTTTTGGTAATCGAACCAAAAAACGTTTACATCCTTACCGAAATCATATATCGCCTTTGCAACCAGAGATGTTTTACCAATCCCCGCATTTCCGTTAACGGAAATAAAAACAATATCGTCATTTCTAAGCCAGTCCATTAAGGTTTCAACTTCTTTTTTCCTTCCCACAAATTGTTTTTGTCTTGGGACTTTATGGGGGAAATCAAAGAGCCTTGTGTCTTTTGTTGTGATATCTTGTTCTGAACTCTTAACATAAGATTCAATGGATTTCTGATTTAGAATTCCCTCACGATCTACCAATCTGATAAGGTCCAACACATCGATTTTGATTCCTGTGATATCTGCGATTTCATCGATTTTCAGGTCTTTGACCTTTTCCTGTAAGTCCTTGAATGGAACCCTTCGCTCTTCGATATTTCTCTTGATTTCATTGGCATTGTACATTCCTTTATCAGTGAGAAAATAGGCTTTTCGTCTCTTGTCCATTCCTTCTATATGCATGACACTTTCGTATATCAGACCTTCTTCATCCAACTTTTTTACGGATCTCGGAACATGCGTTACCCTGATATCGATGGCATCTGCAATTCCTTTTTGTGTTACAGCCTGCGGTGCCTCAACCTCTTTGTTTGTAGTGTAGTACCTTCTGAGGTGAAGAAGGATTCTTTCATTCACAGTGAGTTTAATTTCGAATTCCCTCCTACTATCTGGGAATCCACTTCGTCGTATTTTATTGTTTCTGAGATATCATAATATATGAAATCCTCACACACAGAATCAGAATGAACAACCCACATTTGAAAAATGTGGGTATCATCACTCGAAAACCGCACCTTGCATTCCTCCACCATTTGAAAATGGTGGTATCCTGCGGTTTTCTGCGGATGAAAATTTCTGTTCATTCGTCAAACGTCGAATACCCACGAGAGTAAATCATTTATATATCTTAAAGTATATCTCATTCAGCCCCTGATTCCCACCCTTCCTCGCATAATATATCGCGGCTATCTGACCCGAAAAATTTTTTCCTCCTGGAATTGGGGGCTACGCGTTTGTTTTTGATAAAATGGCCCAGTCACAGTTCAATTAACATTATAATTTTGATGGCCCAGTCCGTGCTGAGGATTAAGAACCCAGCAAATATAAGCATAACCGAAGCACCTCTGGGCCATTATGTATTAAAGATAATTAATTTAAAATAATGGCCCAGTCCGAATTTGAATCGGAGTCACAGCGTCCCGAACGCCATAGGATTGACCAAGCTACCCCACTGGGCCTTATTGAGGTTGAAGGATATCATACAATAAAATAATTGTGGGTTTTAAACCAGTATATCTTACCTTTAGAAAAATTTTTGTGTGGTAAGATTACCTAAAATTATCTTATCAGATAATAACAACTTAAGGCATTTATAAGTTTAATCTTGATGGTATTGCACATTAGATGGGACACTCTATAAGCAATAACATCCCCCTCAATAAAATAGGAAGGTTGGAAATGCAGGCCCATTCAAGAAAAAAACTCAAGATATGTATACTTGGTGAAAGGGCAATAGGTAAAACAAGCCTTGCAAAAAGATTTGTTGAGGACATGTTCGCCGAGGACTATCTTCCCACCTTGGGAACAAGACTGTCAAAAAAAAGAATCACATTAAAAAAACACAAAACGCAAGTTCCTCTTCAAATCGATTTGACAATCTGGGACATCATGGGACAAAAAACCTATAGAAAATACCTGTATTCAAACTATTTGAAAGGGATAAAAGGAGCATTGCTTGTGTGTGATCTCACAAGAAAGGAAACACTGGAAAATCTGGAAGAATGGGTGGATTCTTTGGCCTCTGATTGGCGCTGTGTTCCTTTTGTCCTTGTGGGTACCAAAAGCGATCTTACAGATCGACTGGAGTTTGGAACAAAGGAAATTGCGAAATTGGCCTCAAAGCATGCTTCTTCTTCTTTCTTAACCAGCGCCAAGACAGGTGAGAACGTAGAAACCGCCTTTAGAGCCTTGGGAAGGAAGATAATGGAGGATATTGACCAAATTCCCTATGAAATTGATATAAGCGACAAAGAAGGGCAAACAAATTCTATGATAGCATCGATTTTCGAGTTATAATCATAAAATACCCCAAAATCGTGATTTTAGCCTCATTCCAAAGGGACCCGTACCACCTTATATGTGGGTTCCCCTTTCTTATTTAATAATTTCTCAATATATGCTAAATATCCCCAATCTGAGTTGAGGTGGATAACAGAAACATCTTTTTTGTAGGGTATCAGGGAGGTCATGTGATCATCTTCTTACGCAGTATTCAGGAAATAGTTTAAATGAGAGCACTGGCTATTATAGTTACTATTTAAATAAAGGTACATAAACTCTGTCATGTTGTTATCTTTGATGATAATACAATCCCTTTCGATGTACCTAGTAAAATTTATATCCAATAAATAGGGTTATATTCAATAAGGTGCCATGTTATGGATGAAATAGAGCCTGAAATGGGTCCTGAGAATCGAAATCAAAAAGAAGAGAACCTAAATCAGACAAAACCCACGAAAAGGGGTAACTTCCCAATTGTCATCATAATCATCCTGATTGTGGTTTTGATTCTCCTGCTTGTAAGTAATCTTTTCGTTGATTTAGTTGGAAAAACCGCCCCGAATTTTGATTTAAAGAGTATAGATGGCGAGGAATTTCGACTTTCCGAACATAAAGGGAAGGTAATCATTCTGGATTTGATGTCCACCACCTGCCCGGCCTGTATTAGTGAGATGGAGCATCTTCAGCGGATAAACGAGAGATATTCGCCTAATGAATTGATGATTGTAACAATCGATATCGATTCTGGCGATTCAAAAAGCGAACTTTTGGCCTTTAAGGACAAGTACGGGGGTAATTGGACCTTTGCAAGGGACACGGACGATGTAGCAACTAAATATAAGGTCAGTTATATCCCCACAATTGTATTAATAGACAGGAATGGTATAATCAGGTATTATGGGACAGGTGAAATATCTGAAAGCAAGTTGGTAAAGGAAATAGATAAACTGTTATGAGGTGCCTAAGTGAGTCGAGCAAGATATTTTGTTAAACCTTTATTATTGCTCATAATAATAATTTTATCCGCAATCCTTCCCAATGTGGGTGCAGAGCCAAACATCAAGAGCGTTACCCATTATCCTGAAAATCCCTACTCGAGAGATGAGATTACCATTTTTGTTGAGGTAAACGACACCTCAAATATTACCAAGATCAATGTTCTATACTGTCAAATCGAGCCGGTTTACGGGTGTTATCCAGATATACTTAATATGACGCTAGGAGAGAACAACACATATACCACGATCATAACAAGAGATCTTGAGGGAGTAACTTTACTAGGAATTAACCTAACATTAACTTATAACAACGGAAGCAAGGAATATTCACCTATTGGAGGAGAAGATTATCATTACATTGATATTAACACTACACTTGATGGCGGTGGAAGCCCTCCCTGCCCAACTGAGAGTACCTTGGCAATACAGGTTTTGACCATGGTATTAATAGTTATTCTAGGATTTTTAATTGCCAAACATGTTAAAAGGAAGGATAAGAAACTGCCAATGAACAAAAAAATGCAGGGAGTGATAGTGGTTATTTTCCTCCTGATATTCATAAGTTTAGGTGTATTATTTCTCACTCCTGGTGATATTACCAAGGCATCTGATTTCACTTTGACAGACATCGATGGTAATACATTCAATCTTACAGATTTTTCAGGCCAGGTCGTGATATTGGATATGATGTCAATTCCTTGTAAAGGCTGTAAATTTGTTGAAGAGGATCTCAAAGAAATATACCCTGACTACCAAAATGAAGTTATCTTCATCAGTGTTGACATCCTTGCAGATGATACTGACCAGATGCTGCGAGATTACAGAGAGGCCCATAATATTGAATGGATCATCGCAAGGGATACAGATGAAC
>CBDVCK010000265.1:0-5295 GCA_965372465.1 uncultured Thermoplasmata archaeon | reverse complement strand
TGCATTCCTCCACCATTTGAAAATGGTGGTATCCTGCGGTTTTCTGCGGATGAATAAGATTTTAAAAAGGGCTATAAGAATGGATTTTCTCTTTGATTTTTTCGATGGTCTCAAGACCGTATGAACGAATATCTGTGTTTGCCTGGTAATTGATAATATCGGAAATTGCAGGTATTGATTTGGGTCCATATGCAGCCAGGTTATAAATGATATTGTTAACTATGTTTAAATCAGTGGTATCTTTGGCAATATCTTTCAACTTCTTAATCTCATCGTCTTGAGACATGATTGACTCCCCCCGGATTTTGATATATACATAATTGTTTTGATGTATAATTAATGTTTTGCCTGAATCAAAATATCAAAAAAATCATGCAAAGCCTTATAAATAAAGGGATTTATTAGGGTAAACCCACAAGAAAACATTTAAACTCAAATGTAGGAGAGAATCAATTAGGTTCTCGCGAAAACTACAGGGGGAATGTCTTTGGCTGAGAAAAAGACCCTCAAAGTTGTTAAGGAAGCCCTTGAGGCCTCCAAGGAACGGAAATTCAAAGAAAGCGTTGATCTGGCCATAAACCTCAAGGACATCGATTTATCAATTCCCAAAAACAGGGTGGACGACGAAATTTTATTGCCAAAAGGAAGGGGTAGGCCCATTAAAGTTGCGGTTTTTGGTAGCGGGGAACTGGCCATCAAGGCAAAAGCTGTTGCCGATTTGGTGATCACTCCAGAGGAACTGGACGATTTGGCAGATGATAAAAAACAGGCAAAGAAGATGGCCAACGAGCATGTTTTCTTTATTGCAGAAGCTCCTTTAATGCCTACAATTGGTAAAAAGCTGGGTGTTGTCCTGGGTCCCAGAGGTAAGATGCCCAAACCGATACCGCCCTCTGCAGACCCTGCGCCCCTAATAAACAACCTGAGAAAAACCGTTAGAATCAGATCCAAAGACCGAAGGACATTCCATGCACCTGTAGGAACCAAGGACATGAGCGTCGAGGATTTGGCCGAGAATGTTGATGTTGTTATAAAAAGGCTTATCGGAAAACTGGAAAGAGGCAGGATGAACATATCCTCGATATATATCAAAACAACAATGGGAAAATCTGTGAGGCTGATGTAGGGGGTGAAAAATATGGCACATGTGGCAAAATATAAGGTTTCAAGGGTCCAGGCTCTAACCGATATGCTCCTGGAAAATCCGGTAATAGGTATAATCGATATAGAGGGAATCCCTGCATCCCAGCTTCAGCAGATAAGAAAGAATCTCCCAATTGAAAGCAAGTTCATTGTAACAAAAAACACGCTGCTGAGAATAGCCTTGGGAAGGGCTGCTGCGCAGAAGAAGAACATAGAACAACTTTCTGATAAACTGGACGGTCAAAGAGGCATCATCACCACGGAAATCAACCCTTTCAGGCTGTTTCGGGCAATGGAAGCAACAAAGATAAAGGCACCTGCAAGGGGGGGAGAGGTAGCACCTGAAGATATCGATATAGAGGAGGGTGACACACCTTTTAAACCTGGCCCTATTGTAGGAGAGTTGCAAAAAGCAGGGTTTCCAGCTGCCATTGAAAGGGGTAAGGTCATTATAAAAAAGGACAAGACCATGGTAAAAGAGGGAGAGCGCATCCCCCGTGATGTGGCCAAGATGCTTACAAGACTTGAGATTTATCCCATGACCGTGGGCCTATCTCTTATAGCAGGCTTTGAAAACGAAACCGTCTTTGCAAGAGATGTACTTGATGTAGATGTAGAAAGTTACCTCAGGAATGTTAAAACTGCTTCCTCTCAAGCATTCAATATATCCATGTTCGTTTCCTATCCCACAAAAGACAATATCCCGCATCTGATACAAAATGCCCATCAAAACGCATTCAACCTGGCATTATATGCAAACATTCCAAATTCCGATTCTATAAGGTTGCTACTAACAAAAGCTCAAATTCAGGCACTTTCCTTGAAATCCAGCCTACCTGATTTAAAGGTAGGTAGCCAAGAACCTAAAGAAGGCTCAAAAAAAGAAAAGAAAAAAAATAAAGAGAAGGCAGAAGAGGTAAAGGCTGAAGAGAAAAAGGAAAACGAGCCCTCTTCGAAAAATACGGAAAATAAGGATCAATAAAATACGGAGGAGAGAAATATGGAATATATATACAGCGCCATGTTGCTCCACGCAGCTGGAAAGGATATATCCGAGCAGGGAATAACAAAGGTGTTAGAGGCAGCAGGTGTAAAACCTGACGAATCCAGGGTAAAGGCTTTGACCGCCTCATTGGAAGGAGTGAACATAGAAGAGGCCATGGCCACATCTGCCCAGGTTGCAGCTGTCGCAGCCCCTGCCCCTGCTTCCGGAGAACCACCAGCAAAAGAGCAGAAGAAAGGCAAGAAAAAAGAAGAAAAGAAGGAAGAAGCATCCGAAGAAGATGCCGCTGCAGGACTTGGCGCCCTCTTCGGCTGAAGAAATCACAAGTCTATCTCGGTATCCATACAGGAATCAGGCAAGGCGCCCATTCCCAAAGCTGCTATTTGATTACGCGGCATTCCATGGCAGGAATGGCAGGGTTACTGGTTACACTGCAACCTATCAGGTCAATGATAGCTTTGTAACCTTTCAATTGCTATTTTAAATCCCTCTCCGTCATTTTCATGACCCCCTAGGATTTCGGGTATGATTCCAACCTTAAAATCCCGGAGTAGGCTGAAATCCACTTTTCCTTCCCCTATCTGCACACCTTCATGGTGCGGTGGTTTTGCATCTGAGGCATGAACGTGGCGTATTAAGTTTTTAACAGTTTTTTTCATATCCACGATATATTCATTTCCTCCTATTTCGGTTGAAAGGTATGCATGGCAGACATCAAGGGTCACTCCCCCTACCAGATCCGAAAATTCAAAGAAATCCGCAGCCCAGATACAAATATTGCTTCTCCAAATCGAGCCATCCCGCATAATGTAAAACCACGGCATGTTCTCCACGATAAGACGCCTATTTCCAATTTCTTTAAGCGAGTTCTTAAGTAAGGACAGCAGTTTATCCTTATCAGTTACCTCAGGCGAGATACCTCCAGGGTGAACGATTACATAAGATGCGCCGATTTCGGAAGCGAACTTAAGAGTCTTTTTGACGATTTTTTTGGCATAATTTCTTTGCAATTCATTTGGTGAGGCAAGATCAACAAGTTGGTAATTCCCGCCCTCTATCCAGTACTCCTGGTTGTGCACCACAAGTTCGATTTCGTAGTCATTGAAGATACTTTGAAATGTGTCAACCATCTCCTTATAATGTTGAAATAGATCCTCAGGCTCGATATGAACCTCCATCAGTTTCGTGCCCAATTTGGCCATGATGTCTGCATCTTTCCACCATGCTTTGATTCCGAGTTTCATAATATATTCCTTCATCAATATATTTTAATTGAGGTGGCAAGGGAGTAAATCATAAAAAAGATTTCGAGTTCTTGAAATTTTCAATGATATGAATTACATACACAAAACCTAAATATTCATTTACCGATTTGATTGTGATAACATGCAACCACAAATGTATAATCCCTTGATAAAAGCCCAACTTCACAATCAGGAAAAACACACTCTTGCAGTGATTGGCCATCTGGCAATAGACAATATCACACATCCTGCCTTTGAGATTCCTTCCTCGCCAGGAGGCTCTGCAGCAGCTGTTGCCACTGCCTCGGTTCAGCTTGGCACCACCACCTCGATTTTTTCCAAAGTCGGAAATGACTTTCCCATGGAGTGGCTTTCGGTATTAAAAAATCTGAATGTGGATATCTCGAAGGTGGAGATATCGGAAAAAGGGAAGAGCTTGCAGGTCGCAATCAAGTACAATGAAGAGGGAAATCCCCAATCAATTGAATGCAACGAACGTATTTTGGAGAACCTGGATATCAAACCCCTGCCAAGAACAGAGTGGGTTCATGTCTGCCCCCTGCAGCCTACAGAGCAGTTGGAGCTTGTGCAGAGGCTGAAGGGTCATTGTGATTTTCTCTCCCTCAGTTTTTCAGAGTATTTTTCCGGGGAATACAAGAAGGATTTTTTTGGCAAGGTAGATTGGAAGGCGGTGGATATTATATTTGCAAATGAGAAAGAGGCTGGGGCCATAACCGGTTTAGAGGAGCCCAAGGAGATGGCCTTAAAATTCCATAATGAGGGTGTGGATGTAGTGGCAATCACCCTGGGAAAGGAAGGTTCCTCGGTCTACGATGGAACAAATTTTCATGAGATCAAGGCAAGGGTTGTTCCTGTGGTGGATTCCACTGGATGCGGGGATTCCTACATAGGAGGCTTTTTAGGGAATTACCTGGTTTCAAAAGATACCCGAAAAGCGGCTGGAATGGGCACATATTTAGCATCCCTTACAGTCCAGAAAAAAGGGTCCTGGGCTGCTCTTATGAGCGATGTCGGGGTGAGGTTTTAGGATAACAATACTTTCACTCAATTCCTAATTTATCTTTTAAAAAAATCCGTTATTAATATTATAATTTAAAACAAGTAACGATTATGAATATTTAAAATGTCCTCAATGAAGTATTTTGAATAATTATCCTTGTTTCTCAAGTAAATTTTTTAGGAATTGTTTATGTTTTTTCTTCCTTCGTTTTTGCCATATCTCTGGTTTTAAAGAGTCTAGTGCCCATTCCTTCGAGTCCCGCATGCCAGAAGAAACCAATTCCTAAAGCCGAGAGTATGCTAATAGCATATGTACCTCCCTGAAATTCCTTTAAAAATTGAAGGAAGACTACTAGTGAGAGGGGAATAGAAATTGCTAGAATTCCTAAAATCCTATTCATTGAGTTTTTTAATCCAATCTTTCCTTCCCTAATAACTGTGAAAAGTACAGTAAAAATCAGCCAATTTAAAAGAACTCCCCCTTCAGCCCACCACAGAAGTTCGGAACTAGTTATGCTCTCAAGAATAATAGTATTATGAAATTCATAGCTATCCTGAAATACCGATCCATTGATGGAATATAGAAGGTCAATATTTATTATACAAACGTATGTACCGGATTTTAAATCTTCCGAGGTATAGTCTACTTGGAAGCTTATATTTTGATCTCCAAGTCCATTTGTATCAACATACATAGTATTGGGATATTCTGATGAGATAGAAATTGAGCAATCAATGGAAACTTCAATAATCACCTCTCTATTGTCAAGCGTACTCCCGTTACGGATATATACAATTGCATAAAAATCCTTGATTTCATTGACATTTACTTGAATTACATTGGATTCCATGATCAAAATAGAACCAATTTTCGATGAATGGGGG
>CBDVCK010000264.1:0-5296 GCA_965372465.1 uncultured Thermoplasmata archaeon | reverse complement strand
ATTGCCCTGATTTGTATGTATGTTTTCATGTTCGCTCAGGATTGAGATACCGGGGAGGTGCGGTTTGATTTTAGATGACTAGCTCGCCTTTTTTCGAACCCATGAAAAAGGGGGTATGTGTGGTGGCTGCTATGGAGGGAGCTGGTGTCTGGCGGTTTTGCGGCGACAAAATGTGACGTGTCGATAGATAGGTTGAGAGATTGGGGAAAGTTTGGAAGAAATCAAGTCCAATGGTTGTGGTTACATGTAGCCACAAAAGGTTATAAATTATTTTGAATTATTTTAGTATTGATGTGCCATAGGTTGGATTTAATATGAAAGAAATAGAACGACTGATTAGTATGAGCTGGGTAGAGGATAATAAATCGGGAGCAAGAAGAGCAGGCTCGTTGCTCATCGTGTGTCTTTTGGTTGCGAGCGGACTGCTCATGATATTCCCCATGAGGCTCCCATCTGTCGAAGCCATAAAATACCATTGGGGTGGCACAGCGTCATGGGAAGATGATGATATGTCAGATGGGGTCGCGGATGGTCTAGATTACAATGGAGATCCGGCAAATGATAATATGATAACCTGGCATTCCGGAGCAGACAATCCCCATATAATCAATGCAAATTTTACTGTAGAAAGTGAATACACTCTTGAGATCGAAGCCGGTGCACAAATCAAACTAGATCCAGGAGTTTTTATAAACGTACTGGGGGACATTAACTCTTATGGGACATTAAACTCTCCTGTCAATTTCACACAAAATGTTACAGGATCACTTTGGGGGAAAATATCCATTATCAGTGGGTATGCAGATATAATCTATACCGGTTTAAATGGTGGCGAAGGTCTCTTTGCCTTCGATTCGTGGTTTCTAATGGAGCATTCAACTGTAGCAAACATGAAGTCCTATGGAATTTATTCACAAGGTTCGTGGACGGAGATCATAAATAGTCAAGTTTTGAATTCCGGTTCTGCAGCAATATTTTTGAATTCTTCAGATGGGGTAATAAGCAATTGCAATATCCAAGGTTATAACGGAGATCTTAATGAAGATGGGGGTCATTGCATTTATATTACTGGCTTTACCCCATATGAGATGGTCATCTCCAATAACACAATGTTTGGTGGAAGAGGAGGAGAAAATGATAATGATTATGGTGAAGGGGGAACCGGTGGTTATGGTATCTTTGGTTTAGATTACGATGGCAGAGTAAAGATTGCAGATAACATAATTCAAGGAGGCGAGGGTGGGGATAATTATGGAGTGGGGGGAGACACAGGGGAAGGAGGCATTGGAGTACATTTTTTTCCTGTGGCGAATTATGACTCTCCACCAGCTATAGAGATCGTGTATAACGAAGCGATAATCGGGGGAAGAGGTGGTGATAACTTGAATGATGGATGTTTCCCAGTTGGTAATGGTGCTTGTGCAATCTGGATTTCTGACAACGATATAAAAGGCGGAGATTTTTTAATACGCGGAAACAAAAACATCATAGGAGGGCGTGGTGGTGATAACAGGGTTCAATGGATTTTTTTAGGTTGGGAGATGGGAAAAGCAGGAGATGGCATCGTTATTAAGGACTGCAGGCTTCCAGGGGAGGGAAATATTTACCAAAATGCTAACATATGTGGTGGTGAGGGAGGAAATCCACAAGGGGATGGGGATGACGTCATTGGGACAATCCCAGCAGGTCGAGGTGGTAATGGAATCACAATATCGGGCTCAAATGGTATCACTATCGATGATTCAACAATAATTGGTGGTAAGGGTGGAGAGAATTGGGGAGATGTTACACAAGCCGGAAAAGGCGGTAATGGCATTCGAGTTGGTGCAGCCTCAGGTATGCCATCCGATGTAACAATTAAGTTTTCTACTATTAGGGGTGGAAATGGTGGTGACAATTGGAAAAACTACATGTCACATGGTGGACCTGGAAATGGTGGAGTTGGATTACGTGTGGCTGGAAGTTCAGGTTCTTGTTATTCCTCTTATATTTTTGGAGGAAATGGAAGTGACAATTATAAAATTTATGCATTTGGAGGTGATGGAGCTTCTGGTGGATACATCAGTAACTCACCTAACTGGACAATACAGGGAGGTAAAATTATTGGCGGCAAGGGCGGAGATGATCGTAGTGGTGATGGAAAAGGAGGTGGGGAAGGTGAAGCTGCAATAAATATTAAAAATAGTATTAATATCTCCCTCGAATCTGTTCAAGATATTGTAGGGGGTAACGGAGGAGATGCAGGCATGAGCGAATTTGGGCCTGGCCCTGCTGCTGAACGTACGATTAATCTCTTCGATAGAGCTTCAGACATCAAAATACTTGGATGCAACATAACCACAGGAACTGGAGGATATAATGCTTCAGGTAATTCATACGGGCAAAATGGTTCATACTGCATATATGGCGCGGATTTGGACGGCTCAAATACAATCGCTTACAACAATATAACTGCGAAGGATACATATGAAAGCACATACGGGATCTGGCTTGAGTCCTCAGTTGCCGATATCTCCGACAACCATATTTTCAATAACTGGAGAGGTATCTTAATTCTAGATTCTGAGGACATCACAATAGGTGATAACAACAGAATATCCGATAACTATCTTGGCATCTATCTTATGAATTCCAATGGAACAATTGGTTCAGATAATATAATATGTAATAATAGCTTTGGAATCTACTGTAATGGATCAAATCCTAAGATTTCTGGCGATCAGGTGATTAACTCCAGTGTATACGCCATCCTTTGTGATAGCGGTTCATGGCCAAAACTCATTAACTGTACCATCTCCTCAAATCCAGGAGCCAGCGATTTTCATGTTGAAGGTGATTCCCATCCCTGGACATTGAACACCACCTTCAATAAAACCGATACAATCTTTTTGGATACATCCTCTAACCTTACCGTGAACTGGTTTATGCATGTCAGAATTGTAAATAATTCATATCTTCCAGAGGAAAACGCTGATTTGTGGGTAAACGATACCTATGGTGACAACCTGTATTCAGGCCAAACTCCAGGGGATGGATGGATCAGGGATATAATAGTCACAGAATATATTGAAAATCAAATGGATGGTAAGTCCTATTACACGCCACATGACATCTCAGCTGCAAAGGGGTCCAGGTTTGGTTTTGAAAAGGAAAACATGGGTACAAGTAAGGAAATTATGGAGGTTCTGGGAACCTCATTCCCCATACCTCTTAAAGAGGGTTGGAATCTTATCTCAATCCCTCTAATCCAAGAGGAACAAAACCTGACTAGGGTGTTGGATGCAATTGACGGGTTGTATGATACTGTCCAATGGTATGATGCAGGCGACATTTCCGATTCTTGGAAACACAACAAAGTAGGCAAACCCTTGGGAAACGACCTAAGCGAGCTCAATGAAACCATGTCCTTTTGGATCAACATCACCCAACCAGGAGACACGATTTTTAATAATAATGGAACTAAATCAACCTCCAACCAAACTATCCCGCTTTATCCAGGCTGGAACATGGTGGGCTACCCCTCCTTCACAAGTTATAATCGAAGTTCCGGATTGAACAATCTTACATTCGGGGACGATGTTGATGCCATCCAGTGGTATGATGCAGCCACCAGGAAGTGGCATTTTATGGAGCCGGATGATTTATTTGTTCCTGGTAGGGGATATTGGGTGCACTCGAAGGTTGAGGCGGAGTGGGAAGTTCCACAGTGAGGCTTTCTGATGGTGTACCTAGGGGATGTGTGGTGGCTACAGAGGAGGGAGCTGGTATCTACAGGAGGTTGGGTTTTACAGCGATAAAAAGAATAAGTGGGATATTTATTTAAGATATCAAATTCTAAATACGATTCCCTTTTCAACGCTCCTTTAAATGTATAGAGTTCAATTTATTGATGAATTCATTTTTCGATTTCTCCCAATCCTTATGCTTATCGAGAATCTCTTTTTTCGTTTCTATACTTTCACAGACAGATATGAAATAATCATAAAAATTGTGTTCGCTCAATAAATCGTTCAGTAAATTAAAATCGATTTTACAGTTAATTATAAGATTAACAATATCATAATAGTCCTTCAATATCTTTTGCTGGAGATAGAATGGGTCAAATGCTTCCTTTAAATCTTCCGTACGATCCAATGCCGCTTTTGATTTGAATAGTAACAATACCTCTACATCGGGAATGTACAACTCCACATTTTCAGTTCGAATACTTTTTTGATGCTCAAATGCCAATGTCCAGGGTACTATGATATCCGTTCCTTTCATTCGATTTACATCTTCAACTGAACAGGCATCGATGATAATTCGTTCAACACCCGATTTGGTTTTCACTTCTTTGAAATATTCTTTTGTAAAAACCCCTTCAGATTGATAACCATGAGAGCCGAGATATTGATCTATGACGATATTTTTCAACCTTCTCTCCGAAAATAGAATATCTATGTCCCTTGAACCTAATGTAGGGTTGTGAAAATGTACTGCCCACCCACCAATTATTACCGGATGATATCCATATACTTCATTAAGCCATTTACATAATTCAATCCTCTCTTTGTAACTTTCTTTTGTGATTTCCTCGTAATACAAATCGTCGAATTTCATAGTTCTATGCCCCATTTTCTTCTCAGTAGTTCCTTGGTATAATGTGCTTTATTATCACAAAACAAATCGATAATTGTTTGTTCCTGGGTGGTATAATTCTTGATGGAACTCATTTTGTCCATGATATTAAGTCCCTTGAAGTCCCATGAATAGAATTCAACCCTTGAAAGTCCGTATTTTATAGATGCAAGGTCGTTTTTAATATTTTTAATTCTTTCAAAAGGTACGACGTAACAACATATTGTATCACCTCTGTAATACGAGTCATGTTTTTCTAACGCTGAATCAAGACAAAAAATCACATTCTGTTTTTTCAAATACTTGATCACTTTCTCCTTTTTCAAATCCAGATTCAACTCAAGTATGCGATTATTTTTCATATTTCTGAAGAATGAAATAGCCCTTAAAATCCCTGTTGGGTTTATTAATCGATAACTTACCGGGTCTATATCCTTTGGAACCTTTATCTGAGAGTTCTTTCTAATTCTCTCTATGAAATTGTTCTCTTCGAGCCAAGAGAAAACCTTGTTGACCTGCCCCAAGGATATATCTGTGTTTCTTGCGATCATCCTCTGCGATGTCGCGGGTTGGCTTAGCACCCTTTTCAGCACTTCAAAGGTTTTCGGGGCCACTGGATTCATATGTTCACCTAATAATGAAATGTTCACTATATAGTGAACATACAATTTAACATATA
>CBDVCK010000263.1:0-5298 GCA_965372465.1 uncultured Thermoplasmata archaeon | reverse complement strand
TTGCTGCTTCTCTTTATCGCTATTTTGGCCTTTGCCCTTTTCCTAATTGCAATCGGAACCATTGCAAACAAAAAGAAAGGAAAGTCCAAAATCGCTCCCCCACCTCCCCAGGACCCACCGCAACAGAGAACGACCCCACTTCCCCCTTCCGAAGTTCCATTAGAATCGCAACCACAATCAACTACAGTAACTGTTCCACCGCCTCCAGAACAGGAAGGTAAAATCCCCCCGCAGGCATGAAAATGACAGTGGAGGAGAAGGCCAAAATTTCGCGAGGAGTGCTACATCAAAATCCTTGTCCTTGAGAATTACCTTGCCCTTCTCCTCCATCTTATGAATCCTTTTAAACCAAAAATTCTAATTAATCGTACGACATTATCCCAATCACGCAAAGACCTTAACCGGGGAATGAAATGGCTTTTGAAATCACTGTGGTTGCCAACACGCCGCTTACACCTATTGATGATATAAACGAGGTTGCATTAACATTTCTTCGGCAGATCGGTTATATTCCCAAGGGCTACGATCCAAAAACAGGTACAACAGATATCAAAAAGAGTGTGCCCTTCAGACTCTTTTTCGAATGCTTCCTGGGACATCCCGCGAGGGGATGGCTCGTGGAAGAGCTTGCAAGGGAACTTGACACGACAAAGCCCACAATCTACAGGCACATCAATAAGTTAAAGGACCTGGACCTTCTCGAGGAGATGCGCATGGAAAATGAGGAGGGACGCACTTCAAAGGCCTATCGGATCAGGTACGGGGACCTGTCCAAGGCATGGAACTTTGTGGAAGCGCATCTGGAGGTGGCAATAGAGAACTACAGAAAGACAGCAGACCACCTTTGTGATCTAGCGGAAAGAAAAAGAAAACAAAAAGGAAAATGAGGAATGTGATAATATGAAAGAGAACGCACAATTTCAGATTACAATCGGATCGAAGTACAGGATAAAATCCCTGGAATCCAGGGACAAACCCCTTACCACACAGGGAATATTCAAGGGTTACACTGCATTTGGTCACAACGATGCCCTATGTATCGAGCTTGATGAAACCCACGGTGACGATACAGGTAGGATCAGGGTAATTCCTGGGCATATGATAACTGCAATCGACGTGTTGCAGACGGTAGAGAATAAGGAGGCAAAGGAAAAGGAAGACGAGGCCTCAATATACTTTGGTTAGATTTTTTCGAATGTATAAAAAAGAGTGACTTCCCATGGCCGCAGAAGAGGATTTGAATGAAATTAAAAACAAAAAGGCCCAATGGGAGAAAGAAAACGTTGAAAAGATTCTTAATTCCCATCCGGAAAGAAAAAAGAAATTTATCACAGCCTCAAACGAGGAAGTAAACAGGCTTTATACCCCCCTTGATGTCCCCGAATTTTCTTATGAAAAGGATTTAGGGTATCCCGGAGCGGCACCTTTTACAAGGGGAGTTCAACCTACAATGTACAGAGGCAGACTGTGGACCATGCGGCAGTACGCAGGTTTCGGAACGGCAGAGGAATCCAATAAGAGGTACAAGTACCTGATCACCCAGGGACAGACCGGCCTTTCCATTGCCTTTGACCTCCCAACCCAGATAGGTTACGATTCGGACCATCCGCTTTCCAAAGGAGAAGTGGGAAAGGTGGGCGTGGCCATTGATTCCCTGGTAGATATGGAGGTGCTCTTTGATGGAATAGAACTGGATGCGATAAGCACCTCCATGACCATCAACTCCCCGGCCTCGATTCTCCTTGCCATGTATGTTGCCCTTGCTGTAAAGCATGGTATCTCGCCTTCGGAGCTCAGGGGAACCATCCAGAATGATATCCTGAAGGAGTACTCTGCCCGGGGAACCTATATCTTTCCTCCGAAACCCTCAATGAGACTCATCACGGATGTCTTTGAGTACTGCTCAGAGAACATGCCAAGATGGAACACCATTTCCATCTCCGGATATCATATACGCGAAGCCGGCTCAACTGCAGTTCAGGAGGTCGCCTTTACCCTGGCAGATGGAATCGCCTATGTTGAAGCCGCAATAGAGAAGGGCCTATCGGTGGATGATTTTGCACCGCGTCTTGCCTTCTTCTTCAACTCGCATAATGATCTTTTCGAGGAGGTAGCAAAACTCAGGGCAGCCAGGAGATTGTGGGCAAGGATCATGAAGGAAAGGTTTGGTTGCAAAAAATCCAAATCCCTCATGCTTCGATTTCATACACAGACCGCAGGGTGCACCCTTACTGCCCAGCAGCCGGAAAATAATGTTGTCCGGGTGGCATTTCAGGCCCTTGCAGCTGTTCTGGGTGGAACCCAGTCACTGCATACAAATTCCATGGACGAGGCACTTGCCCTACCCACTGAGGAAACCGTAAGAACTGCCCTTCGAACCCAGCAGGTAATCGCTCGCGAAAGCGGTGTGATAAATACCATAGACCCTCTTGGCGGAAGCTATTTCGTGGAGGCCATGACAGATAAGATCGAGTCCGAGGCAATGGAGTACATCAACAAGATAGATGATCTGGGAGGCATGATACCGGCAGTGGAAAAGGGTTTCGTCCAGAAGGAAATAAGCGAAAGTGCCTATGTGTATCAGAAGCAGATAGAGTCCCGGAAGCGGTTGATCGTGGGTGTGAACACCTACGTAATGGATGAGAAAATTCCTATTAAGATTCTTAAGGTGTCCCCAAAAATTGAAGAAAGACAGGTTGCCAAATTAAAGAAGCTGCGCAGCGAAAGGGATCAAACTGAGGTTGAGGCTGCACTTGCGCTCCTTTTGTCGGTGGCAGAAGGTACGGACAATACCATGCCCGCGATTTTAGGAGCAGTTTCTGTTTATGCGACCCTCGGTGAAATCTGCGATGTACTCAGAGAGGTGTTCGGGGAGTATAAGGCACCCAATATATTCTAGGTGGTTGTTATGATCGAGAAACTGGATCATATCGGTATTGCTGTTTCAGATATTGATGATGCAATGAAGTTCTATTCCGCCCTTGGTCTTTCGTGCACCCATGTGGAGGATGTGTCGGAGCAGAAGGTGAAGATAGCCTTTCTTCCCGCAGGTGATGTGAATCTCGAGCTCTTGCAGTCCACAGACCCTGAGGGTGCTTTGGCAAAATTTATAGAGAAAAAAGGCGAGGGCGTGCATCACATCGCCTTTAAGGTTGCAGATATCGAAAAAGCGCTGACTCAACTGAAAGAAAGGGGCATGGAATTGATCGATTCTATCCCAAGGAAGGGTGCACACGGCTCCAAAATCGCGTTCTTACACCCAAAAAGCGCCCATGGAGTGCTCATCGAACTGGTTGAAAAATAATTTGTCTGACAAACCAATTTTTCCTTTTTGCCATCCGCAATAATCTACGTTGCAAGGATGGCATTCCGAAATATACCGCAAAAGTTATATACCCTCAAAACAATATATGTCTGACAAATAGTCAGACAAAAAATGGGATGGGATAACCATGACAGAAGTAATGGAACACGAACCGTACATGGACCTCAACGGCATGCTGCTTTTTTCTGAGCAGGAAAGCCTGATGTTCGAGAGAATGGAACGCATCGAAAGAAAACTTGAGAGGCTGGAACGCACACTCACCAAGCTCGGTAAAGTGGTCATCAAGCATGTAATAGAACCAAAAGAGGACTAGGAAAGGCAACGTGTCCAATTAAGGAGAATGTATATAATAAGACCTCATACGTCGGACGAATCATCGTCCGACGAACTTCTACCCAGCACTGGTGCTGTCCCCTAAAAGACAGTCCTAAAACGCTGGGATTAGCTTAGCTTAGGATGAACCTCCCCCCTTTTTTATTTTTTTTAATGAAAATCTTATTTACTTTCAAATGGATTTACTATCATGGATTTTCGGGAGGATGTGATAAGAAGGAAGTTTCCAAAGGACATTATCCAGATCAGGGTCCCTGCAACGTATCTGCGCCTTGATTATTTCAACTATTACAAGATCAGTATCGCAGTATGGGAAGTACTACTGCTATCGATATCAGAAGTACCTGTGAAAAACAACGGATTTGAAAATATACCCTTTTAATCATGAGATTATATCCTGCTATACGTCTACATTACAGAAAGATATTAATATGATGTAGACGTATAAATTATTGTGACCTTCACGGAAATTAAGGAGAAGAATAAAAAGAAATACTATTACCGCGTCAGATCAATCCGCAATGGAAGCAAGGTGGATAAGAAACGGATATATCTCGGAACCGATTTGGGAATGAAAGAACTTGCAAAAGCCGAGAAAGAGGCGGACAGGGAACTTGGCATCCTGGATTCGCTTCTGACAGATAACGAGATAAAATTATTAGAAAGAATTAAAAAAGAGTATTCAAAGAAATCCAGTAAAACCTCAAGAAACAGGTACGAGGCATTCATTTCGCTTTTCACCCATGATTCCACTGCAATCGAGGGAAATACACTTACCCTTCAAGAAACCGCAAGCCTGCTTTTTGAAAAGATTACGCCTACAAAAAACCTCAGGGAGATAAATGAGGTTTTGAATCATAAAAAGGCATTTGATTACATTCTTGAATATGAAGGTGACATCACAAAGAAATTCATCTGTGAACTGCATCGTCTCATCGTAAAAGATACATTAGACAAAAGTCTAAATGATCAGATCGGCAGGTATCGAGAGCACCAGGTCTATATAAGAGGCGTGGAATGGGTTCCTGCACCTCCTGACCGTGTTTCTCAGGACATGAGAACGCTTCTTTCCTGGTACACCAGGAACAAAAACAAGCTCCATCCAGTCGTGGTAGCAGTTTACTTTCATTCGGGATTCGAGCTCATCCACCCGTTCGTTGATGGAAATGGGAGAGTGGGAAGACTTCTTTTAAACTTCATCCTACACAGGCACAACTTCCCTATGGTAAACATCCCGAACCTTCAAAAAAATAGGTATTACGCAGTATTGAATGAGGCGCAGGTTTCTGGAAATCTCCGACCCTTTATTGAATTTATCATGGAGCTTATGGGAGAAAGTAAGGTGCCTTTTTAGAATAACCAACATAAAGTAAAATAATTGGCTGTAAAATGGGGGCTCACCTAAAATTTAATACCCATTGATTTCTTAGGGCATGCAAGGCTTCGTCCTTTGTGTGGTAACATGGACTTCATCTACATTATAGTGATATTAATTGTAATAATGGTAGTACTCATATACCTCTCGGGATGGTTTTCTGGAGTTGAAACCGCACTTACCAACCTGGATGACGCCGAGATTGCCCAAATGCGAAGAAGAAATGTGAAGAATGTCGATTACATCATAAAATTGAAAAGAGATA
>CBDVCK010000262.1:0-5313 GCA_965372465.1 uncultured Thermoplasmata archaeon | reverse complement strand
CCTTGAATATGTGGATTTCCTTTAAGAAACATAACAGAATTAAAATTGTCCGGAATGGACTGTGGGCGGCCATTAATATTTTTATCATCATGGCGAATTATTCCAGCAGCAACCATATCTAAATTTTTTGATATAACGGCATTACTACATTTTTCAAGATATGTCGGTTCCCAACTATCATCATCATCTAATATTGCCACATATACATCACTTGCATATCTATGTAACCACGCTAATGCAGTATTCCATGATCCACTTGCCCCTGGCGATCGATAATTTCCAAGATATACCGTTTTAACCCAACGTGATGCAAAATCAGTTTTAATGTTTTTATTAATTCTTTTATATTTTGGATCTGAATCATCTACGATAATTAAATAATCAGGTTGTCTTGTTTGGGATTCTATTGATCTTAAAGACCGGTTTGCTAAATCATAAGGTCTGTTATGCGTTGCAACAACGGCTGCAATACGGATATCATTACTTGATAATACTGTATCTTCCATCGCATTTTCACAACCGATTAATTAGTCGAAATATTTTTAGAGTAATCCCCTAAGGACGTCTTTTTAGGTATCACTACCCAATTATTTATTTTTGTCGCCCCGAGCTGGGGGTGTGGCCCAGAGTGGAGGCGGAAGGTATGGAGAATATCTCCAGCAAATTTTAAATATCCCCAAATCCATTCAACCTTTGCTTTGGAAGGGAACCAAGTATGTGTTCTCGGAAGGGCATATCAGGAGGGTAATAAAATGAAAAGAAGAATTTCAAGTTTACTTTTGTGTCTAGTGATGGTAGCAACTGTTTTTACTGTGGCTGTATCAACAAATGTAAATTCCGGTGATACAGGATTGATCGCTTACTGGAGTTTTGATGAAGGAAGTGGAGGAATAGCTTACGATTCCGCTGGCTCAAACCATGGGACCATCTATGGTGCATCATGGGTTGATGGAATATCAGGTCACGCTCTGAGTTTTGATGGAGTGGATGATTATATTGAAGTTCCTGATTCAGATAGTTTGGATATTGCGAATGAAATTACGATTGAAGCATGGATAAAAAAACAAGAATCATCAAGGATAGAAAGTATTATTTCTAAAGGCGCTTATAGTTTAAAGATTGGCTCAGATGGAAAGCCATATTTAGAATTGTGCACAGGTTCAGAAACTATTGTAGATGTAGGGCAGCTTGGAACAAATACTCTTGTAGTTTCCTTAACAGTATATGATGGTAAATTATATGGTGGGACTTATGATTCAGGCAGGGTTTATCGCTATGATGGTGGAACTACCTGGACTGATGTAGGGCAGCTCGGAACAAACACTCATGTGTTTTCCCTGGTAGTTTATAATAGCAAATTGTATGGTGGGACTGATCCTTCGGGCAGGGTTTATCGTTATGATGGTGGAACTACCTGGACTGATGTAGGGCAGATTGCAGGTAAGGAGGTACGGTCGCTAGCTGTTTATGATGGTAAATTATATGGCGGGACTGAACCTTCGGGCAGGGTTTATCGTTATGATGGTGGAACTATCTGGACTGATGTAGGGCAGCTCGGAACAAATACTAATGTACTTTCCTTAGCGGTATATGATGGTAAATTATATGGCGGGACCTATCCTTCAGGCAGGGTTTATCGTTATGATGGAGGAACTACCTGGGCAGATTTAGGGCAGCTTGGAACAAACACTTGTATATATTCGTTAGCAGTTTATGATAGCAAATTGTACGCTGGGACTGATCCTTCAGGCAGGGTTTATCGTTATGATGGAGGAACTACCTGGATTGATATAGGGCAGCTTGGAACAAATGATAATGTGCGTTCCTTAACAGTATATGATGGTAAATTATATGGCGGGACTTATGATTCAGGCAGGGTTTATTCAATTGGAGATGGTCTAACTGTTTATTCGAATAATCCATTAAATAATCAATTTAATTATATCACAGGAACTTACGATGGCTCAATCATAAAAATATTTATAAATGGTATGGTAGAGAATTCCAAAACTCAATCTTTAAATATTAATACTAACTCATTATATTTACTTATTGGTGAGTCGTATGGTTCATCACAAGGAGGTTTTTCGGGAAGTGGAGATGATAATTTCAACGGTCTTATCGACGAGGCCCGAATATGGAATCGTGCATTGAGTGCGGAGGAGATTTCAGAAATATATACAATGTTAGCTTTACCAGATCTCTCTATCTCATCGGGTGATATCACTTTTTCAAATCCAAATCCACTTATTGGAGAGACAATAACAATTGATGCAACTGTAAGAAATGTCGGTTGGGGTGGTTCTCCAACTACACTAATTGATGATTTTACCACATATAATACAGATACCTGGACCCATTACGGAGGACCCCATATCGATATCGATAGTACCACTCCGGATGCTGTTTATCTCCACGGCGCAAGGGATAGGAGCATCCCCTCAAGGGAACAGACCGATTTTGTAGTTAGCGGAGATTTTACCTTTGAAATCGATATGCAGTTAACCGAAGTATCTGGAAACGGAATAGTTGTAATCGGATTTCATAAGGAGAATGAACATGTATGGAGCTATACTGAGAGTTGGAAGAATTACATTGGAATTTATACATATGGAACTTCGATTCGTGTCTTTTGTTATAAAAACTCTATAATAGAAAATACAATTCAATTGGGTTCTGTAAATCTCGGAGAATGGAATAAATTAATAGTTAAAAGGACAGGAGAAAATTTGATTACCGAACGATGGGATACTGCAAAGACCGTATTGTATGCCGGAGGAAGTGACACACTAAGCGAGGTTGTTACCTATTCATATTTTAGTCTCTCCAAAGGTCAAGATTTATGCAATTATTGGTCGGGTAAATGGAATGCTGATAATCTGAAACTGGAAATTCCTCCCTTGGATGTTTCAGCTACTATTTCATTTTATGATGGCAATCCGAATGAGGATGGTATTCCAATAGATCAAAATAGCATTACAGTTCATGGAAACGAACCAGTTACAACATCAATCGATTGGATGCCTACGACTGGAGGCCTACACGAGATATATGTAAGAATAGAGGAGGTAGAACCTGGTGACAATGAATGGAATAATAATATTGCATCCAAATCCATCACAGTCTTTCCGATTGAGGCTACAATCGATATCGATCCCGACACAATTAACCTTGGTGGTGGAGGTAATTTCGTCACATGCTACATTGAACTGCCAGAAGATTTTGATGTCAAAGAAATTGATGCAAATTCAATACTTCTGGAAGATACACTCCAACCAATATTGGATCCAACATATGGTTGGGTTACAGATGAGGATTCCTATATCATGGACCATGACGAGGATGGCATCCTTGAAAGAATGGTGAAATTCGATAGAAGCGAAGGAGAGGATATGCTATCACCCGGCACCTACAACCTCAAAGTTACCGGAGAATTGACAGATGGAACCTCCTTCGAAGGCTACAGCGACGAGATCACGGTTATCAATCCACCATAAATTCATCATGTCCCCAATCCCTATTTCCTCGCATTATCGCGGCTATCTGACCCGAAATTTTTCCTCCGGGGATTGGGGGCGCTTTTCTATCAAAATAATGAAAAAACTTTTCAACCGCCCCGAGCAGTGGGCGTGGTTCAGCCCAAAGATTAAATATCCACAAAACCATTCAACTCCAGCTTTGGAAGGAACCTTTAGGAAGGGTGTCTTTTGAAAGCTGATATCAGGAGGGTAATAAGATGAGAAGAATATTAAGTATGTTCTTGTGTCTAGTTGTAGTTGCTACCTTGTTTATGGTATCAGTGCCGAGGAGTATAGGCGGGACAAATGGAATTAATTACGAATTAATTAATTTCACATCACATCCGGCAAATGATCTTTCTCCGACCTGGTCTCCAGATGGTAGCAGAATAGCATTTGTTTCAAATAGGGATGGAAGCTATGGTTTGTGGATAATTAATTCTGATGGTTCCAATCCCCATAAAATTGTGATCTTTTCTAACCAAGGAGGTTTTTCTAATACTCCAAAGTGGAGTCCCGATGGAAGTAAGATAGCTTTTTGGGATAATAACCTATATACTATTTCTCCCACTGGTAGCAATAAAATAATGATTAAAGCAACTTACACTGCTGAAGGTCATGGTATAGCATGGAGTCCTGATTCTACTAAATTGGCCTATATTAGGCAGCCGAATGAAGGAAATTGGGACTATAACAACGAGCTTTACATAGACGATTTTGTTGGAGGAATTCTTCCACCACCAGATACTCGTCTGACTATTGATTCTGAGGATGATGGTCATCCGGAATGGACTCTTGATGGCCAAAATATTGTTTGGACATCAGGTAGAGACAGTACATATCCACATAGCCCCTCTGGTGGAAGTCACTATGATATTTATAGAATGAATCTTAATGATGGGACGGTAACAAGACTAACAACAACAAAGGGTGCGCAGTTCCCGAGATTCTCACCAGACGGCAATAAAATAGTCTGGACAAACTATGATCATCAGACACATTTACAGACACTCTGGCTCATGGACTCAGACGGCTCAAACCAACAACTTTTGTTAGATAATAATGCACGTAACTTATATCCCTCCTGGTCACCTGATGGCAATAAAATAGCTTTTGCTTCTAATAAAGCAGGGAATTGGGATATTTGGATAATCGACCTAAATCCGAAAATAGATGCAGTAATCGACATCGATCCGAATACTCTGAACCTCAAATCTAAAGGCAAATGGATCACATGCTACATTGAACTCCCTGAAGGCTATGATGTCAATGAGATCGAAATCAGCTCGATAATGCTAGAGGATGTCATCCCTGCGGAATGGGGAGATGTCCAAAACGATATACTGATGGTCAAGTTCGACAGATCAGAAGTTGAGGATATGCTGTCACCTGGAACCTACAATTTCAAGGTTACCGGAGAACTGACAGATGGAACCTCATTCGAAGGCTACAGCGACGAGATCTCGGTTATCGCTCCACCATAAATTCATCATGTCCCCAATCCCCACTCTTCCCTGTTAGATATTCGATATTCAGTATTCTATTGCATAGGATATTTATTAGTTAGCGCTCTTCATAATGAACAGTCATCCGGATAAAGAGCGCGCAATCGAAAAATCGCGGCTATCTGACCCGAAATTTTCTTTGGGGGATTTGGGGCGCTTAATTCTTGGTCGCCCTGAGCAGGGGGCGTGGCCCATCCGTAGAAAAGGAGCGTAGCGAGTTTTCGAGGATTCAGTGCACCGAGTAAAGCGAGTGTGCACAAGAAGCGCAGAGGGCGGAAGGTATGGAGAAC
>CBDVCK010000261.1:0-5339 GCA_965372465.1 uncultured Thermoplasmata archaeon | reverse complement strand
AAAAGAATAATAATAATAAAGGATTATTTTATTACTGTGGAATTAAAAAACTCTAAGAGGAGAAAACTTCTAAATTACAATATATCAGACTTCCTCTTAGGAATCGAAGAATTTAAATTTCATTTGAACAATAAAGTGAATATTGAAGAAAAAGACTAAACAGAATCTTTATCATTCAATAAAAATTGAGAGTAATATTCTATTTTGGTTATGACTATAAATCATATGTAAAAAAATTAAATGTTAATCAAAAAGATAATCACAAGGGAAAAAGTGATGAACGAGATAATATATTATCACACTTGGATTGTATTAACAAAAACTAAAGGTGATGAATAGAATATCATATTTGGAGTCTCTTACGAGAAGGAGTGCAAATTTAGAAAAAAATGCCTAGGTGATATAATTCCGGTTAAAAAGTACATTAAAACATCATTAGCATTTATCCCAATCGTCATAATACCAGCTTTTATTTTCATGGTAGGCTTCGAAACAGAACTAGCCCAAGCAGGCACAGTAGTCCCAGGAGGCTCGATAACCACCGATACCACCTGGGATTTGGCAGGTAGCCCCTACTGGATTCAGGACGCCGTGACAGTAGATGCAGGAGTGACATTGACAATCGATCCCGGGGTTGAGGTGAAGTTCAGAAAGGACCTGGTTATGCATCTTTATGTGTATGGCACTTTAATAGCCGAGGGAACCCCTAGCCAGATTATTAACTTCACGTCAAATGCAACATCGCCAGGCATGAAAGATTGGGGTAATATATGGATCTATTCCACGGGAAGCGCCAGTTTGAAGTATATCAATGTGACCTATGGAAATATTGGAGTATACATGTATTTTTCCCCCGATGTAACTGTAGAAAATAGCACATTTTTATACTGTGAACGTGGAGTCAAAATAAATGGAGGGGGAAATAACTATGTTGCAAACAATACCTTGTCATACAACAAAATAGCTGTGCAATTCGAAGATAGCCAAAACAGTATAGTAATAAACAATACTCTATCACTCTCTAGTACGGTTGGCGTATACAGTACTAATTCTCTCAATAATAAGATATATCATAATCGCATTCTAAATAATGCGGCTCAAGCCATGGACGATTCAACCGGTAATATATGGAATAATAACTATCCCTCAGGGGGCAATTACTGGTCGGATTGGAGTCCTGGTACACCAGACCTATATGATGGTGCAATAACACCCCAAACCACAGGCTCCCCTGACGGCATATGCGATAATCAATACAATATCGACGGGGACAGCATTGATTATTATCCACTAAAGTATCCCTATGGAACGCCTCCTCCGGATTTTGAGTCCCCTACAATAGATGATGTCAGTACGGTTCCGGATCCACAGGAGGTTTATGGTCTCGTCAATATCTCAGCTGTCATAAATGATAATGACAATGTGAGTGCTGTGTGGGTGAACATAACAGGTCCCGATGGCTTTACCGTTGGAAATTATACAATGGAGTATAACATATCGGATGATCGCTACTATTACATTTCATTTTGCGATTTACTTGGAACATATGATTTTACGATATGGGCTAACGATACAAACGATAACTGGAATTACAGCTCGGGGTCTTTTTTGGTTCGAGATTCAATCATGCCAGAACTATCCAACTTGATTACAATCCCAAGCCTACAGGAAGTGTTCGAACAAGTTAATGTATCAATTATTGTAACAGATAATTTCGAGTTATTCGATGTTTGGATAAATATTACTTATCCCAACGGTTCATGGGAGAATACGACCATGGAAAAAGGCTCTTTAAATGAATTTTTCAAGGACCAAAGCTATGATATAATAGGTGTATATGATTTCACGATTTGGGCAAACGATACAAGCGATAACTGGAATTCAAGTTCAGGATTCTTTACAATCCAGGACAATACACCTCCATGGATTAATAATACTATTGCCAATCCAAGCGCTCAGGTTTTATTCGGAAATGTGAACATCTCCGCAATTGTTGTGGATAATTTCGAATTGTTTGATGCCTGGATTAATATCTCATATCCCGATGGGTCATCGATTAATATAACGATGGATGCTGCTTCAGGAGATTTATTCTATTTCAATCAGAGTTATGGCCAATTAGGTGTATATGATTTCACGGTATGGGCGAATGATACGAATGGTAACTGGAATAGTAATTCAGGATTCTTCTCAATAGGCGACAGCGAACCACCTTTTTTTGAAAGCATCTCTGCAACTCCAGATCCACAGGAGGTTTTCGGAAGTGTCAATATCTCGGCGACCATCACAGATGATGTCAATGTATATGGGGCCTGGGTCAATATAACGTATCCCGATAATTCCTATATCAATATAACAATGGAGGAAGCCTTGGGTGATGTATTTTACCTATCCAGAAGTTATGATCAGATTGGAATCTACAATGTTGGGATATGGGCAAATGATACCAGCAATAACTGGAATTTCTCGAACTGGGCATTCACAATTCAGGACAGAACACCACCTTGGATAAATAACACCTCACCCGAGCCGCCCAACCAGGATGTATTCGGCAATATAAATATCACAGCCGAAGTTGCAGATAACTTCGAATTGTTCGATGTATGGATCAATATTTCATATCCGGACGGCTCGTCAGTTAATACCACAATGAATACGGCCTCCAGTGATATATTCTATTTTAATCAAAGCTATTCCCTGGAAGGAATTCACGGTTTCACGATCTGGGCCAATGATACGAGCGGAAACTGGAATTTCAGTTCAGGCTTTTTCGTGATCGGGGATTCCATACCTCCATCAATCAGCAATGTAGCTTCGAATCCGGCAATCCAGAAAGTTTTTGGTTTGGTAAATATCTCAGCTGATATAACAGACAACTATGATCTATATGGAACCTGGATCAATATTACTTCCCCTGATGGTTCCTCGATGAATATCACAATGAGCAAAGCCCTGGGAGATTCGTTTTACCTTGAACAGAACTACAATCAGATCGGAAGTTATCTATTCACTATCTGGACAAATGACACCAACAACAACTGGAATTTCGAATCGGGATCATTTGATATAGAAGACAATACGCAACCTGCGATTTTAAATCTAATTGCGAATCCAGACACACAAATCGTTTCAGATTATGTGAATATCTCAGCAATGATTACCGATAATTATGAGCTCTTTGATGTCTGTGTGAATATCTCTTATCCTGACGGCTCCTTTATAAATGTAACCATGGATAGGGCTTCCGGGGACATTTTTTACTATAACCAGAGTTACCCCGTGATTGGAACCTACGATATAACGATCTGGGCAAATGACACAAGTGACAATTGGAAAACAGATACAGATTCATTTCTGATATTTGATCCCTCGATACCGACCTCAAGTGTCGAAATCATACCTCCTTACTGGAAAAATACCACTTTATTGGATATTACATTTACAGCATCAGATAATACCGGATTATCCAATATAACGTTAATCTATCGTTACAGTCCCGACAATTCTTCCTGGGGTTTGTGGACAGAATATGCGTACAATAGCACCATCTCAGGGACCTCAGCAAGCGGTTCATTTCAATTCGTTGCGCTATCAGACGGTTACTATGAATTCTTCACCAATGCATCTGATATTGACGGTAATTGGGAACCGGATGCTCAAAATGCGGAAACCATGGTAGCAGTGGATACTTCACCTCCTACATCAAGCCTCGAACCTATTCTCTTGTACTGGAGAAACTCCTCTCCATTGACAATTGGGGCTATCATTGCTGATGAACATAGCGGGGTAAAGGAAGTTGTGTTATGGTATAGGCATGGCAGCGATAATCTCAGCTGGAGCGCCTGGATGATCTTTGAAAAGAACGAGTCAGAACCATGGTCCTGGGATTTCGATTTTCCCCAAGGAGAGGGATATTACGAGTTTTACTCAGTGGGAACGGATATAGCTGGTAATGAAGAACTTAAATCATTAAGGGATGAATTGTGCGCATATGATATCACTCCTCCAGAAGCAAACGCAAATGAGGATCAATCGGTAGAGATTGGCACAACAATAAATCTTGACGGGAGTGGTTCATCGGATAATTTCGGGATTGTCAGTAATTTTACCTGGACAATCACTAAAGATCTTGCAGTTCTCACAGTTTTATACGGTTCCAATACAGCATTTGAATTCGATGAAGTAGGTGAATTTCGGGTTAATCTTTCTGTGGAGGATCCCAGTGGAAATACTGGATATTATACCTTGACAGTATCGGTTATTGATCTTTCAATAGCACCGGAGATAACACATTCGGCTGATCCGCAAATTCAGGAAGTTATGGCTGTGGTAAATATTTCGGCTGTGGTGACCGATGACATCGGGGTTTTTGGAGTTTGGGTTCAGATATTCGATTCTGACGGGACAGAGCTTCAAAATATATCGATGGTGAGAATCGGTATTACCGAAAATTACTGGTTTGAGAGAGTATATTCAGAGGTCGGTAATTACAATTACACGATTTGGGCCAATGATACAACTGGCAATTGGGCCTTCGCAAATGGAGATTTTCTTATACGAGACACTACTTCACCAACCGCAATTGCTGGTGATGATAAAATCATTGAAATTGGTTCTGTGATCAATTTTGATGGTTCTGAATCATCAGATAATGTAGGAATTATCAATTATAGCTGGAATATAAGCCTGGATGGTATTCAAATATTGACTTTATACGGAATTAATGCAAATCACAGATTCGAAGAGGCGGGGATGTATCAGGTCGTTCTGACGGTAATTGATGCTTCCGGGAACAGCGGTAATGATATGATAACTATAGAGGTAAATGAACGGGAAAGCAAAGATGATCATGACTGGTCTTGGCTTATCATTCTTATTATCATTCTAGTCATTTTAACAATATTTATATTAATTTTAGTGAAATTTAAGAAAAAACCGAAAGATATCGAAAAAGAAACCCCTGATTCAGATGTTCAAACCGCTAATACAATATCTGAATTATCCAAAAATGAGGAATTTCAAGGCAAAGATTCTGACGACCAAGATTAAAAAATAGGGTCATCTATTTATACATTTCCCATAATTATATATATTACTTCCCAACCCACGGAATCAAGTTAAATGCATTTCAATGAAAAACTAAAAATAATGTGGAGCATGTTGGAAACGGATGAGAAAATTGAGACCGAGTCGGAGGATTTAGAGCCATAATAAAGGAGTCTATTTTTGCCCTCCAAAAACCATCCTACCAAACCCTCTATCCCCCACCAGTTCCCAATCCTCTATCACACATTCCCCTCTTACGAAAGTGAATCTGGGAAAAACAGCTGAGAATCCCT
>CBDVCK010000260.1:0-5351 GCA_965372465.1 uncultured Thermoplasmata archaeon | reverse complement strand
ATATCTTATAGAGGGTTACGATATTCTTCCGAATCTTTATGGTATAGAGATAAAATCGACCACAGTCAATTTTATCATAAGAGATTCACGAATTAAAAATGGAGCGGAAGCTAATCATTGTGGCATTTATCTCAAAAATGTTACGAACGGCGTAATTGAAAATTGCATAATTGAGAATAACCTTAATGGCTTAATCCTCTCTTCTTCCAACCATAATATTATTGTAGGTAATGAAGTTTTATCTAACAATCATTGTGGCTTACTCCTTTCTAATTCCAATAAGAATATTATCAGCAAGAATGAAGTTTCTTCAAACGATTTGGATGGTATCTATATTATTGAGTCGTGCTGGAACGACATCACAGACAACAATATATCAAATAATAATAGGGGGATTAGGATATCCTTATCAGGCGGTGAAAATATCGCAAATAATACAATTATTGGAAACAATATTACTCTCGATTCTTCTACCGGAACAAACATTACAAGCAATTCGTTTACAAAGAGTGGTATTATTATTGGGGGTGATAACCTTGAACACTGGAACACCCACAATATTGACACTTCCAATACTATCAACGGCAGGCCAATTTATTACTGGAAAAACCAAACAGGTGGCATGGTCCCAGCAGATCAAGGACAAGTAATCCTTGCTAACTGCTCAGATGTCAAGATAGAAAATCAGGAATTAAACAATTGTCCTGTTGGCATTGTCCTTGGATTCTCAACGAATAATAGCATAACGGGTAACACAATATCATCAAACGGTAAATATGGCATCTATCTTTACTCTTCATGGGGTAATAAAATTATTAGTAACAATATCAATGACAGCGGATGGAACATACATCTGTACTATTCAAACGATAACCTAATTAAAGGCAATACCATCATAAACACCCTCTTCTCATTAAAATACATGGGTATTCATCTACAGTATTCTGATGGGAATAATATCACAGACAATAAAGCTTCAATCAACTGGCATGGAATATATCTCCACGAATCCAATGAGAATAATATCACAAATAACAATGCCTCAAACAATGAAGATGGCATTTATCTCAACGCCCGCTGTAAATGGAACAACTTCATAGGCAATACTGTATCCCAAAACACTGATTGTGGCATCTACATCTTTACCTGGGATAACAATACCTTTCACCACAATATTATTATTAACAACACAAATCAAGTATATCAATCTAAAAAAAACACTTGGGACGATGGGAACGGTGAAGGAAACTACTGGAGTAATTACAATGGCAGTGATGAGGATGGTGATGGTGTAGGAGATACCAACCTGCCGCATCAAGGTGTAGATTATTATCCGCTGATGCCCGTAGGTATCGCAGATGAAGAGGATGAGGCTGCCGTTGATGATAGGGGTCCTATTTTTTCTGAGCTATGGTTCCTGGGGTTGATAATCCCATTAGTAATTGTGGTAACTATAATCTTGGCCATGCTGATGCATAAAAAAAGGCCGACAGGATAGCCCCCACCGCAGGCTTCCTGAAGGGGGATGGCTTCGGGATGCCGAGGATGGTGTGGGGGAGGGTTTGGGGATAATAAGTTAAGTGCCTCCAGCCGATATGAGGAATAAGGGAGTCGCCTTCGATGCGAGAGCTGTATATCAGCGACGCAAGCATCTGTGGAAGCTCCTCTTCGGAGCGAGCCGACGGGGCGAGCGGAGAAGTTGCGACGGTAGTGAACATTGATATACTCAGTGATGTATAATCATGGAACTAGGAGCAATCGGTACACTGAAGGAGTGGCAAAACCTTTATCCTCGAAGAGAGATAATGGTTTTAGGGATGGGGCTTAAAGGCGAAGGGTGCATGAATAAAACAAAGGTGTTTGGTGGATAGTTAATGGAAAACGAAAAACCAGATTACATTTTAGCACATGAATATTGCACAAGTAATAAAGAAAGCTTAATGAATAGTGAGTTATGTGGCTGCTTTTA
Source organism: uncultured Thermoplasmata archaeon (assembly GCA_965372465.1). GTDB lineage: Archaea > Thermoplasmatota > Thermoplasmata. The sequence continues at coordinate 3,382 of CBDVCK010000260.1, read as the reverse complement.
CTGTTTAGCAATATTCTCACCCTCAGAGATAACTAGATGGATACCAGATAAGAACGGTGATACAGCAGTTTGTCCAAAATGTGATATCGACTCCGTCATCGGATCTGAATCTGGTTTTCCAATAACGAAAGATTTCTTAATAAAAATGAAACAATATTGGTTTTGAACCAAACACCGTCTTTTACTTAATGCACACGAGCCTTAGTTGCGAGGCAATTTATGGACGACGCAAGCAACTGTGGAAGCTCCGCCCTGAGGACGACAACGGGTCGCCCGCAGGGGTTGTGACGAGAGTGGACATTAATATACTCTACGATGTATAATTATGGAACCAGGAACAATCGGTACATTGACGGAGTGGCAAAACCTTTATGTCCGAAGGGCAATAATGGTTTTAGGGATGGGGCTTAGAAATGGCATGTCGGTGATAACCCAACGCCATTTCCAGGCCAAAGGCCGTATTTCAGTAGAAGAAAGGGAGAAGTTTGTTTATAGTATCTATTTTTATTTATTAGGCAATTGGACTTTAGGTTTAATAGTAAATCGGAAGGTATTTATCTCGCAATATTCATAGCATTTTTCAATGAAGAAGAAAAAGATAGCCGTAATCTGGTTAAGTTTATTGATGTTATTCGGTTTTATAGTGATTGTAGTCGAGATGCCACAATCAGTAAAGGCGGGTATGATTTGGGTAGATGATGATTATGCTATTGAAGATCCCACCCATAAAAAGACGATCCAGGCAGCGGTGGATAATGCAACTTCTGGGGATACCGTATATGTTTATAATGGGACTTATAATGAGAATGTTGTAGTTAACAAGACTATTAACTTACCCGGGGAAAATAGGGATACCACGATAATTCAAGGTGGGTTAGGTGATGTCGTCAGGATTACTGCTGATTGGGTAAATATTACAGGATTTACATTTAGATCGGGCGGATGGAATATTGGAGATGCAGGAATTGAACTTGACAATGTTCAGAACTGTAGGGTCTTTAATAACAATGCAATTTATAATGGGGGATATGGTATCTACCTCTTTAATTCCAGTGGGAATAATATTTCAGCTAATAACGCATCCTCGAATGACTCGAATGGCATCTACATATTTTATTCGAATGGAAACTCTCTTTCTTTTAACTTCGCCTCGAATAACTATGCAGGTATTGCGCTCTATTATTCAAATTGGAACAATATCACAGGTAAAAATTCCTTATTAAACAATGGGCATGGTATTCTTCTAAGGTATTCAAATGGAAATAACATCACTAGTAATAATGCCTCATCGAATAACGGCGGGGGAATACTTCTCTTATCTTCCTCCAATGGAAACAATATTACAGATAACATAGCATTGAACAACGGTAATGGCATCTCTCTTTCTGCTTCCGACAGGAATAACATTATAAATAATACCGCCTCATTAAATGGTGAAGATGGTATTGAACTCTTTTATTCCAACAGAAACAACATAACTAGTAATACGGTCTCTTCAAATAACTTTGGCATTTATCTAACAGAGTCAATCCAGAATAGTATCACTGATAACTACGTTTCATTACACCCGTATTATTATGGCATTCTTCTATATTCTTCCATCGGAATTAATCTCACCGGCAACACGATGTTCAAGAATGGCATTGCTATCCATGGAGATCTCATTGAACATTGGAACACACATAATATTAACACCTCAAATATAATCAATGGAAAGCCTGTGTACTACTGGAAAAATCAAACTAGTGGTACAATCCCAATAGGCGCTGGGCAAGTAATTCTTGCCAATTGCACAAATGTAAGTGTAGAGAATCAGGACTTTACCCATGGTTCCATAGGTATTGAGATAGGATATTCATCAAATATTAACATCACAGGCAATAATGTTTCTAACAACTGGGGTGGCATCTTTCTCTATAAATCCGACAGGAATAACATTATTGAAAACAATGCCTCAAACGAGCGTTATGGTATATCTCTTTATTATTCAAACAGAAACAACATTACTGGCAACAACTTCTCTTCAAACAGGTGGGATGGCATCAATCTTTACGAATCGTCATATAACAACATAACAGGAAATAATGTATCAACGAACTCTAATACTGGTATCATTCTTTCCTCATCGTCATATAACAACATAACTGAAAACAAAGTCTTGAACAATAACAGGGGAATCGGTATCGGAGAATCCGACATGAACAACATTATTGGCAACAACGCCTCCTCAAACGAATATGATGGCATTCACCTCTCCAACTCCGATAGCAACACCATCGCAGGTAACAACGCTTCATCGAATAAGGGGTATGGTATCGATATTTTCTCTTCTGATGGAAATAACCTAATTGGTAACACATTTTCGAGCAATAAAAATGGTATTCGCTTACGTTCTTCATTTGATAATTATGTTTATTACAACAACTTCATAAACAATACAAATCAGGCATCTGATGGAACTGATAACGGTAACCAGTGGGATAACAGTTACCCCTCAGGAGGTAACTATTGGTCCGATTATACAGGTATAGATCTAAATAGTACCCCCAACCAGAATGTTCCTCCTCCTGATGGTATTGGTGACACGCCTTATGTACTCGATGCTGATTCCCAGGACAATTTCCCTCTAATGGAGCCTTACACTTCAAAAACCTTTGATAACTACACCATTTTAAAGCAAGGCTGGAATCTTATTTCTTTACCCTTAATTCAAACTAATCAAAACCTAACAAAAGTCCTTGAGATGATCGATGGTTATTATGATGCTGTTCAATGGTATGATATTACAGATACAAGTAACCCTTGGAAGCATAACAAGGTAGGGAAACCTTATGGAAATGATTTATTCAAGATAAATGAAACAATGGGCTTATGGGTCCACATCACCCAGCCAGGAGATACGATTTTTATCTATAATGGCGTCCAACCATCGGTTAACCAATCTATCACATTATACCAAGGATGGAATCTCGTAGGTTATCCATCATTAACAATTTACAATAGAACCGATGGCTTAAACAATATCGACTTTGACAATGATGTCGATGCGATATGGACCCATAATGCCACTACGCAGACATGGAAAGAGATTACTGCATCGGATAACTTCGAGATGGGGAGGGGATACTGGATGCATTCTAAGGTTACGAAAACGTGGATCGTTCCTTTGTGAATAATCGTATATTAATGAAAAATAAATATACTGATAACCCTATGTAGAAAGTGTATGGTATCGATAAAAGTATTCATAAGTTCGGTTATTCCAGGACTTGAAAGAGAGAGGGATGTCGCAGAACAAACTATCCAAACACTTGAGTTGCTTCCCAACAGGTTTGAGACATGGCCCGCCCATCCAGAAAAAGCCCGCGATTTATGTCTTAAA
>CBDVCK010000259.1:0-5375 GCA_965372465.1 uncultured Thermoplasmata archaeon | reverse complement strand
TTTTGGTGTGCAATGGTCTCTGCTCTTCGGGTTGCTCCTCCTCTCTTTCAGGCTACCTTTCTTCTGCTAGTACCTTTCCTGCGGGTTTTTCCGGAAGCTTTTTTGTTTCACAGAATCGGGCGACCTCAGCGTTTAATCTCCTGCACATCTTGCAATATTCTTCCGGGAGTTTGGCGGGGCAGGGTTTAAGGGGTAGATTGTCAAGGAACTGCCTGAGTTCAGGCAGGTTGGACCTATTGAAGGTTGGATTCATTGATTCACCTGATTATCCGTGTATATGAGCGTACATACCACTTTTAATACTTATATTTTGCCGAATATGGAGTATTGGCAGATATACAGTTTTGGGACACCCAAAAGCTATTAAAGGGTAAAAACAATGAGATATTAGCGAAAGTGAAGGGTTGTAAATGTCCATTATAACCTATAAAAAGCCAACTAAAATGCTGTGGGTATTATGTATTATTATCATGCTTCTTCCCAACTTAACTTCAGCTGAGGGTTTTGACATCACGTACAGCGACCCAGAAGGGGATGTGGAGGACTTTGAAAGCGGGATTGTTCAGGGTTACGAGGAAATCGATATCCTTGAAATAAGTTCACTGGAATCCACTTTAAGTGCATACCTTACCCTTGAGATGACAGTGAAAGGGGTGATTACGGATTCAGATTACATTGTTTACGGTTTTGAATTAATGGATACTGAAGAGGCAATCTATTCTATTTATTACTGCAACGGAATATGCTCAGGAACCAATTATGATGATGGTAGCTCCGATGTCCTTCAGGCCTCAGGCTCCGGAACAAGTACATTGGAAGTTAGGGTTCAGATAAATGATATCGGAGAGGTATCCGACTTTGATATCATGGGCATGTCAAGTGAATATGATGAGGAAAACGAATTGTATCCATCCGATTGGGTGCCTGATTTTGATTGGGATTTCGATGACTGGTATTCTGGATTGCCAGTAATGATTACGGACCCTAAACCCGGTGCCACTGTAAGTGGAACAAGAACAATAGGGGGGATTACAGATCCATGGTCCGAGATGAGTTATATAGAGATACAGCTGGATGCAACATCGGAAGGAGGATGGATGCAGACTTCATCCTCGGATAACTGGACCACATGGGAATATCAATGGGATACGACGGAGTTTGACGACGGATTACATACAATCAATGCAAGAGGATACGATGGTGAAGAATATTATTTCGATTCCATCGATGTATATGTGAATCAGAGCAATGCACTCTCACCCAGGACAACAGATGTCCCCCCACTAAAAATCGGTATGGAATTGAAATACTCCGTAAACCTCGCAGGTCTTGCGGAAATGGATTATTTTGGTGAAGATTTTGAAATGAGCGCTGAAATGACCATGAAAGTAGTAAATAAGAAGACAATCGAGGTTAAAGGGACCGAATACGAAACCTATGTAGTGGATACCACAACCAGTATAAGCCAGACGATAACCTTCGAGGGTGATACAATGTCCATGACATCAACCTCTGAGGGAACACAGTGGTTGAGGGTCTCGGACCTGGCTACAGTAAAAACCTATATGGAAACCTCCTCTTCAGGCATGGGATTCAGTGATACATCGTCCATGGAATCAACCTATGATCCTCCTGTTGACAGCTATAATTTCCCAATGTCCATTGCAGAAACCTGGATGATAACATATACTGAAACCATCAGGGAGACATATTCATATAATGGTGAGCCGGAAACTTACACCGACAGCTATGAAGCCACAATGGAATGCGAGGCCCTTCATGTGGAAGAAGTGACAGTTCCCGCAGGAACATTTGAGACCTTTGTAATATTTTCGCAAGAAAAATCAGGAGAATATTATGGCGGTGGAGGAATTTTTACTGGAATGGGTGAAGGTTATTCACTGAATTACTATTCATCTGATATTGGATTTCCAGTAAAATCCGAGTATTATTATGATAATAGAGAATTGGATGTGAGTATGGAATTAACCTCTTACAGTGAGACTGGATTTGGTCCAGATAGAAGTTCACCATCACAAGGTTGGGAGATTCCCATATATTTCCTTCTCATTCCCATAATCATTGCCATAATACTGGCCTCTGTAGTTGCTGTAAGAAGAAGGAAGAAAAGAGCATCTGCAGAGGAATCATGGAATCAGTATGCAAGCGGAGCTGAAGTTTCCCCATCACCATCCCAGATGACCGGCACCGTACCTTTTATATCCTCTGCCCAACCGCATCATGGACAAGTACAGCCTTTCCCTTCTTCCCCTCCCCCTCCTCTAATACCTCCTTTAACGATTCAACAACAAGGTATTTCCACTACCCAGATTTCCAAAATGCCTCCGCCGCCACCACCTCCCCTAAAGCCTTACGAGGTCAGTTCCAAGCCCGCACCGTCAACTGTATCCTCCCGAAAGATAATACCATCTATGCGTATCAAATGTCCAAGATGCTCCCATTTGTTTTTTGTGCAGAAGGGTTCTGCTTCGGTTCGATGTCCTCAATGCGGAACCTACGGAAAGATGCAGCAACCTGTATCCTGATTTTTGATAAGGTATACAATTTCTTCAAGTGTGAAAAACATTATCTTGGATGTGGATATTAGGTGATATCAACAGGTTTATCTCATGGTAAAAAAAGTAAGGATAGGATGTGGAGCAGGTTTTTCGGGTGACAGGATAGAGCCAGCAGTTGCTCTTGCCAAGTTCGGAGACTTGGATTACCTGGTATTCGAGTGCCTGGCTGAAAGAACTATTGCACTTGCCCAGACACGTGAGCTTGCAGAGCCAAACTCGGGTTACGACCCTTTGCTTGAAGAAAGACTGAGGAAGGTGTTGGTTGCATGTGATGAGAACAATACAAAGATAATAACCAACATGGGCGGAGCCAATCCCCAAGCTGCAGCTAAAAAGACCCTGGAAATATTAAATGAGCTGAACCTGCCTCACATGAAAGTAGGAGTGGTTTTGGGTGATCACATTTTGAATACCCTAACTGCCAGTGATTTTTCAATCTTGACTGAACCTGAAATGATTCATGAAATTATGGATAAGATCATCTCTGCAAATGCATATCTTGGAGCCCCACCAGTAATCGAATTACTCAAGAAAAATGCGGATGTTATCATTACAGGCAGAACCTGTGATACTTCGCTTTTCTTGGCACCCATGATGTATGACTTGGGTTGGAATATGGATGATTGGGACAGGGTAGGTTTCGCAATCGCAGTTTCACATCTTCTCGAATGCGCAGCACAGGTTACAGGAGGTTATTTTGCGGACCCGGGATATAAGGATGTGGAAGATCTGGCCAACCTGGGTTTTCCTGTTTCCGAGGTCTATGAAAATGGGGAAGCTATCATTACAAAATTGCCTGATCCAGGAGGAGAGGTGAGTCTTAGAACAGTAAAGGAGCAGCTTCTTTATGAGGTGCATGATCCTCGTTTATATATCACAGCCGACGGGATTTCTGATTTCACGAAGGTAAGGTTGGAAAAAATGGGAAAAGATAAGGTGAAGATATATGGTGGAGGAGGGAGTGTGCCCCCTGATGAACTCAAGGTCTCCATTGGTTCTAGAAACGGATTTCTCGGTGAAGCCCAGATATCCTATTATGGAGAAGGAGCACAACAAAGAGCAAAGCTTGCAACCCAAATAATAATGGAGAGAGTAAAGATTCTAAACCTTGAATTTGAGAAGTTGAGGTTCGATTTTATGGGAGGCGGACAGCCTTTACAAATGTCAAATGAGACCAGATTACGGGTTATTGGCGGGGCAAAAAAGAAGGAAGATGCCGAGAAACTGTGCAATGAGGTTGAAGCCCTTTATACGAACGGTCCTGCAGGAGGAGGTGGGGTGACAAAAAATGTGAATGAAAACATTGCAATTACTTCAGTATTCGTTCCAAGGGAAAAGGTGACTATCCATACGAAAATCCTGGAGGGTAGAAAATCGGCAAGATAAAACTGAGAGAAATCGCGCATGCGAGAAGCGGGGACAAGGGTGATATTCTCAATATCTCTTTGATTCCTTATGATGAGAAGGATTATGATATGCTCAAGATGAAGGTCACAACCGATGTGGTGAAAGAACATTTTGGAGATATTGTAAAAGGTGAAGTTAAACGGTACGAATTGGATAACATAAAAGCATTCAATTTTGTGTTGTATGAAGCGCTTGATGGTGGTGTCACACAATCGCTGAGATTGGATAAGCACGGAAAGACTTTGAGCTCTCATCTTCTGGATTTGGAAATTGAGATTTAACCTCCCTGATTTCAAATGGCATATAATTCATGTTTGATTCTGTCAAGAACTGTAATGATATTATAATCGATCATTTTAATCTTCTTTAGATTATCCGTTATAAACTTGGTTATCTCTTTTCTGTCGTCGAAATATCCGATGGCAATTATGGAATACGTTCCCGTTGTTAAGTAGATCTCGGTCAAGCAATCCATGGATTTTAGAAGATCTAAAGCTCGATTGATATTCTCTGGTAAAACTTTTAGATTGAAAATTGCAGTGATATCTTTTCCGAACTTTTTTCGATTAAGACGAATTGTATAATCAGAAATATAACCTTCAGATTCTAATTTGTCGATTCTATACCGTATGGCATTCTCTGTCATGTTACCGATTTTACGGGCAATATCCGAGACATGGATACGACTGTTATCCTGGAGTATTTTGATGATCTTTTTGTCGATTTCGTCCAATTTTTGATTGGCCATATATACACAACCTGTTGTAATTCTTATTAGCCAATGGTAATAGATCATATAAATATTTTTCTTTTCCTAAATTAAAGAAACATTCTTTTGCTATTTCTTATGATAATTATAATTATTTTTGCGTAAAAGTAAATAAAAAATCAAAATTGTTTAGGAATACGAAAAGCTTATATACTCAAATTGATTTGCCCCCATACCTAGCGTAAAGGCGAAGGACGGTGAATTCAAAACATGTTTGCAGGCGCCCATAATGTTATCAAAAAAGATAATCACACCACAATTAGCTTATATATATTCATAGGTCTTCTTCTCGTAGTTCGTATTGGGCTACTCTTATTTCCATCATTAGTTATGAACGATGGTGAGGAAGTATGAAAATCGTAAATAAAATGACGAAAATCGACAAAATTGAAGGATTATCTGCCGCTACAAATCCCGGATCATCACGTGGAAAGCTCGCAGGAAGACGCGCCCTTGTTACAGGTGCATCAAAGGGAATAGGAAGGGAAATCGCATTAACCTTGGCAAAAGAAGGTGCCGATGTCGCTATAAATTATCGTTCAAGTGACGGGGAAGCAGAAGAGGTAGCAAGGTGGCTTGAGAATCAGGGCGTAAACACCTGGGTGTATCCTGCAGATGTC
>CBDVCK010000258.1:0-5381 GCA_965372465.1 uncultured Thermoplasmata archaeon | reverse complement strand
TGAGGTCACAGAGGAAGAGCTTGAAGGAATTGAGATTTCACATGAAGAGCCTGAAGTAAGTCAAGAGGTCGAAGTTCCTTTGGAAGAGCCAGTGGAGTTAGATGTTCCAATTGATGAACCTAAGGAAACTGAGGATGAGCTTGAAGGAATTGAGATTTCATTTGAAGAACCAGAGGTACAAGAGGAATTCGAAGTAACAGAGGATGAACCTGAAGGGGTAGAGGTTCCGATTGAAGAAATCACGATCCCTGAGGAATTAGAAATACCTGTTGAGGATCACGCGGAAGAGGGTTCCGTTGAAGATACCACGAAGTCTGAGGAATTAGAAATTCCCACAGAGGACCTAGAAGAAGAATTTCTTGATGAAGAAGCCGAATTGTATGAAGAATTTATGGCGCCAGAGGAAGAAGAGATATTTGTTGAAGAAACCGAATTGTATGAAAAACTTGAAGCCCAGCTTGAAGAACCTGAAATTGCGGAGGAATTTGACATTCCATTTGATGATGCTGCCCTTTATGAAGAACTTGAAATGGCAATTGCAGAACCTGAAAAATCAGAGGAAATCAAAGGGTCCATTGATGAGTTGGACGAAGCCAAGATTCCTGAAGAAGAAACCAAATTGGATGATGGATTCGAAGCCCCAATTGAAGAGTTCATAGAACTAGAGGAAGCAGAGGCGAGAATCGAGGAATCCGAGGAGTTAGCCAAACGTGAGATAATAGATAGAATAGATGATTTCGAGCTAATTGAGGAGCTTGAGCAAATAGGAGTTTCCGAGGATTTGGATTACTTTGAGGTTAAACCGAAACCCGAGGTTGCTGATGAAGTATCGCCCATTGAAGAAGTTGAGGAAGCAGGGGAAGAAGGCGCGCTTGTGGAAGATGAGGAGATAAGTGAACCAGATGCTGTTGAGAGAATAGAAGAAATGGATTTAGCAATCGAACTTGAGAAATTAGGTGTTTACGAGGGTCCATCGGAGGAAGCCGAAGAGGCTGAAATTGATAGGGAAGCAAAGGAAATAGAGGAATATAAATTACCTGAAGTTTCCGAGGAGCTCGAGGTATCAGAGCTGCAAGAGGCTCTCTTCGATATCGAAGATGAAGAGGAGCCAAAGGAAGTTGAGACTTCTGTAGCACTCGACATGCTAAAAGATTTTATTGTTATCGCAGAAACAGAGATAACTGAAGATTTCGCACAGTCAGTTGCCCCTGAAGAATTAGAGGCAAAAGATCTTCATGCCTTAGTAGGGGAGATTGAGGAAGAAGAAGAATCCGTATCCGAGAACGAAGAAATTGGAGAGGATGAGCTATTTGAGATGCTTGAAGAGATCGAAAGAATAGAAATGCCAAAGGTACCGGAATTGATGGAGGAAATCGAGATTCCAGAGGAATCTGAAGAAGCCGAGGTACCCAAAGAAATTGAGGAACCTTCAATACTTGATGAAATGGAAACGCTTCTCAGTGAAATTGGGGAATCTGAGGAAGTCGAGGTTCCATCAGGAGAGTTGGAAACTCGAGAAGAGTGGGCAAAGGAGATGGAATTTAATATTTGTCCAGATTGCGGGATTCTTCTACCTGAAGAGGAAGAAATATGCAATGTTTGCGGAACATATGTTGAAATATCCAAAGAGGCTCCAACGATGGAAAAAAAGGGTCTTGTTGGGAAAAAGGCAGTGCCTGTTGCCCGCATCCGAAGAGGCTTGACTAATGGCCTGACCAACGGTTTGACCAATGGTTTAAGAAAGAAAGGGGGTTTAACAAACGGCCTGACCAATGGTCTGACAAACGGGTTGAAAAAAGCCAAGCTAGGGATAACAAACGGGATAACCAATGGCCTTACAAATGGTATAACAAACGGTCTAACCAATGGATTGCGGGCACTTAAGGTGGGAATAACAAATGGTATTACAAATGGCAATGGCATCACAAACGGTCTCGGAGCACCAGCGGGGTCAAACGAGAGAAAGAAGGGCACAACGAGAATTCTTGTAGCATGGCTACTTATTCTCCTTCTGATTTTGTCTCCATTTATTATAACCAATTTCACGATTCCTATAAAAGTGGTGGAAATCGATGGTAATTTCAGTGAATGGCGCACAATTTCAAGCTATTCGGATTCAGTTTTTGATCAATCCCAAAATCAGGATATCAATATAGAGGAATACGCAATGAAAATCAATACAAATGGTGATTGCGCCTTCTATTTAAGAGTAAATGGCTCAATTCTTGAAGGGGAGCATGGCCTGGATTCTGTAAACATTTTCATTGATGAAGATGATAACGCGAGCACAGGATACGATATTGCTACCCTGGGTGCCGACAAGATGATTGCAGTTGTCGGTTGGAATAATAGCATTTACCAGAGCGGCTTTAGTCAATTCAACACATCGCATTCTCCTTTGGACTTAAATGGTTTTGACAGATTCCATAGAATATCTGCAGCAATAGGCAAGGATAAGCTGGAAACAAAGTTATGGCTCTCTATTCTTAACTCGCAACCGAAAAAACCTATCAAGGTACTGTTCAGTATGAGAGATACTGCAGGTAATGAGGATATTTCGGACGTCATTATCGGTCAGATTAAAGGGGCTCTTCGCATTGATGAAACAAGCATTGCACAGCCGATCATAACCAAAGCGTCAAGGATTCCCATGCTTAGATTGGATCTGAGTGCCCAAGGTGAGGACATATCCTTGACATCCATCAACGTTACTATAACAGGGACCGCAACCGTGGCTGATTTGGAAAGAATCACAGTTTTTCAGGATAGAAATGAGAACGGTATTATGGATGGGAATGAGGAAATCGCAAGTGTTGAGAGCGTTTTTTCAGGTGGTAAAGTCAATATTCCCATGACCTTAAACATCGAAGAGGATGATTCAGAGACATTATTTCTTGCCGCGGACATATCAACTTCGGCATTGGATACTAGCACAATTGGCCTTCGGATTGCAGAGGTAAAGGATGTTATTTTCGAACCCGGTGTTTTAACTCTTTCACCTAAGCATCTTGCGAATAGCTATATTGGAAGGAAAACAGATAATATTACAATTGACGGGGCTTTTGGTGACTGGGATAATGATATTTCTTCTATTGATAGATACAATGATGTACAATTGGGTAATGACAGTATTGACTGTCCCAATATAGACATAATGCGATACAATATCCAGCATGATTCAGCTGCATTATCGTTCTATCTGGATGTGAGCGGCACGATGCTGGGCGGTGTCACTGTTCCATGGAATGCCTCTCGTCCCCATGAACTCAGGGTACAAGAATTCGCTGACAGCGATGGGGATGGGATACTCGATAAAGATGAAGTACCCGGCCAGGAACATGATTTCGATAACGATGTTGGAAAGCAAGATGATGTCAATACTACCTGGAGGGATACGGGGGAGGATGGATACGATCAAGACAGCGATAACGACGGAGAACTTGACTGGCCTTGGGGAAACGATACAATCCTTATACAGCCTGTAACTGGAGTAAAAAGATATATCGGCCCGGTTCCCCCAATACCAAGACTGCCAGTAGTAACTGGCGAGGATGTTACCTATATTTTCATTAATTCCGATAATGATACATCCACAGGTTATTCTTTTGAGGGTTTAATTGGCGCTGATTTCATGCTCAATTTCTCTGGAAAGGGCAATCAGATCACGTCGAGTTATTTGAACAGGTTCAATTCCTCCAATAGGAATGAATGGAAATGGGAAATCATATCTGAGGTTAGTGCTGAAATCGATTCACAGGCTTTGGAAGCGCAAATAGACTTCGATTCATTGGGTGTATCATTGAACGCCCCTTATAAAGTCTGGTTCTTTACAACCGATTGGAGGGATTGCAATGACCTGTCCGAGAATGGAATCACGGATTCAAGAAGTTCAAGAGGAACCAGGGCTGCAAGTAGAAAGGTTGTGATAAACGAGGTTTTTCCTGACACAAACGGTTGGGTGGAATTGTACAATAAAGCCAATCAAGCTCTAGATATAAGCGGCTGGGTGATTACCTGGGATAGTAGCTCGTATACCATACCAGCTGGCACCACAATACCTACAGGAGTTTTTCTAGCTTTTGATGTGGGAACAATATTAGAGTCAGGCACAACCACTTTGACTGACGATAAAAACAAACAACAGGACCAGACTAGCTACACAAGCGTACCATCGGGACAGGGTTGGGGTAGATATCCCGATGGTGCTGATACATGGACCTATACAATTCCAACAAAAGCAGCTCCAAATGTACCTGCCTCTCCCCCTCCACAGACAGGTGTGATATTAAACGAGGTCTTTCCCGATGTAAACGGTTGGGTTGAGCTGTACAACAACGGTGACAGAAATCAGGATATAGGAGGCTGGACCATAGTATGGAGTGGGGGAACCTATACAATCCCGGGAAATACCCGAATCCAGAAGCAGTCATTTTTGGCATTTAATATTGGAAACATCCCTGCAACAGATACTGTAACCTTATATGATGATGCCAGTGTTCAGCAGGATACTGTATCTTTTACCACCGTGACTCCCAGTTACGGCTGGGGAAGATATCCAGACGGGTCTGGAGTATGGTGGGCTACGATTCCCACAAATGCTGCCCCAAATATCATCCCGGAATTCAGTGATATCATCATTCCGATGATAATAATGGTATTTTTCACGGTTTTTAGATTAAAGAGAAAAGATGAAAAAATATTTAAAACGAGAAACTCATGTAAACGACAATCATGACCGCAACAAATTCCGATAAATCGGTTTCCGCAAGCGATGTGGAGAAGTACTGCTACTGTCCTTTAAGCTGGTGGCTTTCTGAACAAAATAGAGAAGAGAATAGTATAGAGCTGAATAAGGGCATCGATGACCATGCCCATATAGGTAAGGATGTTAAAAAAATAAAATCCACGGAAAAGGTCAGCCAGGAATCTGAACGAAGCCTACTCTGGTTCTCTCTGATAGCGATAATAATCTGTATAAATGGTATGGCAATATTCTATACTATCTATACACCTTCTCAACAGGGCGAAACTATTATGACGTTTCTTTCCATCATTGCAGTGATATGGGTTATTGTGGCAGCTTTATTCTTTTATATAGGAATAAAGATGGAAAAGAAAACGAAACTATCCAAGGATCAATCCCGTACCCAAAAAACCACCAGTCTGGGTAAAAATATCGGCTCTTCTGGCAGGGATACTTCATTACAAAAACGGTTTTTAGAGGCAAAATTGAATACTCTGTTATTCTTCTTGGTTTCCGGAATTCTAGCCATAAATGGACTTTTGATCTTTTTCAGCATTGGGCAAGAAAATGCAGACCTTTTCAGTAGAATATTCATTGTTCTATCCTTGATATGGTTATTCGGAAGTACCTTCTTTTA
>CBDVCK010000257.1:0-5394 GCA_965372465.1 uncultured Thermoplasmata archaeon | reverse complement strand
AGGCCATAGCCGTCCACGACGTTTATTTCATTACCTGTGATGAAGTTATCGCCGATGATCCCAGTTGAGTTATCCTCCATATAGGCACCAAAATAGTACGGTTCAAAGTATATTCCGTTGAAATTGGCGGTGATTATATTGTCAATGAAGTTGAAATCGCCCATCTCGAATCTGCTGTTGTTATACATGTGGGATCCAAAATCGTATATGCTATCAGAGGTGATACCATTGCTTCCTGCCATGATGTGATTACCACTGAACTCAATGTTTCCCATGGTCACTTTCGCATTGTCGTAGAGTTCATAACCATTTTGATATGTATCAGATATATAGATACCATTACCATTGGTTGAATTGATAATGTTGTTACTAACAGAGATATTGCCAGTTGTGACAGAGGCAAAACCGTCTAAATCGTAACCGACACCATAGATACTGAACTGTATACCATCTACATCCACTGTATTTATCGTGTTATAGCTCACGATATAGTCCCCGAAGATCGCTGTGGAGTTATCATAGACATATTCGCCAGATTCATAAGGACCTGTCCAGATGCCACTATCAGTGCTCGCCCCTGTTACATTTATAACATTATACATGATGATGCTGTCGCCCACCATGCACATCGAGTTGTTGTGCATTTCATAGGCGAAGTAATACCACCACCAGGCATAGAGGCCATAGCCGTCCGATACGTTTATTTCATTGCCTGTGATGAAGTTATTGCCGATAATCGCAGATGAGTTGCCATACATATAGGCACCGAACTCGTACGGCTCCCAGTATATTCCATTGTTGTTGGCGTTGATGGTGTTGTCTATGAAGTTGAAGTCGCCCATGGCGAAGGTGGACTCGTGGTACATGTTGCTACCAATGTTTGAGAGCTGATTAAAGTAAATGCCGTCGTTTGTCGCGTTGATTACGTTTTCATTGAACAAGATATTCCTCATTGTGTAAGATGAGGAGCCGTTCATCCAGACACCCCAGTTTCCCAATAATCCGAGGTAAGCTCCGTTTCCTCCTGCATTGATTGTATTCCGGCTGATTGACACATCACCCATTGTGTATGATGAAGCATTATTCATTGACCAGCCCCAGTATCCGAAGTGGTTCCATACCTGATCTTGCTGGTAGATACCCGTTAAATTTGCATTGATTATATTGTAATCAAAGAGGAAATCGCCCATGATGTATGAGGAAGTCCCAGACAGTTCATTTCCCCAGTAGCCGAACTCCTGAAGTTCCACACCATGGGAATCTGCCTGGATGTTATTTCTTAATATCTCGATATTTCCCATTTCATAGTAAGAGTTTCCCTTCATCAAATATCCATGGTACTCACATTCACCCTGGAATAACCCGATATCCCCTGCGATGACCACGTTATCGTTTATGGTAAGATCACCCATAATGAACGTGCATGAGCCGTTCATGTCATATCCCCAGTAATCGAAATCATCCAACCATATTCCATCATCGGAAGAGGAATTTACGTAATTTCTATCAAAAGAAATATTGCCCATAATAAAGGATGCGCTATCATGCATTAAATAACCAAGTCTTTCCAGTTCTCTTTGATTAAAACTCCAGCCACCGGAATTGACGATATTATCATTGAACTCAACATCTCCCATGAGAAAGGCAGCGTTGCCGTACATTTCGTATCCCCAGTAATCGAAATCATCAAAGGACATACCCGCGGAACCTGCATTGACCGTGTTCCAGTTGAACTGGATATACCCCATAGTGAAGGTGGAGTTATCATACATGTAGTATCCATGGCGTTCAATTTCATAATGAGCGATACCATCACCACCTGATGTGATATTGTTTTGGTTGACCGTTACATTACCCATTGTAAAGGATGAATTGCCATACATGTAGAATCCCCATTCATCAAAATCATCAAGATACATTCCTTGCCAGTTCTGCGTTGTAATTTGGTTTCTGTTAAAGGATATATCGCCCATCTCAAAGACAGAATCATCATTCATATAGTTACCAAAATGGGAGAGTTCGGAAAGACCTATTCCACGAAAAGTTGCATTTATAACAAGGTCATTGAACAAAATATTTCCCATGGTGAAAGATGAAGTTCCGTTCATCCATACCCCCCACTCTCGCCATGTATTGTCAAGATTTGTTCCATTACCAGCATCAATGGTATTCTGGCTGAATGACACATCACCCATTGTGTAGGATGAAGCATTGTTCATTGACCAGCCCCAGTAACCAAAGTAGTTCCATGTGCCCCACTGCTGGTATATGCCGGTTAAATTTGCATTGATAATATTGTAATTAAGCAGGAAATCGCCCATGGTGAATGAGGATGTATCGGAGAGTTTGTATCCCCAGTAGCTGAACTGCTGAAGTTCCACACCATGGCTTCCCGCCTGGATGTTATTTCTTAATATCTCGATATTTCCCATTTCATAATGAGAGTCCACTCTCATATTATATCCATGGTACTGACATTCGCCTTGGAATATCCCTATCTCTCCAGCGATAACCACATTATCATTTATGGTGATATCACCCATAATGAACGTGCAGGAGCCATTCATGTCATATCCCCATTGATCGAAATCGTCCAACCAGAATCCATCGGTAGAGGAATTTATGTAATTTCTATCAAAGGAAATATTACCCATGATAAAGGATGCGCTGTCATGCAT
This sequence comes from uncultured Thermoplasmata archaeon, assembly GCA_965372465.1. Classification (GTDB taxonomy): domain Archaea; phylum Thermoplasmatota; class Thermoplasmata. Next base: position 2,716 of record CBDVCK010000257.1, on the reverse strand, counting down.
TGAATAACCATGTCTTTCCAGTTCTCTTTGTGTTATGCCCCAGCCACCGGAATTGACTATGTTGTCATTGAACTCGACATCTCCCATGAGGTATGCAGCGTTGCCGTACATTTCGTTTCCCCAGTAATCGAAATCATCAAAGGACATACCCATGGAACCTGCATCGACAATATTCCAGTTGAACTGGATGTACCCCATTGTGTAGGTAGAGTTGTCATACATATAATATCCGTGGCGTTCAAGTTCACCATGGTATATACCGTTACCTCCTGCAGTGATGTTATTGTTGTTGAACGTGACATTACCCATACTAAAGGATGAATCACCGTACATGTAGTTTCCCCATTCATCAAAATCATCAAGATACATTCCCTGCCAGTTCTGTGTTGTAATGTGGTTTCTGTCAAAGGAGATATCGCCCATTTCGAAGATCGAAGAACCATTCATGTAATTGCCAAAATGAGAGAGTTCATTAAGGCCTATGCCACGAAATGTCGCGTTAATAACAAGATCATTGAAAAGAATGCTTCCCATTCTGAAAGAGGAGGTGCCATTCATCCACACTCCCCAATAACGCATGTTATTATCTAGATCTATTCCTCTTCCACCTGCTGTTATATCGTTTCTAGAGAACGATACATCACCCATTGTGTACGATGAACCTTGATTTAAATTATATCCCCAATAACCTATGTAAAAGAGGTTATCAGGCCAGGTACCATCATCATGGAATATTCCATTCAGTATAGAGTTAATGACATTGTCCTCAATATAAAGGCCACCCCACGTAAAAATGGAATTATCATACATATTAATCCCCAAATTCTCGATGCGGGTTATGTTGATACCATTTCTCGCATTAATGTTGTTCCAGATAACCTTGACCGCTCCAAGTTGAACCTCTGCATTATCTGAGAGATTATAACCGATGTTATGAAGGTTGATATGAATGCCGTCAGTTGTGGAGTAAATTTCATTGGATTCGATAATAATATTACCAATTGAAGCAACAGAGAAGCCATTCAGATTCCCACCGGCATCTGTGATATTGATGTGGATGGAATCATTTTGACAGACAAAGACATTATCATGGATGTTCAATCCACCGACATTTGCCCATACACCGTACCACATTCCTGACTCGGTGATATTGAAACCCGTGATCTCAACACTTTCTGCTGTAACATTGATTATGTTGTTCATGGTCCCGAAGCCGTCGATTGTTGTGGTTGCGGAACCATTGCCAATCAACTGCACGCTTTTATCGATTGTGATGTTCTCATTGTATGAGCCGTCCCACACAAAGACATTCTCTCCTGGGATGGCATTGTCCACACCCTCCTGAATCGTGAGGTAGTCGCCACCACCTGCTTGGTCCACGATTATATCAGCCTGTGCATTCGATCCCAATAGGACCATCAAAATCGCCAAGAATACAATGGCCAGTCCAAAAACGAGCATGTATCTAAAAGTCCTGTTATCTTTCATTAATAATTCCATAATACCTCTCTCCTTGCCCCGGGTTCCCTAAATCTAGAGCTAAAAGAGTACTTATGTAAAGGTATAAAGTAATATCTATAATTCGGCACGTACGAAACGAATGTTCTATGATATCCGGCTCAATCTTGGACGTCTTTGAGGATGTCGTCCAGTTCATCGGATTTTTCTTCTTCGGGCTTTTCGATTGGCTGTTCTTCTGCTTCTCCCTTATTCGACTTTTCTTCAGTTATATCCCCTGACTCGGTTTCCTCAGCCAGTTCTTCTTCTGAGAGCCCTTCTTCTTCGGTATCTTTTTCGATATCTTCTTTTAGTTCCTCGTCAGGCTCTACTTCCTCTTCAGATCCGACCTCACCTTCTTCCTTATGCTCTTCACCCTCGAATTCTTCCTTTCCTTCTAATCCCTCAGCCTCCTCTTCTAACTCTCCTTCACCGAGACCTTCCTCCACTTCCGAGATTTCCTCAGGTTCTCTTCTCTTTCTTGTTAAAAGGAATAGCAGAAGTAAGACAACGATAACGACAATTAGGATTATCCAGGGTATCACACTTGGCTCTTCTCCTTCCTTCTCTTTTGAGGCTATCGTCACAGTATCATCTTCGCTTTGGTAGGTATTTCCAGCAGAATCTGTAACCTCGAAGTAGTAGTGCAGAGTACCGCTTTCTTCTGGTGAGAAAGAACCTGAGTATGTTCCATCTGTGGCGCTGAGATTCATATATTGCTTCTGTGACTCGTCATCTCCGAACCAGTAGGCCACCCTGACCTGGGAAATGCCGATATTATCAGAAACATTGATTTGGAAGTTGAACCCTTCTCCTTCTTTCCCTGATGTATCGGACGCTTCGTTGGAAATAGTGGCCTCATCGTCATCCGTAATAGTGATGTCCACCTGTGTTCCTAAGAGCCAGTTACCGGCCGAGTCACTGATTGTGAAGTAGTAGTGCAGCGTAACCAGCGAATTCGAGGGAATTGTTATTTCAAGGGTGTACGGCCCTGTTCCGGTCATTGTTTCATTCGTGGGTGTCCCATCACCGAACCAATAGACCACATTCACTTCATGGATTCCGATATTATCGGAGGCATCCACCTCGAAGGTGAAGCCATCGCCTGTTGTGGCAGCGGTATCCGAGGTATCAACCAGACTGATAGGTGCATCGTTGTCTGTTACTGTCACTGCGGTGTCAGGAACGGTGTTTTGATTGCTAGCATCATCGCTGAATA
>CBDVCK010000256.1:0-5433 GCA_965372465.1 uncultured Thermoplasmata archaeon | reverse complement strand
CCATTTTTTTCTTTGGAGCCCAAGCCAGCGGACTGAGGCACAAAGAAAAAAACGGAGGAGCACCAGTTGCATAGGAGGCCTAAAATTTTGGGTTCGAAATCTTTGTTTTTATCATCCTGCAAACCACCTTCCTCAATGGTTGGGTTACCCCCCACTTCAGGTTCCACCAGTGTATCTTTTTCATCACCAGTGGAAGGATTCTTCTCATCACCCATCACATCACCTCCCTCTGGGCCATGGCCCTGATTCCTGCAACTATTTGATCCAATGTAAAATGCGGGGCGGAAATCGCTCTTTCGGGACAGCTTGCCCTGCATGAGCCGCATCCTTTACAAAGGACCTCGGTTACAAAGGCCTTTCCTTCCTCATCCTTGGCAATGGCGCCGTATGGACATACTATCTCACAAGTAGCACAGCCTGTACACTTATCCCTGTCCACAACCGAAGGCAGACCTTCGGCTTCAATAGTATCTTTGGAAAGTATTGTTGCTGCACGGGACGCGCAGCCTAAAGCCTGTGAAATGCTCTCATCTATGAACTTGGGCGAGTGGGCAAGCCCACACAAGAACACGCCTTCTGTAGCAAAGTCCACAGGCCGCAGTTTCATATGGGCCTCTAAAAAGAATCCGTCCTTGCTCAATGGAACCTTGAGCATCTTTGCCAAATCTGCATTTTCCGGGTGCGGATGGATTGCGGCACTTAAAACCAAAAGGTCAGGTTTTAAGGTCAATTTCTTTTTAAGTATCGGGTCCTTAACCGAGACAATAATGGATTTTCCCGCCTTTTTAACCTCGGGTTTCTCGTCCTCTTCGTACCTGATAAAAGAAACTCCTTTACTTCTTGCTTCCCTATACCATTTCTCTGTAAAACCGTACGTTCTGATATCTCTGTAGAGCACAAATACATTGGCAGATGGATTGGTTTCTTTGATTTTAAGGGCGTTCTTTACTGCATGAGCGCAACACACTCTGCTGCAATGGCTGTGTTTCTCACCTCTCGATCCAACACATTGTATCATCACAACATTGTTTCCCTTAAAATTTCCATTCGCGATTTGTTCCTCCAATTCAAGCTGTGTAACAACCCTTTCATCCTCGCCATAGAGGTATTCATTAGGGGAATACTCAAATCCACCTGTTGCAACGATTATGATTCCGTGCTCCAAAAGCTCCTCGTTCTTATCTTTCATAATCGTGGTCTTATAGCCTCCCACATAACCATCGATAGTTACAATTTCAGAGCCCAGATGGACATTAATATTTTCGTGCTTTTCAACTTCCTTTTTAAGGGCGTTTATCCTTTCTATGGGATCCTCGCCATCCAAAAGATACTGCAGCCTGTTCAAATTGCCTCCAAGTACTTTCTCATTCTCTATGAGATGAACCTTAAAACCCTGATTGGCAAGCTCCAATGCTGCAGTCATTCCGGACAACCCTCCTCCGATCACCAGGCCCGTGGAATTCACTTCCAAGGGTTCTTTATACAAAGGTTGTATCAAACCTGCCTTTGCCACAGCCATTCTGATAAGATCCTTTGCCTTGGATGTGGCTTTCTTCTTTTCATGCATATGAATCCAGGAACACTGGTCCCTGATATTGGCCATTTCAAAAAGATACTGGTTAAGCCCTGCTTCCCTTACCGTCCTTCTGAAAAGGGGCTCATGTGTCCTGGGTGTGCATGATGCAACAACCACCCTGTTCAGATTATGCTCCGATATCTTCTCCCTGATACGCTCCTGGGTATCCTGGGAACATGTGTAAAGATTGTGCTCTGAATATACGACATCGGGCAGTGTCTTTGCATATTCGGAAGCATTTGGAACATCCACTACACCGCCGATATTTGTCCCGCAGTGGCATACAAAGACACCGATCCTGGGTTCTTCATGTAATATATCCCTCTCTTCTGGAAATTCCTCCACAGTTGTAAGTGTGTTTCGCTTGGAAGTGATAATGGTCTGGGCTCTCGAGGCGGCACCGCTTGCCTGGGCAACGCTGTCGGGAATGTCCTTGGGCTGCGAAAAAGCACCGCAGACATAAACACCCTCCCTTGTTGTGTCCAATGGGAAGAATTTTTTTGTAGCGCAGAATCCGTATTCATTCAAATCAAATCCAAAGGTTTCTGAAAGTTCCTTTGAGTCCTTTGGTGAGCGCAGTCCGCAGGCCAGAACCACCATATCAAATTTCTCCTGCAGTAATTCCTCATTGTCCTTTCTGTAGGTGATGAGAAGGTCATTTGTTCCGGTTTTCTCATCTATATGGGCTATCCTGCATCTCGTGTACTTCACACCGTATTCATCCTTTGCACGGTGGTAGTAATCGTCAAATTCCTTTCCAAAAGCGCGTATGTCCATATAGAAGATATGAGCCTCAAGACCGGGAGCATGCTCCTTGGCAATCAAGGCCTCCTTTGTTGAGAACATACAGCAAACAGAAGAGCAGTAACCTCTTCCCACGTGGGGGTCTCTGGATCCCACGCAGGATATGAAGGCCACCTTTTTCGGAACCTCGCCATCCGAGGGGCGCACAACTGTGCCCCGAAAAGGACCCGAAGCACTGAGTACACGCTCAAATTCCAGACTCGTGACCACATTGGGAAACTGGCCGTAGCCGTATTCTGACTTTATTTCGGGGGAAAACTCCTCAAATCCCGGGGCCAAAATCACGGAGCCCACCGAAATTTTGACATCCTTTTCCTGCTGCTTGTAATCAATGGCCTTTGCCTTGCAGATCTTTTCGCAGAACCCGCATCCGATACACCGCTCCAGTTCAATAATATACACCAGTGGTATTGCCTGGGGATATTTCACATATATCACATTCCTGATTCCCAGACCCCTGTCATATTCATTGACTGCCTCCACAGGACAGTACCTTGCACAAAGGCCGCATCCAGTACATTTTTCCTCGTTAATATATCGGGGTTGAACCGTGATTGTTACATCGAATTTTCCGGGCTCTCCCTCGATGTTCTTTACCTTGGCATTTGAGATAAGCGATACATTCCTGTGCCTTCCGCAGTCAACCAATTTAGGAGCCATTGTACACATGGCACAGTCATTTGTTGGAAATGTTTTATCCAATTGGGACATGACACCGCCAATGCTAGAGGACTTCTCCAGGAGGTAGACCTTGAACCCCGATTCAGCAAGATCCAGGCTTGCCTGCATGCTTGCTATCCCCCCACCCAGTACAAGTACCGCTCCAACCTTATCCTCGTTGTCCATTACGATTCCTCCTGGCTTATGGCCTTGTACTTTGGGGAGGTTTCGGTAATTTCGCTCATCTCGACCAATCCTTTGCTCCTCATGGCTGTTATCTGCCTGAGAACATCCTTCGGACTTTCACCAAGCTTTTCTGCCATCTCCTTGACAGATTTCGATTCCTCTTTTGTCATGTTCAATATCTGATTGCGCAAAAATTCGCTGGATAAAGCCTCATTGATAATTTCGTCAAAATACTCCTGCTCCAGTTTATGCCCGTAGACATTGCCTTCCTCTACAAGTTTTCTCTCCTTGCCCACGAGCCATCTCAATCTTACATCCCCTGCCTCATCCTGTATCGCGGACAGCTTTTCAATGATGGCCTTGTCATCTTTTACCCTGCTCGGTCCCAATGTTTTTATCTGCTCTGTGAACTCGGTAATCAATTTAGCGAACCTGTCACCCTCCGAGGCAGATACCCATTCGAGCCTCAACCTTTCAGGCTCTATTCCCGCCCTGGCAAGGAGTCTTCGGGTAATGGATATCTTTCTTTGGGCCTGATAGTTACCCTTCTGATAATGGCAGTCTCCCGGATGGCAACCGCCAATAAAAACTCCATCTGCTCCGTTCATGAAAGCCTGAAGAACTATTGTTGGATCAACCCTTCCCGAGCACATGACACGAAGAACGCGAATATTCGGAGGATACTGGTTCCTGTTTATACCTGCAAGATCCGCTCCCGCATAACAGCACCAATTGCATAAAAGTCCCACAATGGAAGGCTCGGTTGGTGTTGCATCGCCCTGGGTTGATATCATATCCAACTGCGCAATAAGCTGGGAATCTGTAAAATGCCGCATGGTAATTGCCTTTGCAGGACAGCTTGCACCGCAGGTTCCGCATCCCTTACATAGAACCTTGATTACCTCAGGTTTTCCGTCCTCTCCTTTTTCTATTGCCTGATAGGGGCACATCTCAATGCACATTTCACAGCCCAGGCATAGCTCCTTGTCAATGGAGGATGTGATTGGCTCGGTCATTACAGCGTCTTTTGCCATTACACAGACGGCCTTGACTGCCGCACCTGAAGCCTGGGCTATGCTGTCTGCAATGTTCTTTGGGTACTGGGCGCATCCTGCAAGGTATATGCCGTCGGTATTGGTCTCAACAGGAGCAAGTTTGGGATGCCGCTCCAAGAAAAAGCCGCTGGCACTTAGAGGCACCTTGAGCATGTCCTGAAGTTTGAGGGTATCTTCCTTTCTCGGACGCATTCCAACGGAGAGCACAATTGCATCGACGTTTAGATTCATCATTCTTCCAAACAATCTATCAAAAAGTCTTATACGAGTGGTTTTACCATCACTTTGGACATCGGGTTTTTCATCGGGAAAATATCTGAGGAATATCACGCCTTTTTCCCTTGCGTTCTGGTACATGTCTTCCGTTCCTTTACTAAAGGCCCTTATATCCCTGTAATAGGAAATCACCTCAATACCCATCTCACGAAGTTGGATGGCCTGTTTTAGTGCCACCTGACAGCAGTACCGAGAGCATCCTCTGAAGCCTTCTGTTTCTCTTGAACCCACGCAGTGAATGAGGGCGACAGTTTTCGGCTTTCTACCGTTTATTAAAAATTCACTTTCATTCTCCTTTAACGCAAGCAATCGCTCAAGCTCGACATTGGTAAGAACGTTGGGCATCTCGCCATATCCATAGTGGCCCTTTGGTTCGAACACATCACTTCCGATTGCCAGGATAATTGTGCCGATATCAAGTTTTAGATTCTCATTTTCCGAATTCAAATCGATTGCCGCTTTTTCGCATACCTTTAAACATGCTCCGCATTTGTCGCACTTTTCAAAGTCTATGGCATATTTTTTAGGCCAGGAATTCGGATTGATGTATATTGCCTTTCTTTGGGTTAAACCTGCATTGAAATCATCACTGGTTTCAATGGGACAGGCATCCTCACATTTTCCGCAACTATCACATTTATCAGTGTCTACACCCCTTGGACTTTTCAAGATATCTGCCTTGAAATTCCCTATGAACCCACTGATAGCTGATACCTCGGAATCCGTAAGGATTTCTACTCCGCTTTTTTCCAAAATCCCGTAGTGTTCTTCAAGAAGAACGGATGCCGGCACATCTTCAGGGCTCAGAAAACCCCTTTGCGCAACCAGTCCCCCCAGGAAAGGAGTCTTCTCCACAAGATACGTTTGAAAACCCTG